>NZ_CP121196.1:0-315150 GCF_039994875.1 Telmatobacter sp. DSM 110680 | reverse complement strand
GATCGTGCAAACGCGGTCGATCCAGGAGGCGATACAACCCACTTAGATAAAGAACCATAGATACACCAAACTCACCAGCCTATACGCGGTGCTCCTTCCACTCCGCTGCGCTCCGTTCCAGTCGGACTAGCCTCGGTCCCGGCCCGCGTTGCGCGCGCTGATGCTCCTCGTCGCGTTGCTCCTCCTCGCCGAATCGCGCGGGCCGTCCCTCGGCGGCGGTGGCCCCCCGGCGCTATGCCGCCGTCGCTGCGCTCCTCTGGCATACGGTTCGCTGTGCTCACTCCCGCCGCCCGGCCACCGCGCCGCTCACATCGCTCAGCTCGTTCGCGTCGTCGCATCGGGGAGCGCGCGAAAAGCAACCCCGCGCCCCCTCGCGCCCGCCGAGCACAAAGCCCGCGCCACCATAAAAAGCAAAAGCTATAAAGAACGGGCCCAGCCCGAAGCGCTCCAATCGTCGCACACGCATCAAGGCCAAGCGCAAGCGTCGGGCCCCCGCGAACAGGTCCACCGTTCGTGGGGTGATCATCGGTGTCCGAGCCTTGACGCGCGTGCGAGTCTCCAACAATTCCGGGAGCTGGGCCAGAAGCAACAGCAACAGCAAAAGCAAAAGGCCGCGCTCCGCGCGGCCCATCGCTTCAGTGGCAGGGAAGCCCTCGTTACTGCACAAGTCCATTTCGCTGGATGTAGTTCTCAATCTGCTCGTTCGGGATCGGCGAAAGCTCACGAGACTTAGCGCCATCAGGCCCAGCCTGTGTGGCCAGTATTCGCAGAAAATAGAAAAGGTTCTCACGCGAATTATTCTGCGCCTGGTTTGTTGTTGTATTGCTGCGGTCGCTCATCGTGCTCAGGTACCTCGTTCTGAAATCGATGGGTTGTTTCGTTACCTTAAGACATCCGCTTTTCTCAAACTGTCCAAAACAGCACACTAAAGTTCAAAAATCTGTGAACCCAAAAAAGGAGACGGTGTTCAGCGCAGTAATGTCCGCTAACGGGTAGACGTCGCTCCGAGCGCATCTCAAACTAGGTAGATCATGGACATGCAGAAGAAACCAAAGATCGTCACCGCAGAAAAAACCCGTGATGGGGTGCTCATCGAATTCGACGACGGTAGCGCAGCGCTTTACCCAGCGTCGCTCCTGGCTGAGGTGTTTCCCCAAGCGGTCAAATTAGTGGAACTAGATCCCAACGAGGAGAGTCAATCCTCTTTTGATTCGAAGCGCTCCGCGATCCACACACACACCGCGATCAGGAAGTAGGGCAGACCCGCAACGATCTCCACGCCCCTGTAAACAACCGATGCTAAGGCCCGGACAAAGCGCTGACTCATCGGGCCTCCACCTCAAAGCCCACTCTACCGGCCCCAGGTTACAGCTGTACGCAAAAAGCCCGCCGTTAAGCGGGCCCTTTACGTGGTGCATAGATTTCCAACACTTGCCGACCCATGCACTGCTTAAACCATATGCCTCCGCAGCGCGAACTCAATCCCACATCGGTAACTCAGGTAATGCGAATCAGGGACCGTCGCGCAATTCCCGCAGCAACTCCCACACCTACGTACTGTTCCAAATCACTCCACACGTGACAGCACGCACAACCCAATTGTGCTAACGTGTGAGTGTCCACCCCAAATGGACACAGCCGCATGAACAGCGGCGATTTCTAATTCGCAAGGTGTCCAAAATTCTCGCGGACACCAACATTCCCCAATCAAATCAGAGCCCTACCATAAAAGACTTGACTAGTGCTCGACTGTATCATTTGAGGGTTAGACCGCTACAACGAGAATTCCGTCACGCATGATTTTCATTTTCTACAACCTCGCGCTGCTGGCAGCCCTCGTGGCTGGGGCTCCGTGGTGGCTATGGAGAATGGCGACCACGCAGAAATATCGTGACGGTCTCGGCGAGCGGTTGGGACGAGTCCCAGCTCGGTTGCGGTCCACAAGTGCGGAAGGCAAGCCTGTCATTTGGCTTCACGCCGTTTCTGTGGGCGAGGTGCTGGCAGTCAGCCGACTGGTACAGGAAATCGAGTCCGCATTTCCAAGCCATCGCCTGCTGATATCCACCACCACTCGCACCGGCCAGGACTTGGCTCGCACCCGCTTCGGAGCCGACCGAGTCTTCTACTGCCCCCTCGATCTGCCGTGGGCAGTCCGCGCCTACCTTAACGCGCTCCAGCCGCAAATGCTGATCCTCGCCGAAACGGAATTCTGGCCGAACCTGCTCGATGGCTGCTTCCGTCGCAACATCCCTGTAGCAGTCGTCAATGCCCGCATCTCCGATCGCTCCTGGCCGCGTTACCAGATGCTGCAGCGCTTGTGGAAACCCATCCTCGGCAATCTCACAAGAATCCTCGCGCAAAGCAGCAATGATGCGGAGCGCCTTGTCGCGCTCGGCTGCCCACCGGAACTCGTCAGCGTGTCAGGAAATCTTAAGTTTGATGTCCGCGCGGTCCAGGAGGCAGAAGCTACTTCACAATTGAAAGCCTGCGCAGCGGGTGGTCTGCGATTCCTCGTTGCCGGAAGCACCCTCGAAGGCGAGGAAGCCGCCTTGCTCGAAGCGTGGCCGTCCCTGCTCGCCTCAGATCCCAATCTGGTCATGGTGCTGGCCCCTCGCCATCCTGAGCGTTTTGCATCCGTGGGCACACTGCTCAGTGCCGCTGAAGTCGCATGGGTTCGCCGCTCCGACTGGAAGAGCAAGCCCGCAAACTCAATTCCATCGCTGCAGCCCGGCCAAGTCGTCCTGCTCGACACCATCGGCGAGTTAGCCTCTATCTACTCGATTGCTGCGGTGGCATTCGTCGGTGGGAGCCTGGTCCCAGCCGGTGGCCACAATCCACTGGAGCCGGCCCAGTTCGGAGTTCCGATCGTCATAGGACCGAATTATGCGAATTTCCGCGCCATCACCGAAGATCTCCGCGTTGAAAACGCAATTCGAATCGCGCCCAAAGAAGAACTGGCAAAGGTCCTGATCGAGCTACTCATCAACCGAGACGACGCCGCGAACATGGGCCAGCGAGCCCGCCGTGTCTTCGAGCAACAGGCTGGCGCAACCGCCCGATCGATCGATGCGCTACGCGATATCCTGCATTTCTCGGACGAGCCGCGTTCAGAGCTTCACAAAGCCGGAAGAGCCGAGAGGCCGGCATGAAACGTCCTCTCCTTCTACCGCTCGTTCCTCTCTACGCCACCGGCCTCGCTCTCCGTGAACTCCGATTGAATCGCGGTTGGGAACAAACCCGATGGCTCTGGTATCCCGTCATCAGCATCGGCAATCTCTCCACCGGAGGCTCCGGCAAAACTCCTTTCGCCATCACGCTAGCCCGTTTACTTTCCGCGCGCGGCTTTCATGTCGATTTACTGTCTCGAGGTTACGGGCGCACAAGCCGGGAATCCTCTCTTGTCGATCCCGATGGAACGGCGGACGAATACGGGGATGAGCCTCTGTTGATTGCGCGTAAGTCCGGCGTGCCAGTCTATGTCGCGGCGGAGCGTTATGATGCCGGACGTCTGGCCGAGCAGCAATTCATTCAGCAAGGCGGCGAGTTGTCCGCAGATCAGGTTCCTTCCGTGTTCATCCTTGACGACGGTTTTCAACACAGGCAACTCGGTCGCGAAATTGACATCCTGCTCGTCGATCGCCAGGACTGGCAAGATCATCTTCTTCCCGCCGGCAACCTTCGCGAGCCTCGAAGCGCGGCAAATCGAGCGAAAGTTTTGGCGATACCTGCGAGCGACTCCGGATTCGACGCCGAACTTCGCTCATGGGGCTGGACTGGGCCTATCTGGCAACTTCACCGGCGCATGGAGATTCCACAGATCACCGGCCCCGTCGTCGCCTTCTGCGGCATCGCGCGGCCTGAGCAGTTTTTCGCGGGCCTCCGGTCAGCTGGACTTTCGCTTGCCGCCGAGATGGTCTTCGCCGACCACCATCGCTATGGAGCGAGCGATATTGAGAGCCTCATTGCATCGGCACGCAGGAAGGGAGCCATAGCTCTGATAACGACAGAAAAGGACGAGATTCGCCTGCGCAATCTCAAGTCGACATTCCCGGCTGGACTTCCACTCGAAGTCGCCCGTCTCAATGTTGAGATTGAAGACGAAGAAAATGCTGTCATGGCGCTTGAAGGATTGCTTTCAAGCACGCGTTTAGCCGAGGGCCATCGCAAAGCGTCACAGCGCTAGTCGCTGGATCACTCGTCCTTTTGAAGACGCGCCTGTGAGAAAATCAGAATTTGCAAACGCAGTCCAAGTTTCGCCTGCTCGTGGTCCGTCTCGGTGCCATGGGCGATATTCTCCATGCCCTTCCGGCCGTCACCGCTCTGCGCATGGCCCATCCCGGATGGGGCATTGAATGGGTGGTCGAGCCAACATGGCGGGCACTTCTCGCGGCTGAAGGAAGCACCGGTCGCGATACGGGTAAACATCAAGCCATGCAGCCGCTCGTAGATCGCCTGCACTTCGCAGCGTCCAAGCAGTGGCGCAAAAATCCTCTAGCGCCATCAACTCGAATCGAAATCAGTGCCCTTCGCCGCAATCTCAAAAGCCAGCATTACGACGCCGTTCTCGATCTGCAGGGCGCGCTGCGTTCGGCGGTGATCAGTCGCATGGCCGCGGGTCGCCGGTTCATCGGCGAATCAAGTCCCCGCGAACGCCTTGCACGATGGCTCTTTACAGAGCGCATCGAAACCCGCACGCCACACGTGATTGAACAGGACATTGAACTCGCGTCTGCCATTGCCGGAGATGACCTCATCCCCGTTCAGCCATGGCTGCCCGTTGATCCCGGCGCGGAAACATGGGCCGACGAACTCCTTTCCTCTGATGCTGCTTCTCACGTTGTCCTTATCAACCCCGGTGCCGGATGGGGCGCGAAACGCTGGCCGGTGGAGCGCTATGCCGACGTTGCCCGCGCGCTTCTCAATCGCGGTTATCGCGTTCTCGTCAACGCCGGGCCGGGTGAAGTGTTTCTCGCCGACACCATCTCCCAGAAGACCGGAGGCGGCGCCACTCCGCTGCTCTGCTCGATCGAACAACTCATCGCCATAACGCGCAGGGTAAGTCTGGCTATTGCCGGGGACACCGGACCACTCCACCTGGCCTGTGCGCTAGGCCGGCCTGTCGTCGGCATCTATGGCCCCACAGACCCGAGCCGCAACGGTCCCTACGGTACGCAATTCAAGGTGTTGCGCAGTCCAGAAAGCCGCCGCGATCATACCCGCCATGAAGCCCCGGAGGCAGGACTTCTCACCATCACGCCGGAAGATGTGCTCCAGGCTGCCGACGAACTGCTTTATTCTGAAGCGGCCCGATGACCCAGCAGGAACAAAGTCCGAAACTTGAAGGCGCGCAACTGAAAGGCGTCGAACGGTGGCAGAAGGTGGCTCGGCGCATTCGCGTTCCTCTCGGCTTCCTCACGGCGGCGCTGTATCTCTTCGAACTATGGCGCCGTGAGCCCCGTCCCGCCGCGATTGCGTGGAGTCTGCTTCTCGTCCTGCCGGGCCTCTGGCTTCGTGCCTATGCGTCCGGCTACGTCAAAAAGAATCGCGAACTCACCCAGACCGGACCCTACGCCTATACCCGCAACCCCCTTTACCTCGGTTCGATCCTCATCGCTGCCGGATTTGCCGTCGCCCTCCTCAGTTGGCCCGTCGCCGCCATGCTGACTGCCATGTTCCTGATCATTTATGTCCCGGTCATCGCCTCGGAGGAACGCTTCCTGCGCTCGACTTTCCCTGATTTTCCCGATTACTGCCGCCGGGTCCCGCGCCTCCTTCCTCGCCTTATCCCGGCACCTTCCGCTGCCACCCTGACCGAAGTTTCGTCCGGCAAGTTCTCTGCTGACCTCTATTTAAGGCATCGCGAGTACAATTCATTCATAGGAGCCGCCCTGCTATACCTCAGCCTGTTCTTCCTTCGGCCGCTGCTGGGTTTGTTCCTGAACGTGCCGCATTAAATTGCTCTGAACGGTAGACAGGGGTTAGCCGTTTTCACTGCCATTTCAGTCAAATCCTTAAAGGAGCAAACCTCAACGGTGAGAATGCGCGCGATCACTCAAACAATTTTTTGCGCTCTTGCCTTCGCTCCGCTTGCGTATACCCAGCAGCCCTCTCCCGCTCTGGCGTCTTTACCGCAACTTCCATCGCCGCGCGCTGGATACAGCTTTCCGCAGAATCAGACGCTCACTTACTCGGTTGACTGGCGCGTCTTTTCCGCCGGAACCGCAGTCATTCATTTTGAAGCCATCGGGGATCGCGAGAAACTCTCAGCCAATGCCGACACCGCCGGTGCCATCAACCTGCTCTTCCACGCTAGCGATCAGTTTCAGTCCACCTTCGACCGCGCCAAGGGCTGCACCTACGAGTTCGACAAGCAGACTGTGGAAGGACGTCGCAAGGTCAACTCCACGCTCAAAATGGACTATCCCCAATCCAAGTCGATTCTTGACGAAAAGAATCTTGTCACGGGCCAATCAAAGCACGTTGAATCGCCTATTCCCAGTTGCATGACCGATCTTCTAACAGGCGTCTTCTACGCCTCATCCCAGCCGATGGAAATTGGCCACGACTTCGTCATGCCCGTCGTAGACGCCATGCACAACGTGCCGGTCACGATGAAGATCGAAGGTCGCGAGGTCATCAAAACCACGCTGGGTACCTTCAAGACCATTCGCGTTCAACCCACAGCCGACGCCGGCGTGGTTAAGAACCGTGGAAATATCTGGATCTGGTACACCGACGACGACCGCCGTCTCCCCGTGCAGATGCGCGCCAAGCTCTTCTGGGGAACTATCACCTTCCGCCTAATCGGCAACGACAACAAGTGACAGTGATCGGCGGGCAGACGGTCGAACGGATTTAGGTTTGCCTCGTCAAGATTGCGGAAACCGCACTTCGATACAAAGGCTGGCCAACTGAGATCCTTGAGTCGTGGTGACTGGTCTGATCACTGTTCACTGTTCACTGTTCTCTGACCACTGTATTCACTGCATCCGATAGCGCTCCCGCATCAGCCGCTGTAATCGCGGCCAGTAGATCAGGTCAAACGCAAGTTCCTTATCCGGAAACATCGCCAGCGCGGCCTTGCGTGTGTCGGCCACCATCTCTGAAGCCTCATCCACCGTCAGCGATGAGTCCTGAGCGATAACCTGCGTCACCATGCTCATCATGATCTGCAGGCGCCGAATCTTGCGACTCTCTTCCTTTAGCTCCTCCGGGGACTGCGATGAAATCGGAGACTGTGCTGACTTCTGCACCTCAGCACTCGACGTGTCCGCCGATGCAGGAATGGAGTTTTCTTGCGGCTCTCTCTGATTTTCCGACGGGCCCATGCGGCAATTCCTCCTGCTTATTGGATGAAATTGTCGTGCTTTGAGTGCATCCTACCAGCGGATTCCCGCAATGATCCGTCTCCGCCATGTCGAGGACTCTAGTGAGCCACGACCCTCAGGCGGACCGATCCCGGATCTTCCTTCCAGCCAACAACTTTGTCGTTCTGAAAGAAAACCAGCGATTTGCCATAACCAAACTGGCTGTCGGAAAACAGCGTAGGAGTTCCCTGAACCGTGATGACATCGCTCATTGAAGAGCCGACGGCAAAAGTCGTAACGCCGGGAACAGGCGCCGCGCTCGGCCACAATTTCACCCGGATTGGGGAAGTCTGCGGATCGATCTTCCATCCCGCCACTTGTCCGTTTTTGAAATCAATCTCCGACCCCTTGTAGAACATTTTTTCTCCTGAGGATGAGGTCGGATTCCCGAGGATCGAAAGCACCTCGGTGGGAGTCAATCCCGATGTGACATACGGTTTTACCCCATTTGTAGCCTTCGCAGGACTGTGACTTCCTGAAAGACTTTCAGCCTTTGCGTCTGGTTTGCCGGCCGGTGCAGCCGCGGAAGGGTTCGGCTCGGGGGCCTGCTGCGCATTCGAGTCCTTGGATTCGGGCGCGTTGGACGAAAGGATTCCCTTGGCGCGGAGGTCCTGCGCAATTTCTGCTTTGAACTGGTCATAACCCCGCGAGGTGCTTGAATTCGTCGAGAGGAAGAGATCCAGCGTAAACAACACTAATCCAGACCCGGCAATTGCAGTAAGGGCAAACAGTACCTTGGCGAGAGTTTTCGGCTGGGACTGCTTATTCAAGCGCTTCATGATCCGCCGCACTTCTTCCGGCTCCTCTTCGTCGGAAGATTCCATCGGAATAAAAGTGGAAGCTGGCGCTTCTTCTAACTCCTCTGCAGGTTCCATCTTCTGGGCAGTTGGCTGAGGCCTCGTTGATTTCTCAACCCGAGGCGTTGCGGTCAAATAATCGTGCGCCGCGTTTATCTCCTTCAGCTTCTCTTCTGCCGCACCTTTCATCTTCGGGTCCGTCTGAAAACGGTCAGGATGCCAGACCTTGACGAGGGTCGTGTAGGTGCTTTCAATCTCCGCCGCCGACGCAGTCATGTCCAGGCCCAGCGTCTGCAACGCTCCGCACCGCGAACACATGGTGCCGATCGTGTCTATCGGATTGCCGCACATGCAGGTGCTCATTTGGGGGCGCTCCTATGCCCTGGCCGGATCGGGGAATGCGGCCATTATAGAGAAATTGCAGCGATCTTTGAGGATTGGCCCTACATCCGGCATTACCCCTGTTTGCTGAGCCCGATTACTTTGTGAACCCGTAGAATAGGATTGGATGTCTTTCACTGAACAGTATGACGTGGTTGTCGTGGGCGCCGGACACGCCGGCTGCGAAGCGGCCATGGCCGCAGCCCGCATGGGCCTGAAAACCGCGCTCATCACCATGAATATGGACCTGATTGCCCAGATGAGCTGCAATCCGGCCATCGGCGGCGTCGCTAAGGGCCACCTCGTTCGCGAAGTCGACGCTCTTGGCGGCATTATCGGCGAGGTAGCGGATGCCGTCGGCATTCAGTTCCGTCTCCTCAACACCTCCCGCGGACCCGCCGTCTGGAGTCCTCGCGCCCAGTGTGACAAGCAACTCTATCGCGTCAAAATGCGCGAAGTCCTCGAAGCTCAGCCCGGCCTCCACATCCGCCAGGCCGAGGTTGTTGACCTCGTTATCGAAGAGCAGGGAACAGGGAACAGGGAACAGGGAGTAGAAAACTCCGCGGGCGCCCCAGCGATGGGTGCCCCAGCTCTCGATTCTGAGACCTGGGAGTCGCAGACCGAAGTTCCCCGTCCAAGTCGCCCCCGACGCCGCGTCCTCGGTCTAAAGCTCCGCGACGGCCGCCGCCTTCTCGCGGGCGCCACCATCATCACGACCGGCACCTTCCTGAACGGCCTCATCCATTGCGGCGAAGAGCGCTACCCGGCAGGCCGCAGCGGCGAACCAGCCTCGGTTCTCCTTGGGGAAGCTCTCCGCGCTCTGGGACTTCGCACCTGCCGGCTCAAGACCGGAACGCCCCCGCGCCTCGATGGACGTACCATCCGCTGGGAGACTTTCGAAGAGCAGCCCGGCGACGCTGAACCCACGCCGTTCAGTTTCCGCACCAAGAAGATCGTTCAGCCGCAGATTAGCTGTCACATCGCCTTCACCACGTCGGAGACGTTGCGTCTCATCCGCGAAAACGTGCACCGCTCCGCCATGTATTCCGGCCAGATCGAAGGCATCGGTCCGCGCTATTGCCCTTCCATCGAAGACAAGATCGTCAAGTTCCCTGACAAGACACAGCACCAGTTCTTCCTCGAGCCGGAAGGCCTCAATACTCACGAGGTCTACGTCAACGGCATGTCCACATCGCTTCCCATGGAAGTGCAGTGGCAGATCGTGCGCTCCATCCCCGGCCTTGAAGAAGCTGAAATGCTGCGGCCGGGCTATGCCATCGAGTACGACTCCGTTGATGCCACCGAACTCGATCGCAGCCTGCGCGTCAAATCCATGGAAGGCCTCTACCTCGCCGGCCAGATCAACGGAACATCCGGCTACGAAGAAGCCGCATGTCAGGGCATCATGGCCGGCATCAATGCGGCCCTGTGGCTCAAGGGTGAGACGCCCTTCACCATGGATCGCAGTGAGGGCTACACCGGCATACTCATCGACGACTTAATCTCCAAGGGAACCAACGAGCCCTATCGCATGTTCACTTCGCGCGCGGAGTTCCGCCTGCACCTGCGCATCGATAATGCCGATCGCCGCCTGACTCCGTACGGACGCCGCCTCGGCCTCATCAACGACAAAGCTTGGGCAGAGTACGAACAAAAGCAAGCGCGCATGGCCGCGCTCGAAACCCTCCTTACGACGCGAAGGGTCGATACAGAAAAGCTCGCAGCCGTCGGGTTGGGCGAACTCACCTCCATTGCCGGCCAAACCTGGGCCCAGCTTCTAAAGCGTCCTGAAGTTGGCATCGCACCGGTTCTTGCTGCGCTTCGTGAGAGCCTCGCGGCCGATCCTCAGCTTGCCGCACTCGCCCATATCGCAGAAGACGCTGCTGTGCGCCGTGCCCAATTGCACAACGAGGCTCGCGCCGTCGAAACAGAGATCAAGTTCTCTGGCTACCTCGATCAGCAGCTCAAGGCAATTGCCAAACTGAAAGCCGCCGAAGGTGTCTCCATTCCCGACTGGATCGACTACAGCGTCATTAGCGGCCTCTCGCGCGAGATGCGCGAAACCCTCGAGCGCGTTCGTCCCATCACCATCGGTCAGGCGAGCCGCATTCCGGGTGTAACTCCGGCTGCGCTAAGTCTTGTCCATGTTTCCATTCGGGTGCAGGGAATTCAGCGCGAACAAGGCGGCAAACCGCAAGCAGCAAAAGTAGGCTGAACGTTTCTTAGCTCATGTAGATTGGGACATGCTCACGCAGCCTCGATTTGCTGTTACGCAGTCCCGCGCCCTGATTTCATTGCTTCTCGTAGCAGCCCTAACTGTCCACGCACAATCTCAAAAGCCCGTTCGCGCCCGCGATCTTGGCGTTCCCTTCGACGGCACGCCGGGACAATTCAACGCCATTACCGACGTTCCCGGCGTCGAAGTCGGCTCTACTACGCTCAACCGCGGCGAAGGGAAGCTCAAAGTTGGCGAAGGTCCGGTTCGCACCGGTGTCACCGTCGTCCTGCCGCGTGGACCGAAGAGCACCGATCCGGTATACGCAGGCTGGTTCAGTCTCAATGGCAACGGCGAAATGACCGGCACTACATGGGTTGAAGAATCCGGACTTTTGACTGGTCCCGTAGCCATCACGAATACGCATAGCGTTGGCGTCGTGCGTGATTCTGTCATCGCCTGGGCTCTGAGCAACCATCTGATGAAAGAAGACGAGTGGTCCCTTCCAGTGGTCGCCGAAACCTGGGATGGCTGGCTCAACGACATCAACGGTTTTCACGTGAAGAAGGACGATGTCTTCGCCGCCCTCGACTCCGCCAAATCCGGCACAGTCGCTGAAGGCAATACCGGCGGCGGCACCGGCATGGTCTGCTACGGATTCAAAGGCGGCACCGGTAGCGCTTCTCGCGTTCTATCAAAAGAACAAGGTGGCTACGCCGTCGGCGTTCTTGTCCAATGCAACTGCGGCCGACGTCCACAGCTAATGATTGCCGGCGTCCCCGTGGGAAAAGAAATTCCCGGTGACGAACCCTACGCGAACCTCACAGCGCCAAATCTGCCCGGGAGCGAAATGAAGGGCGACGTCGGCTCCATCATCATTGTGATCGCCACGGATGCGCCGCTCCTGCCCCATCAACTCAAACGCCTCGCACGCCGCGCATCGCTGGGCCTTGCACGCACCGGGTCCATCTCCGGCAACGGCTCCGGCGATATTTTCATCGCCTTCTCCACGGCCAACCCGCATGCCGATGACGAACCGGGACCGAACAATGTGAAGACCGTTTCCAATGAACGCATCAGTCCGCTCTTTGAAGCCACCGTCGAAGCAACGGAAGAAGCCATCGTCAACGCCATGGTCGGTGCAAAGACTATGACTGGCATCGATGGCCATACGGTAGTGGCCCTGCCCCATGACAAATTGCAGACGGTACTGAAGAAATATAACCGCTGAGAAGCGCGAGACTCGCTATTGAGAGTCTTTCTTGTCGCTCTTGCCGAAGATCGGAAAATGGAAAGGCAGTTCGGCGCTCGACTGCTTCTTCGACTTGCCGCCATCTTCACGCAGCATGGTGCGCTGCGAATTGATGCACAGCCAACCGTTGTGGGCGCGCTCAAACACCTGCGTAAACACACCCTTCTCGTCAACCTGCCCCGACGAAGCTCGATGATGAAGAACGTAGGTTCCGTTGGCCACGGCAGTGTCGCCCAGCATGCGAACCGCGATCACCTTCTGCTCCAGGTGCATCGTCCGATCTTCCGTCGTGATCACGTAAGCCACCTGCTGGTTGCGGGTAGTGATGTCCCCCGTTCCTGATACATCCAGAAACAGTGGCGAAAGCACCAGTTCCAAGCCGTACTGATCGCGCTTATTGACGGCGTCGTCCCACGAATCTTCAATCTTCTGGAATTGCTGAACTTCAGGAGAGGAGGTTGATGTAACCGGCGCCGAGGCGGTCATCGGGGAAGATCCAGGAGTCTGTCCGAACGCAGTGCAGGAGAGAAAAACTACAGCAAAACAAGCGGTAAAACGAGTCATACGCGTGCCAATACTCCCAGTCACCATGATATCCCTTGGACTTCGCCAGGAGCACCGATGGAAGCGGAGATGTCGATGTCGAGCCGTAATTAACAGAATAAGCTAATTCAGGTTCTGCAGCCGTTCCGGCTGGTGCAGCGTAATCACGGAGTCTTCAATGGAGATCGAGCCATCCTTGCGAAACTGACCCAGAGTGCGTGTCACGGTTTCACGAGTGGTGCACGCCATGGAGGCCATCTCTTCATGCGTGAGCAGCAGCGGAAAACGGAATCCTCCATCCACATGCTCGCCAATCTGATGCGCAAGTTCCAGAAGCAAGCGTCCCAGTCTTCCCGCGACCGTCTCTGCCAGTGCGATCCGGCATGCGTCCTGCAATGCAAACCGATACTCCTGGCATATACATTGGACCGCGCGCATCTGCGCCTCTTTATGATTGCGCAAAAATGCTAGAAACCGCTCCCGCTCCACAGGTCGCAGCTGAGCTGGCGTCAACGATTCAGCCGAAACCTCGTACACCCCGTGAGAAAGTGCTGCATACAGTCCCAGCATCGATCCCGGGCCTGCCACACGCACTATCATCTGACGATCCTGGGCGCGGCCAGCCGTTAATTTCAGGTAACCGCCACAGATCAGGTACAGGCATCGAGCGTCTTCGCCTTGGCTAAACAATGTTGCTTGCGATGGAAGGCTGATCGTGCTCGTAACGAGTTCCAGATCGGCCAGCACCGCGCTGCCCAGCGAGCAGAACCACCCGGGTCGACGATTGGCGCACGACGCGCATCCAACCGGCGACTGACGAGTCAAGCTCTTCTGCCGCCGCTGCGTGGTCTCTAGAATTCCGTACTCAGCCATCTTTTTGCTCTTACTTTTTAGTTCTCACCCAGTCTGCATGTGTCCAACCTTCGATGGATGTGATGGGGCTCACCTGTCAAAGGGCAATCAAGTCCTTCGCGGCCAACGCCATGGCCACCGCCTTCCGTCTTTTCTTGATCGGAAAGGTGGCGGCCATTTCTCGCCTTTATGGAGAAAGATGGAATGTGATGGCGTACCAAATCTCGATCTCAAAGTGCGCCAAAATAGTTGCGCCAAACTATGCCGTACGGATCCGAATCCCACAAGCTTACGACTGCGACAGTAAAACATGTAAATAGTTGATCCCATTATTCTTGACTCGCGAAAAACTTAGACTTCCGGAATATCGATACAAGACCTGTATCTGGTCGAATTACACATTCTCCAATTCCGCGGCCGCCTGTTGACTCGATGTGATGGAGGTCACCGTATGGACCCTCGCTGGCGCGGTACGATTGCGGCCATAAGGTGATGCTCCACACAGAACGCAATTCGCTCCTAGCTGTTCAAAACTGCTCAACTTCGAAGATGGGCAGTCGTAGACAATGGCGAAACCTGCGACAAGTGCTCACCAAGGTGGAATCCTTTTATGCATAAAGATCGGCCGAAAAAACGAACGTCGGGAAGCGAGCCTTCAGTAAAAATACCTCGACGGCGCGCGTCGTTCCTGCTTCTGTTCGCGGCAGTTACGTTCACGACCTGCGCAGTCGCTGCTCCCGCAAAGGACGCGAAACCCGCAAGCGCCAAAACTAGTCAGGTTGCACCTGCGCCGGGAGATTTCGTCGGCCAGGAAATCTGCGCTACCTGCCACGAAGAAGTCAGCAAAGGATTCAGTTCGAACCAGCACACCAAACTCGCAGAGATGCACGGCAAGACCGGCGTCACTTGCGAGGGTTGCCACGGCGCAGGCAAAGCGCACGTTGACGGCGGCGGTGACGTCACCAAGATCTTCAATCCCGCCAAGGCAACGGCGAAGGAAGTCGATGCAAGATGCCTGAGCTGCCACCAGGGTCAGCATGCGAACTTCGAACGCACGGCGCACGGCGAGAACAACGTGAGTTGCGTAAGCTGCCACAGCATTCATGGCGGCGAAGACAAAGAACAGCTTCTCAAGGTTGCTCAACCTAAACTCTGCTTCCAGTGCCACACCGATACCAAGCCCCAATTCAATATGCCTTTCCATCACAAGGTGGAAGAAGGCCTGATGAAGTGCACAGACTGCCACGATCCGCATGGCACATTCGAGAAGAAGAATCTTCGCGCATCGGCACAGATGGATGCAGTCTGCACCAAGTGTCACACTGAGACTGCCGGTCCCTTCGTCTACGAGCATGATGTCGTCAAGACCGAAGGTTGCACGGCCTGTCACTTCCCGCACGGTGGACCGAATCCGCGCCTGCTAAATCGCGCGTCAGTCAACACTATCTGTCTGCAGTGCCACTCAGCATCTCCGAATTTCACCACGGCACCAGCTCCGACAGGCCCGGCGCATAACCAGGCCACGCAATATCAGTCGTGCACCATCTGCCACACCGATATTCACGGCTCCAACACGCATCCACATTTCTTCAAGACCAACTTCTAGTAAGGGACGAACGATGACAAAACAGACCAAATTCGCACATAGTCTGGTTGGGTCTTCGGCCGGGATCAGTATCTCCCGGTTGTGCACCCTTACCATTGCGGCCATTCTGGCCATTAGTTCGGTCAATAGTTTCGCGCAACAGCCACAGGCCACCAATACGCCGCAGGCAAAGCCTGCAGTAGAGAAAAAGGCACCAGCCCCACCGGCTGAAAAGAAGGTGGGCAACTACACCATGCACTCCACGGTCGAACTGGGCGGGATCATTACCCAGAAAGACGGCAGCAGCGCGATGTGGTCGACCATGGTCAACGAGGGAACTGGTATGCGTATCCTTAACCAGTCTCTCGAACTCCATACTGTGAACCCCTCCAAGACTCCGCTCTTCGATACGCTCTCTACGTCCAGCTTCGGCTACGGCGGAGAGCCGAACGATGTGTCTTACCTCAAATTCTCGAAGGGCAGGCTCTACGATTTCTCCGGCGGCTTCCGGCGCGATCGTAATTACTTCGATTACAACCTGCTGGACAATTCGTTGCTCTCCACCGCAACTGCAGCAACTCCGGTACTGGTTCCTGAGCCTGATTCACTGCACATCTTCAATACAGTGCGACGCAACACCGACGCTCTGTTGACCCTGTTTCCAATCTCGCGCGTCAGCTTCCGTGCTGGATACAACCTCAATGTGCACGAAGGACCCACCTACAGCACTGTTCATTACGCCGGCGATGTGCAAGTCCTTGAAATGTTCCGCAACACCGGGTCCACCTATACAGGCGGCGTCGATGTAAAGCTGGCCAAGCGGACCACGCTGAGCTACGACCAGTTCTTCGGCTTCTATAAGGGCGATTCAGGATTCCAGCTGGCACCCACGCCATTCACGCTTTCCAATGGAACTCCGGTCTCGCTCGGCGTCGATGTTCTTACCGGACCTACCGTCACATGCGGTTCGGGAGCAAACAAAACCGAGAACGTCATCAACGGCGTCGCCAATCCTTACTGCTCTGGAACCATCGTAGCCTCGTCAACGTCTCCCATCCGCACCAGCTTCCCGACAGAGCAGCTGCGCTTCAGCTCGCACTACTGGGACAAAGTTTCATTCAACGGACGCTTGCTCTATAGTGGCGGCACGTATAACGTGAACAGTTTCAACCAGACCTTCAACGGCTGGAACACCCGCACCTCGATCCGCCAGGAAGTGGAGACCGGCGGACTTGCAAACGGACGGTTAGCCAGCAACAAGCGCGCCAACTCGGTCGGCGACTTCGGCTTCGTCGCTGATCTGGACAAATACTTCTCCGTCTCTGATTCTTTCGATTTCCGGAACCTGCGCACTGCCGGCTACTCGATCATGAATACGCAGGCATGGCTCGGAACCTCGACTACCTCGATGCTCACGCCAGTCAGTTCGCTTACCCCCTGCGTCCAGGGTGCAACCGGCTGCCCGGTCTCGCCTGCAACCAACGGGCTGTTCCTCGATCACAAGAATATCGGCAACACCATTCTCGGCGTCGTCACAGTCAATCCGGCATTCAAGTTTTCCGGCGGCTGGCGCTTCAACTCGCGCCACATTGTCGATGGCAATCTCGATGAGGGCGTAGCAGACACTCTCACCTGGCATCAGAATGGCCTGCTACTCGGAGCCGTGATCCAGCCGTCGCGGGCAGTCCGTGTCAACGTCAACTACGATTCGTTGAATTCAAAAGCAGCAGACTCCAACACTCCTTCGAATACCTACACGCGCGAGGCGCCGGATAAGGTGAATCACATTCGTGCACGGGCTAAGATTACCCCTGCCAAGTGGATCAACTTCGCCGTCACTGCCAATGATTTCCAAGGTAAAAACGACGATCCGCTGGTGAATCATCGCGAACACAACCATGACTTTAGCTTCGCCACGCAAGTTACTCCGGTCGAGACGTTGAGTTTTGACTTTAACTTCGCTCGTGACGACGTCTTCTCGCAGACGGATATCTGCTACGCATTCATACCCAACGTCAATGCACCGTTACCTGCCGGTGCGACAAACGCTGGAACCTGCACTGTGGCAAATAGCGGTGCAGGTGTCGGTGATCCTTCTTACTACTTAGGCAACGGCTACTATGATGCCCCCGTTACCTATTTCTCTGGAGCCGTCAGCTGGGCTCCTTCTAAGTATTTCCGCTATAACGGTGGCGCCCGCATTACGGATACAAATGGTACTGCCGCATTTCTTAACCCGCTGATGGTCCCCGGCGCATTGCAGTCCAAAGTTGTGTCGCCCTTCAGCGATTTGCAAATTAATATCGCGCCACAGTGGGCGTGGCACGGTAACTGGGTTCACCATGGGTACGACGAATCCGGCGGTCCTGGTCCGGCTCCGCGCAGCTTCCATGGTGATGTCGTCACTCTGGGTGTGAAGTATGCATTCTGAGTAATGCTGGATGGACCGGCAACCGTTGAGCTTCACCGGTCCTCCTTCAATGGATTGAACGCCGCAGTCGTGAGTACTGTCTGATCGAAGTACCACAACTGCTTTGAACGATGTCCCTTTCGTCAGCGATCTTCCCCGCGCAGTTCTAAGGGGAGATCTCTGGGAGAGCAAGACATGAGCAATTTCACTCGCAATGTGGTGGCGGCAATCACAGTTCTCGTCCTTGCCGGCACAGTGAGCTTCGCGCAATCTTCAGGCGAAGCGACGTACAAGGCAAAATGCCAGATGTGTCATGGGGAAAAGGGTTTGGCAGATTCGGGCGCGGGCAAAGCTATGAAGGTAAAGCCAGCGACGGACCCTGATGTTAAGAAGTTGAGCGAGGCGCAAATGATTGACGCGGTCCATAATGGCATGGGCAAGATGCAGGCCTACAAGGATAAGTTGACCGACGCGCAAATCAAGGATGCAGTCGAGTACTTCCGCACATTTGCAAAGTAGTTGAAATTGCAGTTCGCAGTTATCGCCTGTAAGTCGCAGTGTGTACTTGAAAGCAGTACCGGCGCATCTCGCATTCCTGGGCATGCGCCGGATTTTAGTTAAACGGTTCCTGGTGCGCATCACAGGCAAAGCCACTTTTTGTTGCCGCTGGTGTTTGAGCAAGTAAGGTTCCAATTGAATGGGCATGGCCCCCAACGATACGGCCATAATGCGTTTTAAAGGAGTCTTGCAATGACGAAGACGATTCGATCGATGGCGGTGCTGGCTGCGACAGTGTGTCTGGCTGGCTCCATGGGCTTCGCTCAAGCGGGTGAAGCGGTCTACAAGGCAAATTGCCAGAGCTGTCACGGCAGCACCGGAACACCGAGCGCCGGTATTGCCAAGATGATGGATGTGAAGCCTGCTTCCGAATACAAGAGCAGCGAAAAGGAACAGATTGACGCCGTCGCGAAAGGGAAGAACAAGATGAAGGCTATGTCTCCTAAACTCACCGACGCGCAGATCAAGGACGCAGTCGATTATTTCCGCACCTTGAAATAGACATAAATCCGGCCCGCTTCACGCCGCAAATTGCAAAGTCCAGTGACAGGTCTTCGTCGCTGCGGTGCCTGAAGCGGGTCATTCACCGTCTGGGGGAACGTAACAATGCTTCAACATTTCCGCGAACACTGGGTTCGGCCAGCCCTGTTCTTCGGCAACAATCCACTCAGTCTCGCCGGTGGCGCCATCACCAGTGCAGCTGGCGTGACCATGATCGGTTATTGGCTGGTCGAACTCTTTGGCCGCCCCAATGACAATCCTTACCTCGGAATCATCTTCTTTCTAATCCTGCCCGCGCTGTTTGTTCTTGGGCTGGTGCTCATCCCGATCGGCCTGTTCGCTCGGCGAAAGAAGCTGCAACTCGCCGGTCAGATTCCCGCCGAATTTCCCAAGATCGATCTCAACGATCGCATGTTCCGCCACGGCATCGACATCGTCCTTGTCGCCACGATCGTGAATCTCCTGGTAGTCTCCATGGCAAGTTATCGCGGCGCGGCCTATATGGATTCGCCGCAGTTCTGCGGGTCTTCCTGCCATGTCATGCATCCCGAGTACACTGCCTACAAAGTATCCGCGCACTCCCATGTTGCCTGCGTAGAGTGCCACATCGGTGCAGGAGCCGAATCGTATTTCAAGGCCAAAGTGAACGGGACCAAGCAGCTTGTCGAAGTCGCCTTCAATCGCTATCCCAAGCCGATCCCGTCTCCAGTGATGAATCTGCGCCCTGCTCGCGAAATCTGCGAAGGTTGCCACACGCCTGCAAAGTTCGTAGGCGAAAAGCTGCTGGTCAAATCTAGCTTTGCCGACGACGAAAAGAACACTGAAACGCAAAGCGTAGTCGTCTTGCACTTAGGCGGCATCGACTCGCTCTCACATCTCACTGGAATTCATGGCGTCCACCTCGGCCACGTCGAATACATCACCACCGACCCCACCCGTACCACAATTCCGTGGGCCGAACGCACATATCCCGATGGGTCCAAGACCGCCTTCGCATCTTCGAACCTGAAAGGTGCCGTGCCGCAGGGAGAGCGTCGCGTAATGGATTGCATCGATTGTCACAATCGCGCTGCCCACACCATGCAGACCGCGGAAGATGCGCTGAACCGCGCCATGGCAGAGGGCGCCATCAGTCCTGAACTTCCGTGGGTTCATAAGAAAGGTCTCGAGCTACTCAAGGCCAACTACGCAACCGAAGCCGAAGCACGCGAAAAAATTCCAGCAGGGCTCACGCAGTTCTATCGCAGCGAACATCCTGATGTGCTCGCTGCCCATCCTGACCTGGTCAAGACTGCTGGAGAAGGCCTCGTCACCGTCTTCACGACCAATAGTTTTCCCGAGATGAAGGTTACTTGGGGGACTCACCCCAATCACATCGGGCACATGAATTATCCCGGATGCTTCCGTTGCCACGATGGCGATCACGTGGCGAAGGAAGGGAAGACTCTTACGCAGGATTGCTCGGTATGCCACAACCTGCTCGCAGTCGACGAAGCTAAGCCTAAGGTTCTATCGGATCTGGGCATTCAATAAAGTTGTAGCGCACTTGGGAAAGGGATGGTTCGCGAGGTTCCAAGAACAGATCTTGGTTCATGGGGCAGGCGGCCATCCCTTTGGTGCATTTGCGCACTTGTTATCTGCCCGTGATAGGCTGGCTCTTCAATTTGAAGGGGCCCAATTCACGATGCATTCCACCAAGACTCTGCACTTCGACCTCGTGGCGGCCGCACACGCCGAGATGTTAGCCGAAGGTTTTCAGCCCGATTTTCCAGCTGGAACCGACACCGAACTTGCCGCCATCAAAGCGCATCCTGAATTGCCCGCAGCACCCGGAGCACAGGATCTTCGCAAGCTTCTCTGGTCCTCCATCGACAACGACACATCCAAGGATCTCGACCAGATCGAGTGGGCCGAGCAATTACCCGACGGTCGCATCCGCGTGCTCATCGGCGTCGCCGATGTAGATGTGCGCGTGCCGAAGGGCACCCTGCTCGACCAGCATGCGCAATCCGAAACAACTTCGGTCTACACCGGCGTCAAAGTATTTCCCATGCTCCCAGCCGACCTCTCTGAAGGCATCACCTCGCTCAATGAGAATGAAGATCGCGTCGCAGACGTAGTCGAGTTCATGGTCGACCCGACTGGCTGCGTCTCTGGGGGCACGGTGTATCGAGCACTGGTTCGCAACCGTGCGCAGCTTGCCTACAACAGCGTGGGCGCATGGCTGGAAGGCCGGAGCCCCGCACCCGCCAAGGTTGCTGCCAACGCTGATCTCGCCGCCCAGCTCAAACTTCAGGACAAGGCCGCACAAGTTTTGGTCGGCTGCCGCTTCCAGCATGGCGCTCTCGATCTTGAAACCATCGAAACGCAACCGTTGATGTCAGCCGATGATCAGGCAGTCGGCATTACCAGCCTCGAAAAGAACCGCGCCACATCCCTCATCGAAGAATTCATGGTCGCGGCCAACGGCACCGTTGCCCGCATATTCGAGGCTGCCGGGATCCCATCGATCTGGCGCATCGTCCGCACCCCCAAACGCTGGGATCGCATGGTGGAAGTTGCAAGCGGGCTGGGAACGAAGCTGCCTGAGCAACCGGATTCCAAGGCGCTGAACGATTTCTTGTTGGCGCAGAAGCAGAAGGATCCGGATCACTTTCCGGACCTCTCGCTCACGGTCGTCAAACTCATGGGTCCGGGCGAATACGTTCTTGTAAAGCCCAATGAACCCTCACCCGGCCACTTCGGCCTCGCGGTGCGCGACTACCTGCACTCGACGGCGCCGAACCGCCGTTTTCCCGATATCATCACGCAGCGGATCATGAAGGCGCATTTGGCCAAGGCCGACCAGCCTTACTCGGAAGGCGATCTGAGCGCGATGGCACAGCACTGCACGCAGATGGAAGACGCCGCGCGCAAGGTTGAACGCAGCATGCAAAAACGGATTGCTGCCGTTGTCCTGCATCCGCGCATTGGCCAGTCGTTTCCGGCAATCGTCACAGGCGTAAGTCAGAGCGGCACATTCGTGCGCGTTCTCAATCCTCACGTTGAAGGCATGTTAGTCAACGCCGGCAAGCCCGGATCAAAGTTCGACGTAGGCGACAAACTCACCGTCAAGCTGGTGAACACCGATCCGCAGAAGGGCTTCATCGACTTTGCCGTGTAGTTTGCGCGAACGAAGCTGACGCAGAAGCTAAATTGTCTTCGCGCTGTCATCCTGAACGCAGTGAAGGATCTGCGGTTGCTCTTCTGGACTCCAAGTGACGTACCCCCGAATGGTAGAGGGAAGCTTCTCTCTGCGTGCTGACAACGCGTGGCCGGGCTTTGTATCACGGGCATGACTTCAGTCGTGCCGCTAACCACCAACGCTCAACCGGGGCTTTAGCCCCTGCGGTGACGTCCTAGCTGTCCGATCCTTCAACAGCCTCGTTCGCCTCGACATATTCATGCACAGGCGCGCTCTCAATGGCGGTCGTCCCCGGTTCATCGATCCAGATACACACAATCCACCACACCAGCACCAGCACATACACGGCGCTGTTGGTATTCAGCAGCTTCTCCTGGATTCCCAGTACATGCTCGTACTCCGCACGCGTATGTGGAACGGTATGCCGCGCAATAATCTCCCAGATTCCCTGCGCTCCCATCTGCGCGATTGACGCTGTCGACAGCCCGATCATGATGCGCTGCACATGGCTGCGCCACCCGGCGCCATAGCGCTGTCCCAACGCCACCACCAGCAGCCCAAGGCCAACGGTAAGCACATCCACAAGCAATCCAGTTTTTACCGCGAACAGTTGCATTACTTGCAGCTTTGCAACCGGCGTATCGAAAGCAATCGCTTTCCAGTTTGGCCACGGGCCCCATTTCCAAAGCACAACTCCGCCCAGCGCCAATAGCGCGACACCCCATCCAGTCCACGCGCGAGGACTCGCCTTTTTGAAAGCCTGGCGAGCCATCTCGACCAGCACCAGCAGACTCACCAGCACCGAAATGTCCGCCAGCGTAATGGCAACCGCACCCATGGTCAGCTGGGGCAGCTTGTCATGCAGCAGCCGGTTCGTCAGCAGGCGCAGCGCCACCAGCACAATAGAAGTGGTGAACCATGGAAATCGCCGTGCGCGGTCGCGTCCCATCAGCACCACCAGCAGCACCAGCAGGGCAGCGAAAGTCAGTGTCCACAAAACCGTAACAGCCGTGAAATGAAAATCGAAATGCATGCAGTCCTTACAATCCAAGCCTCAAGCCCGGAACATGTTCAAGGTGATTTCAGCAGGATGTGCGGAGGGATATGGTGCGCCCGGAGAGATTCGAACTCCCGACCTAACGCTCCGGAGGCGTTCGCTCTATCCAGCTGAGCTACGGGCGCGCTCTACCAGCATACCGTATTTGACTGATAAGGCCCTTGGGAGGTTCGCCCTGACAAGCCCAGGCAATTCGTTCGGGCTCAATGGAGTCTGTTCTTTACTCCCTACTCCCTAGTCCCTGCTCTTATCCTTTTCCCTGCTTTGTCTAAGTTCTTCCATCACCGACTGGATCAGCACCTTCGCCCCTTCCATCCCGCTCAGCACCGCCTGCAGGTCCAGCGCTGGCTTCGATGGATTGCGGCTTGAAGCGCAGTAAACTCCATGCTGCCCCACCATGATCAGCGAATCGGTCAGCAGGTCCAGCGCCACCGCCAGCCTCCCCCGCTCCACCCCCATCATGAACTCATGCTTCTCTAGCTCAGCGCGCCTCTCGTCAAAAATGTCCATGATTCCAGCCTATCCGAAATACCTCAACGTCTACCGTTGCCGCCAGTCGCAGCCAGCACCCACCAGATCGCCGGGCCGCAAGGATTCGCCTGTTTCCACGGATCGCAGCTAGAAGTGACGCACAGTGAGGCTCACGCGTCAGCCTTTGATTGTTCGTTATTGACGGTTAGACGGTCATTCGCCCAGGATCACTTAATATTCCTGCGTGGGTCGAACATCGCTTTCAATCACCTCAGGAGCGAAGGGCGCAACGGACAACAACGCAACCGCGAACTGCTGGAAACCGTCAGGAGATAAGGTATGGGAAATGCGATCGAGTGAGCCCGCCGAAAACAGCGTTGTGGTTGTCTTTGCATTTTTGTATCTCGCGCTTTTCAGTCTCTCCTGCCCTGCACAAGATTTCGGCGTTCCATCTTCAGGACCCTCGCCGACTATTTGCCCAGCTTCGGCGGCCGACAACGTCGCTATAACGGTGGAAGTCACAGACAAGTCGGGTCACCCCATAACAGGACTTGAAGCGGCCGACTTCAAGATCTTCGACAACAAGCAGTCGCAGAAAATCCTTGCATTTCGCTCTGTTGACGCTGCACATCCCCCTCCAGTTCCCATGCAAGTTCAGATCGTCATCGATGCCGTGAACGCAGATGCCGCTCTCGTTGCACAGGAACGGGATGGCGTGACCGCATTCCTGAAACAAAATTCCGGCAGGCTCGAATTTGCAACCTCCTTATCAATCCTTGAGAACTCCGGCCTGACGCCCATAGCCG
The DNA here is from genome assembly GCF_039994875.1 of Telmatobacter sp. DSM 110680. Classification (GTDB taxonomy): domain Bacteria; phylum Acidobacteriota; class Terriglobia; order Terriglobales; family Acidobacteriaceae; genus Telmatobacter. The sequence continues at coordinate 291,171 of NZ_CP121196.1, read as the reverse complement.
GTCCATCAAAAGACGGTACAGCGCTGCTCACGGCGCTCAATGCAGCGCCGGCTTTATTGCGGGTTATCAATCGATCGGCTGGAATCTGGGGAGCTGTCGAACGCACCGAGCAAGCCACCACGCTGCTCAAGGAGATGGTCTCGCCCGAGTCGAGGACGCCCGGGCGCAAACTGGTTCTCTTTTTAAGTCCAGGCTGGCCGATGCTCTTCAACTACGAGCTGGACCAACGAGGATGGCTCTTCGATGAAATCGTCGACATATCCAACGGCCTTCGGGAGTCGTGCATTTCGCTTTACACCCTTACCCCCTCCAACTTCGGAAGCAATCTTGCCCCCTCCCCTGCCGGAGATAATCTCTCTCTGCACGACAACTTTCTCAATGGCGTCACAAAGATCGCGGATGCTCAATATGCCGATCTTTCTCTGCAAGTTCTCTCGGAACATTCCGGAGGCCAGGTATTCATCGGCGCTAACGATATTAAGACCGAGATCAACTCTATTTTGCGCAGCGCTGCCGAATCGTACACTTTGGTCTTCGAGCGTGCGCCCGGCGGCCGCGTCACGGAGTACCACGCCATCCGCGTCGTAATCGATAAGCCCGCAGTCAAGATCCATACCACGGCTGGCTACTACGTGAACGGTCCCTGAGAGTGTTTTGGCTCTCGCATCGATGGCACATCCGGCCGCCAGCCGGCTGAAAGTTTATAGTTTCTGGTTACATTCGGGGCAGATTTGAATTTGGTCATTGGGATTTCCAGCACATCTCGCGTCTGCGTAGCGTTGCTGTTCTCCATGGCGACAATCGCCGCGCAACAGATCCAGCCTCCTCCCCTGGTGCCGACCACGGCTCCTCCGCCTCCTCCAGGCTTTGAGATGTCGCAAAGCCTCGATCTGGATAGCGGGATGCCCGACCCCGCACAGGGACTCATCCGTGTGGATGTGACTGTGACCGACAAGGCAGGCAAGCCCGTAACAGGGCTCTCTCAAAAAGATTTCACTCTCCTCGACAACCATCAGCAACAGAAGATCGTGACGTTTCAGGCATTCAATGGCGGCATTCAGCCTGCCAGCTCCCTTGAGGTCATCCTCGTGATTGACGAGCTGAATATGCTGGCGGCGAATTTACGATTCGGAAAGACAGAGGCCTCCAATGTTGATCGCGAGGCGGAGAAGTTTCTGCGCTCTCATGGAGGGGTTCTACAGCATCCGACCATCATCTACCGCCTTACCGAGCATGGGCTTTTCGCAACGTCGCATGCCACGGCGGACGGTAATGAACTCGCTCATGAAATTGAACAGGGGGGATTGGAGCGCCGAATATGGGCGCCGTCGGTCATCGCAGAAGATGTCCGGAACATCGGCGTTGGCGGGGGCGTAAGCGCTAGGATCAGCCAATCGCTGATTGCCCTCGGATCCATCGCCATCGAGGAGCGCCGGAAACCGGGACGAAAACTGATGTTCTGGATCGGCAACGGGTGGCAAATCGAAAATCGCAAGGCCTCTGGGCTGCCTGATTTTTCAGTCGAACTCCTGACCCGCATGCGCGAAGCCCGCATCAACCTCTGGGGCTCATCAGAGTGGCCCATCTATAACTCGGCCGGTCTCCCTGTGCCCGTCGTGGACTATGCGATGAAGGAGTATCTAGGAGGGCCAAAGCCCGATTCCACCTCCTTCGAATATCTCTCGCTGCCTGTCCTCGCCGCTCGCAGCGGAGGTGGAATGCTCGATACCAGCCACAATCTCGCCGTGCTGATCGATGAACACGTCCAGGAGGAAAGCCGCTACTACTCCATTACCTTCGATCCTCCACGCACCAACCAGATCGACGAGTATCACCATCTGCAGATCGAACTGGACCAGGCAGATATGACGGTGCACTCTTGCGAGGATTATTACGACGAGCCGGTCTTCTATGATCAGCCGCCCGTCAAACAGCCCGTCACCGTGAAAGAGTTGGAAGCGCTGATCGCGGCCGCACACGACGTCTCCAGATCCGATTTAACGCTCCAGCTCGATGGCATGCAACTGACCGAACGTCTGAACAGCTCCAAGCTAGCCAAGCTTGGGAAGGAAGTGCGCGGGAGCAAGGCGCGCGAGGCGTTGGAAGTCGTCGCAGACGAGTCGGCATTCCTAACTCCACCAGCCAATGAAGTTCTCACCACGCCGCCGCCGAACGTCGCCACGCAGCGTCAGATCATCGCCGCCACCATTTCTTACATCAACACCACAATCCCAAAACTGCCCGACTTTTTCGCGACCCGCACGACCGTCCAATATCATGAGTTGCCGCCCAAACCGAACCAGACATGGAAGACTGCAACGGGCGACGTGTCCCTGTACCAGGGCGAGACGGCAACCGCTACTCTTCGCTTCCACAACGGGAAGGAACAGGTGGAGGACCAGTCCATTACGAGCGACCCGTCCCTTCACCATGGCGAAACAAGTATCGCCAGAGTGAAGGAAGAGTTCATGACGGACTCACCGCACAGTTCCGGTCTTGAGCGCCTCCAGACGATCGGCACCTTCGGCCCTATTCTCGTGGCGGTGATGACCGCTGCCAGACTGCCGCACAGCGATTTGGAATGGGTGCGCTGGGAGCAGGGCGAGAGTGGTCCCTTCGCCGTCTTCCGTTATCGCGTACCCGAGGAAACGCGACTCTTCACCGCTGAATTCTGCTGCCTGGCCAATGACTTTGGCGCGATCCCTTTCAAGAAATCTGCTCCCTTCCATGGGGAGATCGCAGTGGATCCATCCACAGGCGCGATCATGAGATTGACCATTCAGGCCGACCTCGAGTGGAGGCAGCCTCTCGAACAATCCAACGTCATGGTCGAATACCGTTCAGTGCGAAAAGGCGCAAGGATATTTATCTGCCCTTCAAAGAGTGTCTCCATCTCCCGGCAGCGTAGAAACATGTTGATCCGGGAGTGGGGCGAAGGCTTTAGAGTCTATGCCCCTTTCGAAACGCTTCTGAACGAAATGCGCTTCGAAAAATACCACATCTTTGGGTCCACCTCGCGAATCCTCCCGGACTTCATCGAGGTGCCACAAGGTAAATAGGAGTTACTGGGCAGCTGTCTCGTGGCTGTATTGAAGTTGTGACTAAACATCCAGCTTCTTCATGAACTCGGCGTCTTCGCGCAACTCCGTCATCGGGTCGCCTTCGAATTCCTCTTGCTCGATGAAGTAGTGTTTCAGCCCCGTCGCGGCGCGGAAGATCGGCTTGTAATCAATAAATCCTTTGCCCATCACAACGTTGCGCAATTTTCCGTCCGGCTCTTTAACCATGTCCTTCACGTGCAGCAGCGGAAAGCGTTCGGGAAACTTGCTCAGGTACTCGACGGGATTGTGTCCGCCGCCGACCACCCAGCCGCAGTCCATCTCGAACTTCACCAGGTTAGGATCGGTGCGCTTCAGCAATTCGTCAAAAAACACCACGCCGTTCTCAGTTCCAAATTCCACCGTGTGGTTGTGATAGCCGAACGTCATGCCCGCGGCTTTCACCTTCGCGCCGATGGCATTGAACTGATCGGCCACATACCGCCAGTCGTCCAGGTTCAACTCGCCCTTGCGGGTCGGATCACGATGCACCCCAGCCCACGAACAGATGATGTACTCAAGCCCGATCGCCTGTCCGTATTGGATCAACTGGTCAAACTGCGTCTTCAACTGCGTCAACTGATGATGGGTACTCACGCATTTCAACCCGGCCTTTTGCAGCGCATTACCGAAATCTGCCGCTGTCTTGTCAAAGTAGCCAGCCGCCTCTACTTCTGTGTAACCGGCGGCCGCCAGCTGATGCAGAGTGCCCTCAAAATCCTTTGGCAACAGGTTGCGCACAGAATAGAGTTGCAATCCGACCGGGAACCGCAACGGCGCGGCACTCAAACGTTCACCGCCCACGCACGCTGCCGCAACCACTGCGCTAGAAGCCTTCAAAAAACTGCGTCGGGAAGAAATATTCATCCACGTATTCTCCTCAAGGTCGTTGCTAGCCCTTGATCGTTTGTGAAGCCGCGTCCCACATGGCCACGTTCTTATGGAAGTAAGAATGGTTAGCCATGTGGCATGCGATCGCACAGTTGTTGCCAAAAACTTCGTCTTCAACAACGTGCTCGCGTGTAACTACGGCTTGAAAGAAGTTTGAAAGATGATCGGCGGTGTCATCAGACCCCTGTGGCGCTGAATACGTCTCCGTCGCGGGCAGGGGTGCCGGTGCCTGCGGATGAGCCGCATGCCAATCATCCAGATATTTCTTCTTCGTCTCGGCCGTCCATCCATCGAGCGCGTATCCCTCCGGCTGAGGCCGCGTATCCTGCGAAGTCACGGTGAGCGTGTTGCCATTGATCGTCAGCGTGGACTCCTTACCGTAAAAGATGGTGATGTCGCCAGCCGCGTTGTTTTGATTGCAATGCATATTGACTCTGACGCCGGGATAATCGTAGAGAGTCACCAGTAAGTCGGGGAAATCGCGTCCGTCTTTGAAGTGAGTCAGGCTTCCCGTGGAATATGCACGCTCCGGAATCGCGTTGATTCCGGTCACGCACTGCATACCCGACAACAAGTGCACAAACAGATCTCCCGCTACGCCCTCGCCATAATCCGCGAAGCACCGCCAACGGAAGAATCGCGCTGCGTCAAACGGCCGCTGCGGAGCATCGCGCAGCCATGTCGTCCAGTCAATCGTCTCCGCACTCGCATCGGGCGCCACCGGATACACCCACGCTCCGGACGGGGAATTGCGATCGGTGTAAGCCTCAATCGACGTGACCTCACCCAGCCGTCCCGACTTGTAGATCTCAGCCGCCTTCTTGAAAACGGTGCTGCTCACGCGCTGGCTGCCTGCTTGGAAAATCCGTTTCCCATCCTGCACGGCTTTCACCATCGCCAGCCCGTCCGCCACGTTGTGTGACATGGGCTTCTCGCAATACACATCCTTGCCCGCTGCTACGCAATCCAGCACCACGTGCCGGTGCTGAAAATCCGCGACCGCAACGACCACCGCATCCACATCCTTGCGGTCCAGCAACTCGCGATAATCCTTCGTCGTCGGAACTTCAGAGCCGTAAGCCTCAACGCCGGCCTTGCGATGCATCTCGTACAAGTCGGCGGTACCCACGCAGACGCCGCTTTGCACCTTCTTCGCCGACCGCAACAGATCGCACCCACGAATCCCGGTTCCGATCGAAACAAAGCGAATCTTGCGATCGCTCGGCGCGCTCTGTGCTGCCAGAACGCTTGGCTCCAGCGCAATCGATTTAGCCGCAGCCGCCACCGAAACTGCGCCCGCCCCCAGCCGCACAAAGTCTCTGCGTGAAATTGGTCCCATTGGATGAAGCCTTTCCCGTGCGACCGCAATTCTCGCTTGCCAGACGGCGCCGTGTCTACCAACCACACGCCAGGCACGCGTCAAATGACATACGATGCTTACGTTGTCACAGTCTCAACTTCAGAGAGAGCCTGGGTATGTCGAAAAAGCTGCTGGATATTTTCTTCGGTTCGAGATTCGCAACGATCGCCGGCGCAAGTTTTCTAGCTGCTTCATTCCTGTTCGCGGCTACATGCGCTCAAACCTTATCACCTAAGACTCCAGCGCATCTCGACCTTGGCCCCAACATCCTGCTCTTCGATCCGTCAATGCCTATGGCCGAAATACAGGCTCGGATCGATAAGGTGTACGCGATTCAGCAGCACAGCGAATTCGGCACCGCGCGTTATGCTTTCCTTTTCCTTCCCGGCGATTATCAAGTCGACATTCCCGTAGGCTTCTACACCCAGGTGCTCGGCCTCGGTGCTACACCCGATGCCGTTCACATCACCGGCAACGTCCACTCTGACGCCAGCCTGCCGCGCAACAACGCCACCTGCACCTTCTGGCGCGGAGTCGAAGGCTTCTCCGTCACGCCCACCGACGGCACTATGCAATGGGCCGTCTCGCAGGCAGTGCCCTTCCGCCGCATGCACATCCGCGGCAACATCGTTCTACACCAAAAGGGTGGATGGGCCAGCGGCGGCTGGATGTCTGATTCGCTGATTGACGGAAATGTCGGCGCAGGCCCGCAGCAGCAGTGGATCTCCCGCAACAGTGAGTGGGGCGGCTGGACCGGCGCCAACTGGAACATGGTCTTCGTCGGCATCCCAAATCCTCCGCAAGGCGAGTGGCCCCAGCCGCCCTACACCAAGGTCGACAAAACCCCCATCGTCCGTGAGAAGCCCTTTCTCGAAGTCGATGCGAAAGGGAACTGGAGCGTTCGCATTCCCGCTCTCCAGACCGACAGCAAAGGCATCACGTGGCACGGCGGATCAACGCCCGGCCGCTCCATTCCGCTCAGCCAGTTCTACATCGCCCACGCGGACAAAGACACTGCCGCCACCATGAACGCGCAACTGGTCGAAGGCAAAAACCTGCTGCTCGCTCCCGGGATATATGACCTCAATCAGCCGATCCAGATCACACGCCCCGAAACCATCGTGATAGGCCTTGGCTTTGCCACTCTTCACCCCACCAATGGCAATGCAGCCATCACCACCGCCGACGTCGACGGCATCGACATCGCTGGACTTTTGTTCGACGCCGGCGAGAAAATCTCTCCCGTTCTGGTCGAAGTGGGTCCGCAAGGCAGCCACGCCTCGCACGCCAAAAATCCCATCTTCCTTCACGATGTTTTCTTTCGCGACGGTGGGGCGGGTGCAGGCAGCGTCAAGGCCAATCTCAGCGTCAACTCCAACGACACCATCATCGATCACACTTGGATATGGCGTGCCGATCACGGCCGCGGCGTCGGCTGGACCAGCAACCTCAGCGATAACGGTCTCGTAGTCAACGGCAACCACGTCACCGCCTACGGCCTCTTCGTCGAACATCATCAGCAATTCCAGGTCCTATGGAACGGCAACCACGGTCGAACCTACTTCTACCAATCCGAAATCCCCTATGATCCGCCCGACCAATCCAGCTACACCTCCGCTCCGGCCACCAATGGCTGGGCCTCCTACAAAGTCGCCGACGACGTTACCAGCCACGAAGCCTGGGGTCTTGGCATCTACTCGGTCTTCCGCCACCCCAATGTCGAGCTGACGCGCGCCATCGAAGTTCCAGTCGCGCCCGGCGTCCGCTTCCATCACATGATCACCGTAGCCCTCGACAACCTCGGAGAAATCTCCAATGTCATCGACGACAAAGGCGGCCCCACACACGTCGCACCCAACCGCATCGACCCGAAGGTTGCAGAGTTCCCGACGCAATGAAACCCATCACAGCTGATGGCGAATGTTTTTGAGATACCGCAGAGGGTGCTTGAAAATGAACGACGCCGGATATCGATAGGTGCTGACGACTACCCCCATCGTTACCGTTTCGAAGGTTGCTTGTTGATCGAAACCAATACGGAGAGGAGGGATAATCTGATCGCCTTGGTGGAGTTCTGTGCTAGGAATTCTGGACTTCTGAAATACATTGCGTGAAATCACGACGTCATATTTGCCTGGCTCTACCGAAAGCGTGAAATTGCCCGCTTGGTCGGTCTGGCCACTCGCCGCTGTTTTCTCGCCGGCAATCAGAACCACCAGAACACCCTTCATCGGAGTGGATCCGTCGGGGCTTAGAACCGTACCTGACAACCGCGCCATGTTTGGAGAATCCAAAGTCTGTGCTGCTGCCGTTCCCGCTGCAAGCGATGCCGCCAGAACAAATCCAGCTGCCATTCCATGCTTCGACTCTTGATCACGCGTCTCAATCGATCCATCAGCATTGCGCACGATCCGCGCACAAAGCCGACCTTCCTCTTCTACAAGCAGCTTTCGAATCTCACTCGCAGTCATACCCGCAAAGTTGTGAACTTGCTTGTCGCACGTTTCGCAGTGTCGCGACTTCGTGTTGCCGCGCATCGCATCCCACGACTGAGCGCAGAGTTCCGTATGTCGAAGTCTCAGGCGCAACCGGCGTCCGAACATAGGCGAAGTCACCGTGGTGCGCACAAGTGTATGAATTTAGGTCGCCGCGAGCAACTGAATTCGGCGTGAAACAATGGAACCCTACACATCATGAGCACCGAAAACGTTCCAGAATCCCAGCCCACCTCCGACACTCCCGAAGCCGCCAGCGACCAAACGCCAGCTCCTGCCGGCGATGTCTCCGCTCCAGTCGCATCACCTCAGAAGCCGGCTGAGCCAGCAGCGGAAGCCCCACCCGAAGAGCCCGCCGAACCGCAGGAAAACTTCGCCGACATTCTCTCCCAGTTTGAGAAGAGCCACACCCACAAGCCCGCATCCGGCGTGAAGCAGATCGAGGGCACAGTCGTCTCCCTCTCCGCCGAACAGGTTTTCGTAGACATCGGCTACAAGACTGAAGGCGTCCTTCCCCGCTCCGCCTTCCGGAACAATGCCGAGAGCATCAAGCCAGGCGACGCGATCAACGTTTCGGTGAAGGGCCGCAATGAAGAGGGATACTACGACCTCACCCTCTTCAAGGTCTCGCAGCCTCGCGATTGGTCCGCGCTCGAAGCAGCCTTTGCTGAGAAACTGGCCGTAGTCGGCACCGTCACCGCCGTCATCAAGGGCGGCCTCACGGTCGACATTGGTGTCCGCGCCTTCATGCCTGCCAGCCGCAGCGGTTCGCGTGATGCAGCCGAGCTCGAGAAAATGGTCGGCACCGAAATCACCTGCCGCATCACCAAGCTCGACGTCACCGACGAAAACGTCGTCGTCGATCGCCGCGTCGTTCTCGAAGAACAGGCCCGCGCGGAGCAGGAAGGCCGCTACGTCACCATGCAGCCCGGCGACATACTTGAAGGCACCGTTCGCAGCCTCATGGCCTACGGAGCGTTCGTCGACCTTGGCGGCATTGACGGCCTGCTCCACGTCAGCGACATCTCGTGGAGTCGCGTCAACAAACCTGAAGACGTGCTTGCAGTCGGCCAGCAAATCCAAGTCCGCATTCTCAAAATCGATCCTGACACCAAGAAGATTTCACTCGGCCTCAAGCAGCTTCAGCCCGAACCGTGGGAGGCCGCGCAAAGCAAATATCAGGTTGGCCAGCGCATCACCGGCGCCGTTACGCGCCTCGCTGATTTCGGTGCTTTCGTCGAAATTGAGCCCGGCGTCGAAGGCCTCATCCACATCTCCGAAATGTCCTGGGGCAAAAAAATCCACCATCCCAGCGACGTTCTCAAGCAGGGCGACACCGTCGACACTGTCATCCTCGGAATTAAGCCAGAAGATCGCCGCATCTCGCTCGGTCTTAAGCAAACGCTCACGGACCCGTGGTCCGATGTCATCAGCAAATTTCCCGTTGGCTCGCAGGTCGAGGGCCCTGTCACCAAGATCATGCCCTTCGGCGCATTCATCCAGATCGCCGACGGCATCGAAGGTCTCGTCCACGTCAGTGAGATCAGTGCCGACAAGCGTATCAATCACCCGCAGGACGTACTTCGCGCCGGCCAGGTCGTCAAAGCCCAGGTGCTTGGCATCGCTCCGGAAAAGCGTCAGATTAAGCTCAGCATGAAGCAGTTGATTCCCACCAGCATCGACGAGTACATCGCCGAGCACAAGCAGGGGGATACCGTCTCAGGTCGCGTAGTCGACGAGTCCCCAACCAGCGCCACCGTGGAACTGGGCGAAGGAATTCGCGCTACCTGCCGCGTTGCAAAGTCCGCTGCGCCCGCGCCAGAAGCCAAGGCGCCAGGAAAAGCCGACCTGTCTTCGCTCTCGAATATGTTGCAAGCCCGCTGGAAGGGAAGTGCAGCCGCGCCATCAGCAGCACCCGAGCCGCTCCGTTCCGGCCAGATCCGCAGCTTCAAAATCACGAAGCTCGACGCCGACTCCAAAACCGTCGAAGTTCAACTGGCCTGAGGTCCTCATTGCCGGACGTTTGTCAAACGCTCTCAGATCTCTAGGCCTGAAGTTCTCCATGGAGTGACGCTGTCATTCTGAGCGAACGGGGCCCCGAACGTACCAGGGGCCCCGCAGAGCGATAGCTCTGTGGGGTGGGTTCGGGGGTGGGAAGCGAAGAATCTGCTTTTCGGCCTATTCATTAGAATTTCAGACTCAACACCGGCGCTACAGATAAGTTTCATCGATATAGCACCACCGCCAATCCTCACCGCGCTCAGCTGACCGGATCAGCGGATGCTGTGTCGCATGAAAATGCGCGCGCGCATGCCGATTCTTCGATGAATCACAGCACCCCACGTGTCCGCACTCCAAGCACATGCGCAGATGCACCCACGTGTCGCCCGTCTTCAGGCAATCCTCGCAACCCTTGCTGCTGGGCTTAACATCCTTGACATGTTCTTTCACGTGCGCGCACTTCGCGGCCATGGCTCACCTCCGGTGGGAATCCCGTTTTCACACCATATATTGTTTCGCTAATTCGCGGAACTCCGCTACCTGTTTCGACGCCCAAACCTGATCGCGCCCCAACTCCTCCGCCAGCAAGCGCGCTACCGGCTCGGCCATCGCCACCGCCGCCCGCGCATTCAGAAACAATGCCCGCGTCCTTCGCGCCAGAACATCCTCAACACCCCGAGCCATCTCTATCCGAGCCGCCCACACGACTTCGGCCGCAACGTAAGATAAGTCTCGATGCAGTCGTTCGCTCAACTCAGGCTGCTCCGCGATTAACTTCCGAATCCCATCCGCATCAGTTCCATATACTCCCAGCGGATTTTCCTCGCCCTCATCGTCAGCGGAGTTCAAATACCCATGAATCCGCAGATTCTTCGTCGTGCACTCCTCATCCCGCAGGCGCCCCAACGTAATCGCGTGGTCCACGCAGTCCTCAGCCATGTGCCGATACGTTGTCCATTTCCCGCCCGTAATCGTCAACAGTCCCGACGTATCCACATGAATCACGTGGTCGCGCGACAATGAAGAAGTCTTTCCCTCGCCGTCACTCTTCACCAGCGGCCGCAGACCCACATACACAGCCAGAACGTCCGTACGCGTAGGAGGCCGGTTAAGGTAGCGTCCCGCAGTTTCGAGAATGAACTCGATCTCTTCATCCAGCGCCTTCGGTTCAAGGCTCGGCGCGTCCACCGGCGTATCGGTGGTCCCCGCCACCGCATGCCCATGCCACGGAATCACAAACAATACGCGCCCATCACTGGTCCGTGGAACCATCAGCGCCGTATCGCCCTTCAAAAAGCTCCGGTCAAACACCAGGTGGATACCCTGGCTAGTCACCATCATCGGTTCAACCTTCGCATCGGCCATGCGTCTGATGTCGTCCGTAAAAACCCCTGTCGCGTTCACAACCACGCGAGCAGCAAACATTAGTTCCTCGCCCGTCTCGCCATCGAGCGCTGTAAGCCCATTCACATAGCCGTCGTCGTCGCGCAACAATTTGGTTGCAGGACAATAATTCAGCAGCGTCGCACCATGGTCCGCCGCCGTCATCGCCAGATGAACCAGCAACCGTGAGTCATCAAACTGCCCGTCGTAGTAAACAACTCCGCCGCGCAACTCCTCCGGTTCCAGCGCCGGCAGACGCTCCAGCGTCTCGTCTTTCGACAGCAGCTTCGAGGCACCAAACCCATACTTTCCGGCAAGCAGGTCGTAGAGTTTCAGGCCGATCCCATAAAACGGCGCCTCCCACCACGAGTAATTCGGCACCACGAACGCCAGGTCATGAACCAGGTGCGGCGCATTCTGCCGCATCAGCCCGCGCTCCTTCAACGCCGACATCACCAGCGGAATATTTCCCTGTTCCAGATACCGCACGCCGCCATGCACCAGCTTGGTGCTGCGGCTGCTTGTTCCCTTACCGAAGTCGTGCGCCTCCACCAGCACCACGTCGAACCCGCGTGCGGCGGCATCCACTGCGACACCTACGCCAGTCGCTCCACCGCCGATCACCGCGATGTCCCACGGTGTCCCTGCGGCTGCGCGCTCATGAACCTTGCGCAGCATCTCTTCCCGGCGCATCAATCGCTCCAGTTCCGCATTACTCACTCCAATTCTTGGATCGCTCCACCGCGCGTTGCCAGCGTCCGCGCCGTTCGGCCCGTTCATTCGCATCCATCCGCGGCTCAAAACGCACATCGCCTTCCCGCTTCGCGCGCAGATCATCGGGACCAGCCCAGAATCCCGTTGCCAACCCCGCTAAATACGCAGCTCCCAGCGCCGTCGTTTCCGTTACGCGCGGCCGTACCACCGGCACGCCCAGCACGTCGGCCTGAAACTGCATCATTAAATCATTCACGGCCGCACCACCATCCACGCGCAGCGCACCCAGCGGTGTGCCAGTCTCGCTGTGCACCGCCTCCAGCACGTCCGCCACCTGGAAAGCAATGCTCTCCAGCGCCGCGCGCGCAATATGCCCCGGCTTCGTATCCCGCCGTAATCCGATCAGCAAACCACCCGCATGTGGGTCCCAGTGTGGCGCGCCCAGCCCCACAAACGCCGGCACAAAAACCACTCCGCCGGTGTCCGGCACACTCGCCGCCAATGCCTCTACCTCTGCCGATGATCCGATCAGTCGCATGTTGTCGCGTAGCCACTGCACAACCGCGCCCCCGATAAAGATGCTGCCCTCCAGCGCGTACTCGCGTCGCTTATGCGCACTGGCCGCCAGCGTCGTAATCAGCCGATGCTTCGAACGCACAAACTCCGTTCCCACATTCTGCAGCAGGAAACACCCGGTCCCGTAGGTGTTCTTCGCCTCTCCCGCATTCCAGCAAAGTTGTCCAAACAGCGCCGCCTGCTGATCACCCGCAATTCCGGCAATCGCCACACCGCCCAATCCCAGCGAAGTGGTGACCTCTCCGATTCGATCGCTCGACCACACCACCTCCGGCAGCATGCTCGCTGGTACCCCGAAGATGCGCAGCAGTTCCGCATCCCACTCGCCTTTAACGATGTTGTAGAGCAGCGTCCGCGACGCATTCGTCACATCCGTTACGTGACGCATCCCGCTGGTCAGGTGCCAGATCAGCCAGCTATCAACGGTGCCGAACGCCAGTTCTCCACGCTCGGCCCTTTCTCGTGCGCCGGCAACATTGTCCAGAATCCAACGAATCTTGGTGGCCGAAAAATAAGGGTCGAGTACCAGCCCGGTTTTTGCAGAAATAGTCTCTCCCAGACCGCCTTCTTCCAGGGCCGCACACATCTGCGCGGTTCGCCGGTCCTGCCACACAATCGCAGGATGAATCGGCTTTCCCGTCTCGCGTTCCCACACGACCACTGTCTCGCGCTGGTTCGTGATGCCGATCGCCGCCACGTCGCGCGGCCGCGCCCCAGCCTTCCCCAGCGCCTCGACTGCGCAGGAAAGCTGGCTTGTCAGAATTTCCATCGGGTCGTGTTCTACCCAGCCGGGCTGCGGGTAAAACTGCTCAAACTCATGCTGCGCGACGGCAACAATCGAGCCTGCCTCATCAAAAAGAATTGCGCGCGAACTCGTCGTGCCCTGGTCCAGTGCGAGGATGTATGCCATTGGGGTGATTTACCTTCGCACCCAAGTCAATCACGCGCCCCTGCCGTGCCGCAACCATCTCCAGGTCGAGAGAACGAACGGAATTCATACCACGTACATATCCACGTACTCGCTTACCGCCATCCGCTCCAGCTTGGCCAGATCAAGCGACACATCCAGAATCCGCTCCTGCTGCTCCGAAGCAAATCCCCGCGCCAGGTTGCGCTTGAACTTCTCCACCAGCAAAGGCATCCCATCCTTGCGCCTGCGTTTGTGTCCAATCGGATATTCGACCGTCTCTTCCAATACCGACCCGTCGTTCAACTCTACGCGCAGCCCGTTTGCAATCGACCGCTTCTCCGGATCGTGATAATCCCTGGTAAATTGTGGCTCCTCTACGCACTCTACCTTCGCCCGCAGCGCGTCAATGCGCGGATCGCCGGCCACCTTGTCCTCGTAGTCCCCGGCCGTAAGCCTGCCAAAGATCAAGGGAATCGCAATCATGTACTGAATGCAATGATCCCGGTCCGCGGGATTCGAGAGCGGTCCCTTCTTGTCGATGATCCGCAGGCACGCCTCATGCGTCCGAATCGTAATCTTCCGAATGTCATCGGTCGTCTTCCCCTTCGCATCCAACTGGCCGCGCAGCGTCATCGCTGCTTCCACCGCCGTCTGCGAATGAAACTCCGCCGGGAAACTGATCTTGAACAGCACGTTCTCCATCACGTAGCTGCCGTATGGCCGCTGAAACTTGAACTCCTGTCCATTGAACGAAACGTCGTAGAAGCCCCACGTCCGTGTCGACAGAACGGCGGGATATCCCATCTCTCCAGACTTGGCCATCAACGCGAGCCGCACTGCCCGGCTGGTCGCATCGCCCGCCGCCCAGCTTTTTCGCGAACCCGTGTTCGGCGCATGCCGATATGTCCGCAGACTTTGGCCATCCACCCAAGCCAGCGAAATCGCATTGAGCGTCTGCTCACGCGTCAACCCCAACAGTCCGCAAACAACCGCAGTAGAAGCCACCTTCACCAGCACCACGTGATCGAGGCCAACCTTGTTGAAGGAATTCTCCAAGGCAATGCAGCCCTGAATCTCGTGCGCCTTGATCATCGCCGTCAGCACCTGTCGCATCGTCAATGCTGGCCTGCCTTCCGCCGCATCAACGCGCGAAAGCCAATCGGCGACGGCGAGAATTCCGCCCAGGTTATCGGACGGGTGTCCCCACTCCGCAGCCAGCCACGTGTCGTTGTAGTCGAGCCAGCGAATCATCGCCCCTATGTTGAACGCTGCCTGCACCGGATCGAGTTGAAAATTCGTCCCGGGCACCCGCGTTCCATGCGGCACAACGGTCCCCGGCACAATCGGTCCCAGCAGCTTGGTGCACGCCGGATACTCCAGCGCCTCCAGACCGCACCCCAGCGTATCGATCAGGCAATAGGCCGCCGTCTCATAAGCAAGGTCACTCTTCACTTCATAACCCAGCGCGTAATCCGCAATATCCGTGATCACTCGATCGAACGCCGGCCGTTCATTACTGATATGCGATGACACTTATTCTCCTGTACAAGCTGGCTTCGAGACTTGAGAGGAATTCTTCGATTAGTTAGGGTCGAGGCGTCTCATCCATAGGGCGCGCTCTTTGCGCCGAATGGGAGGGAAGGCGCTACGTCCGCTTCTCAATCGGCACAAATTCCAAATTTTCCGGTCCCGTGTACACCGCGGATGGTCGAATGATCTTCCCATCCTGCCTTTGTTCGATCACATGCGCGCACCAGCCCGCCGTGCGTGCCATCACGAAAAGTGCCGTGAACAAGTCGACTGGAATGCCCATCAGGTCATACGCCACCGCGCTGTACCAGTCGAGATTGGGAAACATGCGCTTTACATCCAGCATCGTCGTTTCAATGCGTTCGGCCACATTGAACAGCCTCATATCTTTACCGGACTTTGCAAGTCCGCGCGCTACTTCCTTGATAATTTCGCTGCGCGGATCGCTAATGGTGTATACGGGGTGCCCGAAACCAATGATCACCTCACGTTCGCCCACGCGCCACCGCATGTCCGTTTCGGCCTCGTCTGGCCTTTGATAGCGCTTCTGAATCTCCAGCGCAACCTCATTCGCGCCTCCATGCTTCGGGCCTTTCAATGCTCCGATCGCACCTGTAACGCACGAATAAACGTCCGAACCCGTGCCGGCAATTACGCGTGCTGTAAAGGTCGAAGCGTTGAACTCGTGCTCCGCATACAGAATCATCGATGTCTGCATAGCTCTAATCCACTCTTCGCTCGGCGCAGTGCCGTGCAGCAGATGCAGAAAATGCGCGGCAATGGAATCCTCGAAGCGTTCGACCTCGATCCTTCGCCCGTTGCGGGCATAGTGGTGCCAATAGAGAAGCATCGATCCCATGCACGCCACAAGCGTGTCGGCAATCCGCCGCGCACCGCTCTCCTTGTGACTCTCGCCCTCAGGCAGCACGCACCCCAGCACCGAAACCCCGGTCCGCAGCACATCCATCGGATGAGTCGACGGCGGCAGCAACTCCAGCGCCTGCTTCACAGCCGCAGGAAGGCTCCGTAGCGGCCTTAGGCTCGCCTTATACGCAGCAAGCTCTGCCAGGTTCGGCAGCTTACCGTGCACCAGCAGATAGGCCACTTCTTCAAACTCGCAACGCGATGCCAGGTCCTTGATGTCGTATCCGCGATAATGCAGATCATTGCCGGTGTGCCCTACCGTGCAAAGCGCAGTCGAACCCGCTGGCGTTCCCGACAACGCGACTGATTTTTTAGGCTTGAACGCCGCTGGTGCAGCAGCGTTAACTTCATCACTCATTGCGACCCCCGCAGAGCATCAAGCTACCCGCAGAGCATCAAGCTAAAGGATCACCTGCGAAGGTGTCTACTTGCCCTCTTTGCTCTTTGCAAATAGATCGTTCAGTTTTTCTTCATACGAATGGTAGTCGAGGAACTTATAAAGATCGGAACGTGATTGCATCATCGGAATCACATGTTTCTGAGTGCCCTCGGTACGAATCGCCTCATACACGCTGAGCGCGGCAGCGTTCATAGCCCGGTAAGCCGCACAGCAGTAAAGAATAATGTCTACGCCCGCGCCGGCAAGTTCTTCGCGCGTCCAAAGCGGCGTCTGTCCAAACTCCGTAATATTCGCGAGAATCGGTACGCCCACGGCCTTGCGAAACTCCATGTACTGCGGCAACTCCGTTACCGCCTCAGCGAAAATCATGTCCGCTCCCGCTGCAACATACGCCTGCGCACGCTCGATCGCTGCCTTCAGGCCCTCGCCAGCCAGCGCGTCGGTCCGCGCCATGATCACAAAGCCTTCATCTGTACGCGCATCGACCGCCGCCTTAACACGGTCCACCATCTCCTCCGGCGGCACCAGTTCCTTGCCCGGGCGATGTCCGCAGCGCTTAGCGCCGACCTGATCCTCCATGTGAACAGCGCCTGCCCCCGCCTTGATCATCGACCGGATCGTCCGCGCAATGTTGAACGCCGAGCCCCATCCGGTATCGATATCCACCAGCAACGGCACCGTAGTCACCTCTGTAATCCGACGCACATCCGTCAGCACATCTTCCATCGTGCTGATCCCCAGGTCCGGCATCCCCAGCGAATTCGCCGCCACTCCGCCGCCCGAAAGATAAAGCGCGCGAAAACCCGTAGCCTCCGCCATCCGCGCCGTGTAGGCATTGATTGCACCCGCCACCTGCAGCGGCTTTTCCTCCGCCACCGCCGCGCGAAATCTTTTTCCCGCCGATCCTTCTCCAAAGGTCTGCTGCATGCAATGCCTTCCCCACCCGCACCCCTTGGTGCGACAATCGTTCCCGTTGCGCGACCCGTTATTTTCAGGTCGTTGCATAGGAGAATTACACATGAAACCTCTCGTCGTCTGTGCCGCATTTCTTCTAGCCACTACCGGTCTTCTCGCCCAACAGGGCGGCCCGCCCAAGAGCCCGCCGGCAAAGGCCACGGCCAGCATCGGCGGCCACGAAATCAGCATCGTCTACTCCGCGCCGGGCGTGAAAGGCCGCGAAGGCAAAATCTTCACAAAGGACGGCCTCATCAGCCACAACCCCCACTATCCCGTGTGGCGCGCCGGAGCCAACTCCGCTACCACCCTCCACACCGACGGCGACCTCATGATCGGCGATCTCTCCGTCCCCAAGGGCGATTACACCCTTTTCGTGGACATCTCCGATCCTGACAACTGGACCCTCATCGTCAACAAGAAACTCGGCGAGTGGGGCCTTGCCTATGACGGCTCGCAGGATCTCGGCAAAACCAAGATGACCATGAGCAAGCCCCCTGCGATGGTTGAGAACCTCTTGTACACCATCACCGACAACGGCGGTGGCAAGGGAACCATCACGCTCGCGTGGGAAGACCACTCCGCGTCCGTCCCCGTCACCGTGCACAAGTAGCCAGCGCGCAATCAACACGGCAGGGCGCGGTTCCGGCTTCCACCGCCCTGCCGCTACAATAGAGGTAGAGAGATTGATCACTACCGGAGAGCCAAACCGCCTTGCCTCTTTACGCCTATCGCTGCACAACCTGCGGCAACAAATTCGAAAAAATTCAGAACTTCTCCGCCGAGCCGGAGACCATCTGCCCCAAGTGCGACAACGCCACGCTCATCCGCCCGCTCACCGCCCCCCGCCTCAACTTCAAAGGCGCAGGATGGTACATCAACGACTACGCCTCGAAAAGCTCCGACTCGTCGTCGGACTCTACCAGCGAGTCCAAGCCCTCCGAATCCAAAGAAGCGCCAAAATCGAGCGACAAGCCAGCAGCACCATCCACTCCCCCAACCGCGCCATCCACCTCCGCCTCGACGCCCAAGTCCTCCACCGACAGCTAGGCAAGAGCTGCGAGCCTCCCCAATAAACTGTGTCATCCTGAGCGCCGCACGCCTGGGGCTCCGCGACCGAAAGTTCGTGGGATAAGCGGCGCGAAGCATCTGCTTTTCCGGAATTTTGACCCCACCCCTCCCGCTAAACTGAATGAGTCCATGCCCCTCCTCGACGCCATCCCGTCTCCCGTAGAAAACGCCGACACTACGGCCCTCGAGTGGACGCCCCTCCTCGCCTTTCTCTCCGGCTACGCCGCGTCCCCGGTTGGTCGCGAAGCAATCCTCGCTCTCCGCCCTTCCACCGACGAGCCATGGATCACCCGCCAGCATCAACTCACAGGCGAGCTTCGCCTGCTGCTGAACGAACAAGTCTCCATCCCTCTAGGCGGCCTCTTCGATCCCACTCAACTCGCCGCCAAGGCTCAAATTCCAGGCGCCGCGCTTGAGGCCGCAGAATTTCAATCCATCGCACGCCTCGCCAACGACGTAGCTGCCTGGCAAGCTCTGCTGCGTGAGCCCCCCGCCAGGGTCGCCGGAAAACTGCCGCGCCTCTCCGATCTCTCCGCCGCGCTTGCTGGCTCGTCTTTGAAGCCGCTTGCCGAGTCAATCGAGCGCAAAATTCAGCCCGACGGCACCCTCGCCGACGACGCATCGCCTGAGCTCCACCGCATCCGCCGCGACCAGGAGCGCCAACAACGCGCTATCGAAGAATCTCTCCGCGCGGCCCTCCGCAAACTCTCCGTCGAAGGTTCCACGCAGGAAGACCTCATCACCATTCGCGGAGACCGCTTCGTCATCCCCGTCCGCAGCGAACTCAAGCGCCGCGTCTCCGGTGTAGTCCACGGCGCCAGCTCATCGGGACAAACCGTTTACGTCGAGCCGCTCGAAACCATCGAGCAGAACAACGAGCTAGTCCGTCTCATCGAAGAGGAGCAGGAAGAAATCCACCGCATCTTCGTTGCTCTCACCCGTCAGGTAGGAGGCTACGCGACTGCTCTCGTAGAAGGCGCCCGCGTCCTTGCCCTGGTCGACACGCTGCTGGCACGTGCCCGTTTCGCTCGCGACTACGATTGCATCGCTCCCGTCATCACGCCTGACCTGCTCTCCCTCAATAGCGCCCGCCACCCGCTTCTCGAGCGGCATCTCCGCACAACCAACGGCCGCATTGTCCCTCTCACTCTCGAACTCACCGCCGAAGCCCGTCAGCTGATCATCAGCGGACCCAACACCGGTGGCAAAACCGTCACCCTCAAAACCACGGCGCTGCTCGCCATGATGGCCCAGGCCGGATTACCCATTCCCGCCGCCGCCGCCAGCTTCCCCATCTTCACCGCTTTTCTAGCCGACATCGGCGACGCCCAATCCATCGAAGCCGAGCTCTCCACCTTCTCCGCGCACATCGTCAATCTCAATCGCCTCTCGCGCCTTGCGGATGCAAACTCTCTCGTCCTTCTCGACGAACTCGGGTCCGCAACCGATCCTGAAGAAGGCTCTGCGCTTGCCGTCGCAGTCGCAGCGCATTTTCTCGAATGCCATGCATGGACCCTCATCTCCACCCATCACACTTCGCTCAAGGTCTACGCCGCCAACACACCGGGCGTTCTGAATGCCGCAGCTGGCGTCGATGAAGCTACTCTCATTCCCAACTACCAGCTTCGCCTCGGTGTCCCTGGTGCTTCAGCCGGCATTCAGACCGCCGAGCGCCTCGGCCTCAACCGCACCATCGTCATCGCCGCCCGCGAACGCCTTGGCTCGCAGCAAGTCGATATCGCCCGCTTCCTCGATAAGCTGCACAACGATCTCACCGCGCTTGAAGCCGAAAAAAAAGCCGCCCGTGAGCAGCAGTACGCCCTCAACCAGGAACGCGCCAAGCTCGCCCGCGAAGGCGACGTAGAGCTACGCAATCGCACCCGCGAACTCGAAACCAAACTCGCCTCATTGATGAAAGAATTTGAATTCCAGATGCGCGAGAATGTTCGTGCCATTGAAGACCGCGCCGCCCAGCAAAAGCTTTCCAAGGAAGCCGAGCGCCGCATCACCCGTCTCCGTCGCGAATTCCAGGAAAGTTTCAACCAGACCGTAGTGGCCCACCGCACCGGCGCAGACACCGGTGACGCCAACGCGCAGCCCCACGTCTTGCGCCACATCGCGCCCGGCGATCAGGTCCGCATCAAGTCCATGAACAAGATCGCCGTCGTCCAGCGCGAAATTGAAAAGGACCTCTTCGAAGTCGCTCTCGGCCCCATCAAGATGCGCGTAAAGCGCGACGAGTGCTCCGCACCCTTACCCTCTGGAGTCGATTCCGGGCAAGAGAAGAAGGCCGACCCGCTAGCCGCCGCTCGCAAGCAAAAGGGTGTCCACGTCTCCATCACCAGCGCCAACACCGACGACATGCGTATGGAGATCAACCTCATCGGCCGCACCGTCGACGAAGCCACCGAAGAGTTGGAAAAATATCTAGACCGCGCCTTCCTCGCCGGCCTGCCTCGCGTCCGCATCATCCACGGCCATGGCGCCGGCATCCTCCGCCGCGGCGTTCGCGACTTCCTCAAGTCGCACCCCCACGTAGCCACCATCGCCGAAGCCCCTCAGAACGAAGGCGGCCAGGGCGCGACCTTGGTCGAGTTGCGTCAATAGTTTTCAACCAAGCTTTTCGCTGGCGTCTATTTGGAGTGTCGTCTTGAACATCAAGACTTTTCTCCTTTTGGCTTGTCATCCTGAGCGACCGAAGGGAGTCGAAGGATCTGCGGTTGCCTTTTCAGCGCGCAACCGAACAGTTGCGTATTGATCACGGCTCATTGAAAACTCTTAAAGGAGAATACCGGAGGTAGCAGCGGCCTTCTGGCCCATGGATACTCGGTCGTTTAAGAAAGGGCTTTAACCTCGGAAATCCTGACCGCGCACCGCCAACGCCCGCTGCTCCCGCTGTCCGGCATCGCCGCCCGTCCAACTCTCACCCTCTCCTAATGCCACAACGCAATCGCCCAAGCCCGCATTACGCGCCGCTTGCAACAACCGCGGCAAGGGCTCTTCCATAGGCTCACGTCCCAAACGAAACGTCCCGTAATGCATAGGAATCATCACGTCCGCCTGCAAGTCCAGAAAAGCACGCAGCGCCTCCTCAGGGCTCGTATGCACCGCGCGATAACTATCCGGAAAATACGCGCCAATCGGCAGCAGTGCAATCTCTGGCCGCAACCGCCTACCGATCTCCGCGAACCCGCCAAAATAAGCCGTATCCCCCGAGTGATAAATCGTCGGCCCCTTCGCCGACTCAATCACGTATCCCCCGAATCCCCGGTGCGTGTCTTTGAACATCCGCGCGCCCCAGTGTCGCGCAGGCGTCGCGGTGATGCGAATCGTCTCAGAAACGGCTCGGTTTTTACTCTGCTCGATTGGAATCGGCTCAGACTTCTGGGCAGAGGTTCGCGGCATTGCCGTCAGTTCGGTCGATTGCCACCACTCCAACGTTTCCACCCGCCCAAATCCAAGATCCTGCACCAGGTCTTCAACGCCGCGCGGCACAATCGCCACCGGGGCTGCCAATCCGCGCCGCCGCATCTCCCGCGTAACCGCCCGCAGCGATGGCCGGTTCAGATGATCCATATGCGCATGCGTCAGCAGCACCGCGTCAATCGTGGGCAGATCCGCAATCCGCACGCCCGCACGGCGCTGCCGCCGCAAGACAATCAGGCGCGTGGCAAACACCGGATCCAGCAAAATTCCACGACCCGCTGTCTGGATCAAAAAGGATGAGTGCCCGATAAAGGTAATCGCCGAATCATCTGGCCCCACCGCGGCCGGCTTCGCCTGTGTCCCCGCAAGCGGCTGCGTATGGCTCTCGCGCACCAGCCGCCAAAGTTGTCCCAACTTTCTTACCCAGAATGGCACCGAAGCTCTCATCAATCACCCATCCAGTAGATGCTCAACCAACCATCCACGACCCCAAATGTTGTCAACTCTGCCGTGTCTCAAGCCGATGATTCCATTCCCAATTCTGTTTGCAGGCAATTACCGCGCAGAGGCGCACAATGTAATCGAAGGGGAACGATCGATGCCTGCAACGAATGCTCTGCAGCCAATCACCCTTTGGCTGGATTCCACGACTGCCCCCCTCCCCCCCGGTGTTACTACTCTTTTCCTTCGCCTGTCCTTTGGTAACCACCTCGCGACTCGCTGTCGATGATTCGCAACTTCCATTCCGGTCGGGGAAAGGCATACGCGCCTTGACATTCGGTTGACATTTACCCCATCCCAGCCCGTTATCATCAAGTGCAGCCAACGCTTCAAGGAGCTTCCCGTGCGCAAACCAATTCTGTCTCTGCTGTTGTTTCTATCCACGACCGCATTGTTCGCAGCCAATCCCGGCAGCATCTACGATTTCACTATCAAGTCAATCGACAACCAGCCCGTCAGCCTCAAGAGCTATAGCGGCAAGGTGGTTCTGCTGGTCAATGTCGCCAGCAAGTGCGGTTTCACACCACAATATGCAGGCCTTGAGGCGCTCTACGAGAAGTACAAGGATCGCGGTTTCGTCATCATCGGCGTGCCCGCGAACAACTTCGCCCAGCAGGAGCCGGGAACCAACGAGGAGATCAAAACCTTCTGCTCGCGCAAGTACAACGTGACTTTCCCTATGATGTCCAAGGTCTCTGTACTCGGCGATGACAAGACCCCTCTTTACCAATTCCTCACCGACAAGTCCACCGATCCGAAGTTTGGCGGCGACATCAAGTGGAATTTCACCAAGTTCCTCTTCGACCGCAACGGAAATCCCGTGGCCCGGTTCGAACCAGCCGTCACTCCCGACTCGCCAGAAGTTCACTCCGCCATCGAGTCAGCTCTCGGCAAATAAAACCGCCAACCGAAAAATGAAAAGGCCTCTGAGATCGCTCTCAGAGGCCTTATAGTTTTGTGGCTCGCTCTAAACCGCGCAAGCGGAGTTCGCCGCACCGCCGGTGCTTCAAGCCATCGCTTCGCGGCCCATCGGCTCAAAGCTTAGCTTATCTAACTTGCGATCCACGTCAATGCGCACGTGCGAGCCATGCAGAATCTCGCCGTTCAGGATCTTGATCGCCAGCGGATCCTGCACCATCCGTTGCAAAGCCCGTTTCAGCGGCCGTGCACCGTATGCTACATCTGAACCGGAAGCCAGGATCAGTTCCCGAGCCGACGGTGTCAGTTCAAGCGAAATCTGCCGGTCTTCGAGCAGTTTCCCAACCTCGGCCAACCGCAGTTCGAGAATCGCCTCGAGCTGAGAGTGACCCAGCGGACGGAAGATCACCATATCATCGACACGATTCAAAAACTCCGGCCTGAAGTGCTCGCGCAATACGCGCATCACGCTCTCGCGCGCCATGTCGAAGTCATGCTCCGTCTTCAGCGATTCTGTCGCCAGAAACGCCGCACCCAGGTTCGAAGTCATGATCAGCACCGTGTTCTTGAAGTCCACCGTGCGTCCCTTCGCATCCGTCAACCGCCCATCGTCCATGATCTGCAGCAGTACGTTGAACACGTCGGGATGCGCCTTCTCAATCTCGTCGAACAGAATCACCGCATACGGTCTGCGCCGTACAGCCTCAGTCAACTGGCCGCCTTCGTCATAACCAACGTATCCCGGAGGCGCGCCAATCAACCGCGCCACCGCGTGCTTCTCCATGTACTCGCTCATATCGATGCGGACCATCGACTGTTCGTCATCAAACAGAAACTCAGCAAGTGCACGCGCCGTCTCCGTCTTTCCGACGCCAGTAGGACCCAGGAAGATAAACGAACCAATTGGCCGCTTCGGATCGCTGAGTCCCGCCCGCGAACGCCGAATCGCATTCGCCACGATGCTCAACGCTGCATCCTGTCCGACCACACGCTCCCGCAACCGCTCTTCCATTTGGACGAGCTTGCTGACCTCGCCCTCAAGCATCTTCGTAACAGGAATGCCAGTCCACTTGCTGACGATCTTGGCAATATCCTCCTCGTCGACCTCTTCTTTCAGCATCCGTGTCACATTTGAGGTGCCGTCCTGCAGCGCATTCAACTGCTTCAGCTCTGCTTCCAACTTGGGCAGTTCACCATATTGAATCTGCGCAGCACGATCAAGCTGACCTTTACGTGTTTGCTCCTCGGCCTCGAAGCGCAGCGCTTCGATCTTCTTTTTCAATTCGCTGATCCGGCTGATTGCATCGCGCTCCATTGTCCAGCGCGCGCGCAGGGCAGTCGTCTGCTCCTTGAGTGTTGCCAGTTCGCGTTCAACCTCTTCAAATCGGCCTCGGCTGTTCGAGTCTTTCTCCCGCTTCAACGCGGCTTTTTCGATTTCAAGCGATGTCGCCTGCCGTTCCAGTTGATCGATCTCCGTCGGCACCGAACCAATTTGAATTGCCAGCGAAGCTGCCGCCTCATCCACAAGGTCGATAGCCTTGTCTGGCAGGAAACGGTCGCTAATATAGCGATGCGACAGTGTGGCTGCGGCCACAATCGCCGAGTCCTTGATGCGCACGTTATGGTGCGCCTCGTAGCGATCCTTCAAACCGCGCAAAATCGCAATCGTGTCCTCGACGTTCGGCTCGCCCACATATACGATCTGGAAACGCCGCTCCAGCGCCGCATCCTTTTCGATGTACTTGCGGTACTCATTCAGCGTGGTTGCACCGATTGCCCGCAGTTCGCCGCGCGCAAGAGGCGGCTTCAACATGTTGCTCGCGTCGATCGCGCCCTCGGCTGCACCCGCACCAACCAGCGTATGCAGTTCGTCGATGAACAACACAATCTGCCCGTTCGACTCTTCGATTTCCTTCAAGACTGCCTTAAGCCGATCTTCAAATTCGCCGCGATACTTCGCGCCCGCCAGCATCGACCCGAGGTCGAGCGAGATCACCCGCTTGTCACGCAGGCTCTCCGGCACGTCACCGGAAACGATGCGCCGCGCCAGTCCCTCCACGATCGCCGTCTTGCCGACGCCGGGCTCGCCAATCAGCACAGGGTTGTTCTTCGTCCGGCGACTCAACACCTGGATCACGCGCCGAATCTCTTCATCGCGTCCAATCACCGGGTCAAGCTTCCCGCGCCGTGCCAGCTCCGTAAGGTCCTTCGCGTACTTCTCCAGCGCTTGAAATTTGCCTTCCGGATTCTGATCCGTCACGCGCTGCGAGCCGCGCACGGCGGTCAGCGCCTGCAGGATCGCTTCATGTGTAGCGCCCACGGCAAGCAGCGCGTCGCGTGCCGCATCGCCCTTCTGGTGCGCCACACCCAGCAGCAGGTGTTCCGTCGAAATGTATTCATCCTTGAAGTTCGCAGCTTCGCGAAATGCCTGCTCCAGCGCCTTGGTGAGCGCATTGCTAGGACCAGGCTGCGCGGAATTCCCCTGCACTCGAGGCAGTTTTTCCTCAATCTGATGCAGACTGCTCTCGAGCCGCTCAGTAGGAACGCCGATCTTCTCAAGCACCGCCGGTATCACGCCCTCGCGGTCCTCAATGAGCGCAAGCAGCAAATGCACTGGCTGGATCTCGGGATTGCCGAGCTCTGCCGCGCGTCCCTGCGCCTGCTGCATCGCTTCCTGCGACTTCACAGTCAATTTTTCCCAGCGTATTGCCATAATGGTCAGCTCCCAGCCACTAGTTTTCAGCTTCTAGCTTGCTCCTCAGAAATCAAAAGTGCGGCTCAATAACGAATTTTTTTGATGTCTTTCAATCCTTTTACGAGCAAAAACAAGCGCCGGGGCAGCGGATAATCCACCCCGGCGCCCAACCATCGCCGCTGCCAGCACTTGCAACGATAGCTAATGGCTAAAAGCTAGCGGCTCGTCCTTACCGTGCGCCTACCAGTTCGCGCTCTTCCTTCTTGTCTTCGATCTTGTTCTGGCCGCCGAAATTGACCTTGATCTGCTTCGGCTGCGCTTCCGGCTTCTTATTCAATTCCAGTTTCAAGATACCTGCGTTGTAGCTGGCACCTACGTTCTCCGGATCAACCGTAGAAGGCAGCGTGAAGGCGCGATAAAAGCTTCCATAGCGCCGCTCGATCCGGTGGAAGTTCTCTTCCTTTTCGTCCTTCTCGAACTTGCGCTCGCCTTTTACGGTCAGCGTGTTGTTTTCCACGCGGATGTCCAAGTCCTTCTCTTCCATGCCCGGCACTTCGATTTTCAGAACGACCTTTTTGGAGTCTTCATAGATGTCGACAGCCGGAACAAAGCTGGCAGTTGTTAACGGGTTGTCGCCCTCATTCATCTCGCGGAACAGGGAATTCACCCGGTTCTGGAGTGCTAAGACATCGCGAAAGGGGTCCCAACGTGTAATCGCCATGATTGTGTTTCCTCCAACTGATTTAGAGATTTTCCAGTCCGAGAGGCCGCACCTCTCAGGACTTTCATTCAATCTGATGGATACTATAGCACAATAGATGCATAAAATATGAGTGTAATACACTAATATTGTTAGAGTCAGTCTAACTGATAGAAATATCAAAACTTAAGTCGATGTTGGCCCGATCGAACGTCTCGCTTTAGAGAGTTTTCCTCAAGTTTTGTTAGGCCAGTGCCCTCGCATACGGCCTCGGCGGTGAAATCGCCTGACTCACTCCAGACATCGCCAACCGCTCAATTTCTTTCACGGAAAAGCGCTCGACACGGTCAGCTATGCCCTTCCGCATAGAATCAAAAGCAGATGATCGCCCTCTCTGGCCTCCCCGCCTACATGGATTGGCATTGGCTCTGGCTCACGGTCGCGGCTTTTCTGGCCGGCCTGCTGAACGCCGTTGCCGGAGGCGGGTCGTTTCTGCTCTTTCCAGCCATGCTCAGCATGAAGATGCTGCCCGTCCAGGCCAACGCCACCAACACCGTCGCCCTGTGGCCGGGCCAGCTTACCTCGGTGGCTGCCTACCGCGAAGATGTTCGCAAAAATCTCAGGGTGGCAATTCCGATGGCGGTTGCCGGACTCATCGGAGGAACCGGCGGAGCGATCCTTCTTCTCAACACGCCTCAAATGACGTTTCTGCACCTGGTTCCCTGGTTATTGCTGGTAGCTGCGGTCATCTTCGCGCTAAGCGGGCCCGTTTCGCGCTGGCTCGAACATCGCAAGTTCCGCGCCAACGCGTCGCCTCAGGTGGGCGAGGTACATCGGCCCCATATGATCGCCGTCTTTGTGGGCACGGTCGCAGTTTGCTTCTACATCGGCTACTTCGGAGCAGGCGCCGGCTTCCTGATCATCACCCTGCTCTCACTCTTCGGATATCAGGATTTGAACGAGATCAACGCGCTCAAAGTCGTTTGCACCACCATGGCCAACGGCATCGCATTCGTCATCTTCGTCTTCAATGGCCAGGTGGTGTGGCGCTACTGCCTCGTTGCCATGATTACCTGCGCCATCGGCGGATACACCTCTGCGAGTCTCGCGCGCAAAATTCCTCAACCAGTCTTGCGCGGCACCGTAGTTTTCATCGGCCTCGGCATGGCCGCCTACTTCTTCTGGCGAGGCTGATAGCGGCATCCGAACTTTGGCGTGTAGATTGGTCCCATGCTGAAAAGGCGAGCTCTCGTCCTGCCCCTCGTTTGGTCCTGTCTCTGCGCCACTCTCCCGGCACAAACCGCTCCATTCCAGGCCGCCCATCAATACACAGCCGCACATCAGCCCGAACTGCTTCACCAATTCAGCGACTTCCTCGCCATCCCCAACGTCGCCGCAGATCCCGCCAATCTGCAGCGAAACGCCGACTTCCTCCTTGAAGCCCTCCATAGTCGTGGGGTCGATGCGAAGTTGTTGACACTCGCCGGTGCGCCACCGGTCGTCTTCGGCCAGCTCATGACGCCCGGCGCCCAGCACACCGTCGTCTTCTATGCGCACTACGATGGACAGCCCGTCACGCCCTCCGAGTGGACCATCCCGCCCTTCCAGCCAACGGTTAACACTATCGACGGGGAGCAACGCATCTTTGCGCGATCGGCCGGCGATGACAAAGCGGCTATCTTCGCGCAACTCACAGCGCTGGACGCGCTGAAAGCTTCAGGCATTTCGCTGCACGCCAACATTCGCTTCGTCTGGGAGGGAGAAGAGGAGGCTGGCTCGCCTCATCTCGAACAAATCCTCCAAGCCAATCACGAACTGGTGCACGGAGATATCTGGCTGGTGTGTGACGGCCCTGTCGATCAGAGCGGAAAGCAGACCGTCGTCTTCGGCGCACGTGGCGACGCGCATCTCGAGATCACTCTCTACGGCCCGCACCATGGCCTGCACAGCGGTCATTACGGCAACTGGGCTCCGAATCCCGCGATGATGCTAGCCCAGCTTCTAGCCGGCATGAAAGACGAAAACGGCCGCGTCCTCATTCCGCATTTCTACGACGGCATCGCTCCGCTTTCAGCGGCGGAGAAATCAGCCCTCGCGCGCGCCCCCGTCAACGATCCCATGCTGATGGACGCCTTCTGGCTGGGACACGCCGATGGCAACGGCGCCCATCTTCTCGAGCTCATCAATCAGCCCTCTCTCAATATCAATGGCCTCTCGTCAGCACAGACAGGCCCTCACGCTGCCAACGTCATACCGTCGACCGCCGTCGGTGATATCGATCTCCGCCTCGTTGTCGGCATCGAGTGGAAAGCGCAGCAACAGCGCGTCATTGACTATGTTCAGTCTCGTGGCTATTTTGTCGTCGATCACGATCCATCGAAGCAGGAAGTGACCTCCCATCCGCGCGTAGCAAAGATCATCAGTGACCCGGCCAGCTACAACGCAGTGCGCACGCCGATGGATCTTCCCATCGCAAAGGAAGTAATCGAAGCCGTGGCCAGTGCACGCGGCGATGTAGTTCTCCTGCCCACAATGGGCGGCAGTGTTCCGCTTGGAGCCATGGAACGGGCTGCTCACACTCGCACGATTACGGTTCCCATCGCCAACTACGATGACAATCAGCACGCCGCCAACGAGAACCTTCGCCTCCAGAATCTCTGGAACGGTATAGAAACAATGGCCGCGCTGCTGCAGATGCAATGAACAGTGGACCGTAGCTCAGTTGTGCGCAGGGGCTGAAGCTCACGGATATTGGTAGGATCTGCGTCTCGCTGCGCTTACTAGTAAACTCATCGGCAAGATGCCATCCATCCGAATCGAGTCGTTTTGGAATTGCTTGGCCGTGCTGGCGCTTCTCACATTGTCCGCCTGCAGGTCGGGTGATGTGGACACTGATGCTCACACTAAGGTTGGTGACAAGATGCCTGCCATCAACGTCGATGAGTCTCCAGGCGGCGCATTCTCGCTTACTGCCCAAACCGGCAAGGTAGTTGTCGTTACCTTCTGGGCCACATGGTGCGGACCTTGTCAAATCGAGATGCCAGAGCTGGAAAAACAGATATGGCAGAAGTACAGATCCAATCCCGACTTCGCCTTCGTCGCCATCGCCCGTGAGCAAGATAGGGACACTGTTCTGCACTTCCGCAGCACCCACACGGACCTCACCTTCCCGCTCGCATGGGATCCCACAAGAGCCGCATATGCGCCCTTGGCCTCTGGTGGTATCCCCCGCACTTATGTCGTCGGCCGGCACGGAATAATCTCCTACCAGGGTTTCGGATACGCGTATGACTCCACTGCCGCCATCGGTCGCGCAGTTGAGAGAGCTCTCTCTGAAAAGTAGCTGGGTCTTGTTCTCTACGCCTGGCGCTCTGGTAAACGGAGTTCAACGCAACCGCTGCAGACTGGAAGCTACTAAAATAGATCCATGAGTCACGAAGGAATCCGCTTCGTCAGCAAGGAAGACCAAGCCCGGCACGAGGATGCCGAGAAACCCCTCTCGCGCATTGCCGTCACACCTGACAAAGTCCGCGTGAAGATCACCGAGGGCACCGGCCTCGAGATCGACTGGCAGGACGGCCACAAGAGCAAATGGAACTTCGCGTGGCTTCGCGATGCCTGTCCCTGCGCCACTTGCATTGACGAACGCAAGGCCCAGGGCCGAAAGGCGGGCCAGCCCAAGCCGAAGCCGACAGCGCTGCTGCCCATGTATACGGCCCCCGCAAAGCCGTCCAGCGCTCACGGCGTGGGCCGCTATGCCATCCAGTTCAACTGGGCAGACGGCCATTCAGGCGGCATCTATTCGTGGGATTATTTGCGTCGGCACTGCCAGTGCCAGGAGTGCAAATTCGAAGCAGCCGAGACCACCGGCACACCCAATTAATCACAGCTTGCGATAGCGCAATCTACAGATATTGCAGGAAGTTATAAGTTACTCCCGGTTCCGTGGATTCGCATCTTTTTCTCGAATTCTTGATAACTTGCATGTTAGAGTTGCTTTCCAGAACCCCCTGGGGAGGCACCCGTGACTCTCAAGCAATTCCTTGCCAAGCAGTTCATCGACGTCATTCAGTGGAACGAACCCGAAGATGGAATGCTCGCCTACCGCTATCCCATGGAAGACATGGAGATTCAGAACGGAGGCCAGCTTACCGTTCGCGAGTCTCAGTTGGCGC
This sequence comes from Telmatobacter sp. DSM 110680, assembly GCF_039994875.1. GTDB lineage: Bacteria > Acidobacteriota > Terriglobia > Terriglobales > Acidobacteriaceae > Telmatobacter. Next base: position 260,449 of record NZ_CP121196.1, on the reverse strand, counting down.
TCTTCGTCAACGAAGGCAAAGTAGCCGATGTCTTCGGACCCGGCTTGCATACCCTGACGACGCGTAACCTCCCTGTGCTTACTGACCTGATGAACTGGGATAAGGAATTCGAGTCGCCGTTCAAGTCGGATGTTTATTTCTTCTCCACCCGCCTTCAGATCAATCAGAAGTGGGGAACGGCCACGCCGATCACCATTCGCGACAAGGAATTTGGTGCCGTGCGCCTGCGCGGTTATGGCATCTACTCCTACCGCATCTCTGATCCTCGCACTTTCTTCACGCAGATAAGCGGCACGCGCGACACCTTCTACGCCTCTCAGCTTGACGGTCAGTTGCACAACACCATCGTTGCCCGCATGACAGACATCTTTGCCAACAGCGACGTCGCCTATCTTGACATGGCCGCCAAGCAGGCTACCCTCGGCGCCAAAATCGCCGAAGAGATGAAGCCGACCTTCGCCGCGCTTGGTCTCGAACTGACACAATTCGTCGTCGAAAGCATTTCCATGCCCGACGACCTGCAGGAAATCATCGATCAACGGATCGGGGTGGGTATGGCTGGCGACATCGGACGGTATACGCAATTTGAGGCGGCCCAGGCTCTGGAACTGGCCGCAGCCAACACAGGTGGCACGGCCGGTATGGGAGTAGGAATCGGCGCAGGTGCGGCGATGGCCCAGGCCATGATGAACCCGATCAAACCGATCGCAACTGCTTCCGCTTCCCCCTCCGCCGGCACAGTCCGCTATTGCATGGAATGCGGAAAGGCCATACCCGAGGGCGCGAAATACTGCCCGGGGTGCGGAAGAGCGCAATGAACTGTCCTTCCTGCGGCGCCCCGATGCATCTGGCAGCGGGCAGCGATTACATGCAGTGCGAGTACTGCAAGAACATCCACATCGCAGACCCCGACGATGAAGGTGTTCGCCTCACTGAAGAGCCATCGCCGCTCTCTTGTCCCATTTGCAGTGAGCCGCTCTGGAACGCCACCCTTACCGGCGTTCGTCTGCAGTCATGCCGAAAGTGCCGGGGCATGCTCATCCCCATGGGAACATTCCTCGACTTGATCGAGCAGTTGAGGTCAAAACAGGGCGATGCGGTGGCAACCCCCAAAAGAGCTTCTCCCGACGAACTGCGGCGAACGATCAACTGCCCGCAATGTCATCGCCCGATGGACGCGCATTTCTACCTGGGAGGTGGCAGCGTGGTCATCGATGGCTGCGATACGTGCTGTCTGAACTGGCTCGACCACGGTGAGCTGATGCGCATTGTGCGCGCGCCTGACTAGACGGATCAGTGACGATTCGAAATGCCCTCTCTTAGTCCGGCTCTGGTTCCGTTGCCTTGATCTCATCAACGAGCTGCTGAAGCTGTTCCCGCTTCCGTTCGCTCAAATCAAGAAAACGTAAGCCAACGTTGAATGGGTCATAGACCGCCTGCGTCACGCCTCCAAGGCGGAATGGCAACCCTTCCATGTGAAATTCAATCTCCACGCGACGAAAGATGCCAACGGGAAATCGTTTCTCCGTCAGAATGTGGCACCCGCCGAGGCTGATGTCGATGATTCGGCCGTGTATGTCCGCTGCCAGATCGATGAGGCGAAGGACAACGCTGGTATCGACTCCCAGCCTTTGTTGCATACGTCGCGAAATGCGAGCAGCTGGCAATCTTTGCGCAGAAGCAGTCTCTCCCGGCAGGAATGGGTTCAGGTTGCTATCACTTTCCGGATGACGATCGGTCACGCAGCAACACTCCTCGAGTGTCTGCGCGACAAGCTTCAGTGGCCTTCAGATAGCTCCCACGGCCGCTTCGGTGCCGATGGTTCATCTTCCCGCCCGCGCAAACGGTCGTACTGATACACATCACTCGTTGTGCCCAGTGATTCGTTGTACAGGCTGATGCCGCCCGTCAACTGCGTCAACTCTTCACTGAATGCGTGAATGGCATGCAATTGGGCTGCCGTCGCCGGCAGTTCATATTGGGAAGTCTTAATAAACTTCTGATAGCCGCGATCCAGAAGACGAGCCACCTCACCACGCACCAGAATGCCGGGGTGTTCCACGAATGCCGCTGGCGAGCTTTCGCCGGCTCGCGCAGGTACTACGACGGCCGCCGCTCCATGCTTGCTTACCAACTGGCTGTTCGAGACTCCAGCTAAAGGCGAAACCGCGAATCCGTGTGTGCGAAGGATTTCAAGGATCTGGTCGAAGCTTGGTCGGACAGTCTTTCTGGACATAATTGGGTCTCTATTTGCGAAGATATCTAAGGCAGCAGTTCCTCTTCAAATCTCGCACACTTGGAGCAGTCCCCGCAATTGACGTCCCCGAATGACGAACTTGCTCTTGGCGAAACTCGTCGGCGATTGGCTCCGCATCCCGTTGTCAACATAAGCATGTTGAGCATGAACAAGTCGGTGTATCGCGAACTTCGCTCTCACGGCGAAGAGACCTATCCGCACGAATGCTGTGGAGTGCTGATTGGCAGTTCAGAAGTTGAAGGATGGGCCGTTGTACGTGCAGTCCGCGCAAATAATGTCCGCACCGACTCACCGCAGGATCGATATGCCATCGAGCCTTTGGAACTCGTGAAGATTCTGCGAGAGGCTCGCAGCCTGAACCTGGAAATTGCCGGTTTCTATCACTCGCATCCCGACCATCCGGCAATGTGGTCGCAGACAGATTTGGCTGAAGCTCACTGGCTCGGCTGTTCCTACCTGATCACGGAAGTTGCCGATGGGCATGCGGTAGTAACGAATTCCTTCCTTCTGTCCGGTATCAGTGAAGAGGACAAGCAGTTCATTCCACAAAGAATAGAACTCCTCGGCTGACCTACCCCACGGAGCCGTTTGTATTTTTGTTAACCTGTATCTGTACCCGAATGAGCGCTGCCCCGTTTCCGCCGCTGACTCCAGCCCATTCGAATTCAGATTGTCTCCAACCAAATCCTCTTACGACTGCGAAGTGATTCACGATGGCAACTGCGACTGAACCGGTATCTCTCCCTGAACTCACCACCGACGACCTCTCGCGCTACTCGCGCCATCTGATCCTGCCCGAGGTGGGCATGGAGGGCCAGCGCAAGCTGAAAGCTGCACGCGTTCTCTGCGTGGGTACCGGTGGTCTGGGTTCTCCGCTGGCTTTGTATCTGGCTGCGGCTGGCATCGGAACACTAGGGCTGGTCGACTTCGATGTGGTCGACGCCAGCAATCTTCAACGGCAGATCATCCACTCCACCAAAGACATCGGGCGCAAGAAACTCGACTCGGCGGCAGAAAAACTCATCGCCCTCAATCCTGCGCTCAACATCGTGAAACACGAGACGATGCTCTCCAGCGCCAATGCGCTTGAAATTCTGAAAGACTACGACATCGTCGCCGACGGCACGGACAATTTCCCGACTCGCTACTTGGTCAACGATGCCTGCGTGCTACTCGACAAGCCCAATGCCTACGGTTCAATCTTCCGGTTTGAAGGTCAGGCCAGCGTGTTCGCCACCAAGGATGGCCCGTGCTACCGCTGCCTCTATCCCGAGCCGCCGCCGCCCGGACTGGTGCCGAGCTGCGCGGAAGGTGGAGTGCTCGGTATTCTGCCGGGACTCGTAGGCGTGATTCAGGCCACCGAAGTTATCAAGCTCATCCTCGGCAAAGGGAATCCCCTCATCGGCCGCCTCCTCCTCGTAGACGCGCTCAGCATGCGTTTTCGCGAATTGAAGCTGCGCAAGAATCCTGAGTGCCCGGTATGCGGAGAGAACCCCACCGTCAAGGAACTGATCGACTATGAGCACTTCTGCGGTATCGTGCCCGAATCAAAAGAGGAGAAGGCTGTGAAGAATGGTGTCCCGCAGTTGAGCGTGAAGGATCTCAAGCAACGCATCGATGCCGGCGAAGATGTGTTCATCCTGGATGTGCGTGAACCTTACGAATACCAGATCGCTCAGATTGGCGGAAAGTTGATTCCGCAGAACGACGTTCCGCAGCGTCTCGCCGAGATCCCTCGCGATCGCGAGATCGTGGTGCAATGCCGATCTGGTGCGCGGTCACAGAAGATCGCCGAATTTCTAAAGCAATCAGGCTATCAGCAAGTCGTGAACCTTGCGGGCGGCATTTTGGCGTGGAGCGACGAAGTCGATCCCAAAGTGCAGAAATACTAACGGCCTCATGGTGAGCCCGGATAAGATCGAGCGATGATCAAAGTAAGTGTGCTTTATCCCAACACGCCGGGCAGCAGGTTTGATGTGGACTATTACACCAGCGTTCACATGCCCATGTCAGTCCGGCTGCTGGGCTCAGCCCTGAAGGACGTTTCCGTTGAAATAGGAATCGGAAGCGCAGTGCTCGGCGATCCAGCGCCATTCGCGGCGATTGCTGGTTTCACCTGCGAATCGGTCGAGGCATTCACCGCGGCCTTCATGCCCGTTGCCGATCAGCTTCAGAGGGACATCCCGAAGTACACCGATATCGCGCCGATCTTTCAAATCAGCGAACTCAAGGAAATCTAGCGGCCCTCGCAGGCAGCTCGATTCGCGTTCGCAGAAGGCCGATGACTCTACCGCGCCAGCTCGAGCGGTCCCGCCTTGCTCGGTTCGATCGGCTTTCCGTTTTCATCCATCTTGCCGAAGATCATCTTGCCGCTGGCGGTCTGTAGAACGCTGGTCACCGAAATTTCGATGGCCCGGCCAATCATCTTGCGTGCGTGATCCACCACCACCATGGTGCCGTCGTCCAGATAGCCGACTCCCTGGTTATATTCCTTGCCTTCTTTCAGAATCAGCACGTTCATCTTTTCGCCCGGCAGAACCACCGGCTTCAGCGCGTTGGCAAGATCGTTGATGTTGAGAACCTCGACGTGATGAAGATGGGCAACCTTGTTCAGGTTGAAGTCATTCGTTACAACCTTGGCTTCCCACTTCTTGGCGAGTTCCAGCAGCTTCAAGTCAACTTCTCGAATGGAAGGGAAGTCGTCCGGAACGATCTGCACATGGATGTTGGTGTTGGACTGCATGCGCTGCAGCATGTCGAGGCCGCGGCGTCCGCGCTGCCGTTTTGACCCATCGGTAGAGTCGGCAACAATCTGCAATTCCCGCAGAACGAATTCAGGCACCACCATCATCCCATCGATAAAGCCGGCTTCAGCGATATCCGCGATACGCCCATCGATGATTACGCTGGTGTCCAGCACCTTTGCGCTTCTCCGGCTCGGACGGTCCCCGGCAAACAGCGTGCCCAGCGCGGCGGGATTCAGCAGATCGCCTTTGCTCGCGCCAACCAGCAATCCGACGTAGGTCATCAGCAGTAGAACAAAAATTTGTACAACCGCCGAGGTAGATGGAGTGAGCGGGGCTGAGCGCAATACCAGGCAGAACAATGCAGCGCCAAAAATTCCCAGTACGCTGCCCGCAACCGCGCCGATAAGTCGGCGCAAACTAAGCGCGCGAACGCGCAGTTCAAACACGATGACGGAACATGCAGCAAGCGCGCCACCAGCCGCTCCTGCCCAACCCGTTACGCCGAAGGGATGAAGGAAATAACAAACACCCGACAGCAAGGCAACAAAAAGAAAACGTACAAGAATGAGATCCATAATGCCTGCTTCCGCTGGTGGGGAAGAAGATACACCAGTCAGGATACCGTTGGCGAGTATGCCCATCAGTACTTTGAATCGTCAAGGGGGCAGCCGGGGAACGGAGAAGCCTCGGAGATCACCATCTCATTACTTTCCGAGCGCAGTATCGCCACGGCTTGCCGTCGTGATCGAGTCGATGTCAGGAGGCTACAGCCAATTCCGCGCTCGGCAGGCGCGAAACTCCTTTACGCGGTCCACGCTTTCGGGCGCTCATGATCTTCACGCGCTCCAGCAACTCCTGCGGGGAGCAGGTCTTTTTGGCCAGCAGAGCGTCGGCTCCATGGATCTGGCCGTTCATCTTTTGCGGATCGCCGAGAATCACCATAGGAACATGCGAGGCCATCTGCTTCAGCTTCAGTACCAGCTGGTCGCCGCCCATCTGCGGCATTGCATGATCCGACAGAACGAGATCAATTTGGTTTTCACTAAACAGTGCGATTGCATCCTGGCCGTTGGTGGCCGACAGTACACGGTAACCGTTCGTTACCAGCATGAACTTGAGGACGGATAGGTCCTGTTCGTTATCGTCTACGCAGAGAATTACTTTTTTAGGCCGCATGTTAAGGGTCCTGCTCCTGTTCGTTTGAATTTTTTTGCGGGCCGGTTTTGAAACGCACTGCAGCGATGCCCGGTTGTTGGTCGGGCAGGCTCGTCAAGATCCGGGGCCGTCGGCCGCGTTCGGGTCTTTCTCAGAACTGCGCACACAAATCCGCTTGAGCGCGCGCGCGTCCATCGGACAGTGCAACGCTTCTAAGCGGCTTCGGGAGCAATCAATCCATGAGAGATGGAATCCCTCGCTACGGTCAGATTGTGTATGAAGCCGTAATGAAAGCCGGATAACTCCCGGCTAGATTGCGTTCAATGCTTGGGCAAGAGTACGGATAGCGGGACGAACTGAAAAGAGAGAACAGGAAGCGAAACTATTCATGTAAACCATCTTGTAACAAAGGAAAAAGCGTCACAATGAACATAGAAAGTAACTTGCATTGATTAATATCTGTTGAAAGCGTGTGCATTACGGCAGGAAAAGCTGCCCCTTTGCAACGCGAACAGTGCTGCCGGCAACGCGCACATTGCCCACCTCGCCGGAAACACGAGCCGCACTCAGAAAAAGATTGCTCGTGCGGCCGATCTCTACACCTTGCTGAACATGAATCTGCTTGCCCGGTTCCACGATGCCATGGTGAACGAGGTAGCTGATGGCGCAACCAGCCGCTGAGCCCGTCGCCGGATCCTCGCCGCCGTAGAACTGCATCCGCGCTCTCCATGCCGGATCGCTTGCTCCGGTAGGACCGAGAACGTAAAACCACCGTCCTCCGTGCTCCCGAAGGTATTGCGTGGCGCCTTCTTGCTCCACGCGCAGCCGGCTGAGCGCCTCGTGTGAACGCAACGCGACGATGGCAAACGCTGTGCCAGTGGATACAACCTGGGGTGGGACAGCAGCGTAAAGGTCATCTACGCTGAGTCCGGCAAGACCGGCGACCCTTACGGGATCGAGTTCGTCGCCGAATTCAGGATCGCGCTGCGTCATCTCTCCAAACAGAGTGCCGGGCTTGAAGCGAACCGGCACAGGCCCAACGTTGAGTGCGAGCGTAATGGTGTCGCTAATAAATGTCTCAGGAGCAGAGAGCTTTAGAACACTAGCGGTACCCAGCGTGGGGTGACCGGCAAACGGCAATTCTTCCTGGGCCGTGAAGATGCGGACCCGCACACCCTCTCGCTTTTCGGTCTCAACATCCCGCCGCTGAATGAACGTTGTCTCCGACAAGTTGAATTCGCGCGCAATCGCTTGCATGCGCTCAGTGGCTAGACCTTCAGTGTCAAAGACCACTGCGAGTCCGTTGCCCAACAGAGCAATCTCTGTGAAGACATCAACGATTTGATAATCCAGCGGTCTCGCATCCCCGCCTTGCGGCTCTGGCATGCCATAATTATGCCGCAGTCACCTCGATTGAACCGCGCAGTTTTCCCCAACTGAGCTGGGAGGGTGTTTGGACGTAAGCATCAGCGAGCGCAGCATCTCGTTCACTTCCGAATACGACATCTCTACGCCTGCGGGCGAGTACTATGCACGGAAGCAGTTCTTCTCATTTACCGACAATATCGAGCTCAAGACCGCTGGCGGTAACCCTGTAGCCAAGATCGAAGGTGAGATTTCGCCTCTAAGGCATAAACACGATTTCCATTTGAGCGATGGCCGCGAATATAGCTTCGGTTGCGAAAAACTATGGACGAGAGTCTATGCTTGCGTTGGCAATGGGGAGACATACAAGCTTTATGAACATCGCGGTCTGAACTATTCGATCTTCAAAGACGATCGGCAGATTGCCGCATTTTCAAAAAATCGTGTGGTCTTTGCCAAGGGGAATCAGTATGACGTGCGCCTCGACCATGATGCGGACCTGATCTTGATTCTGTGCATGGTTCTAACCATCAACTCATCTGAAAACGACGATGAGGATTCCACTGTGACGGTCGATCTGGGAAATGTCATGCAGGACCACCCATTCGACGAATCATGGGAACCGCGTTGAGATACAGTCCAACGCTTGAATAGCTTTGACGCTAACTGGGGTTTTGAACGGACAAAATCCCGGAATGAATATTGCCCTTCAGAAAGTAATTCTCGGAGGGGGAACCCGCGTTCCGGAATTGTCGATAAATTGGCGCATGCGTTGTGCTTCCGCGCGCTGCGCAGCAATCAGCAGCATATGACGCCGAATGTGATCGCCATGGCGCAGAACCGCCAACTGGGCTTCGTCGCTGTCGGCATCTTTCTCCAGACGCTCAATGCGTTCTTCAATCAGACGACGGAATCGGGAGCTGATCTCGAGTCCTTCACGCGTATCCGGGCCGGCATCTTCTACGGGCATTGCGTACTCCTGTTTCGGGCGCGCCTGAGAGAATCCGGAGAATCACCTCAAGTATTTTCTGCCATCGCCGATGTTAACGATCGGAAATGACTCCCGCCAGATTACGAGGTTGCGGCACAAGGGTAATCGGATTGACCTGAAAAACGACGAGGACGGAGAGTTACTCCCCGTCCCCGGCATTTTCTTGCCACATTTTTGCTTCGGACATTTGCTTCGGACTAACGACTCATACCACCACCGGAGCCTTGCGGTGCTGCCGCGACCGCAACCACCATCTGCGTTCCGCCGTCCAGATGAATATCCCGTCGCGCTCCCAACAGCATGCCGGAGGCGTTTGTGAAGGGCAGCCCATTGATGTCATTGGCCAAAAGTACGCCCGGAATTGCCGTAGTGCGGATCGCGACGTTGCCATTGCGCGCCACAATACTGCCCGGAGCCGGTACGCCGCTGTTCGTGTTTTGGTCCGTCGTTCCCGGCTGCGCGGTTGTATTGGATGCCATGCTCGGACGATTCATGCTGCTGGTGGAACCACTCGATCCGCTAGCTCCATTCATGCCAGGTGCCGATGACGCTGCTCCGCTCGGAGTACCAGGCGAAGACGGGGTCCCATAGTTTCCCGGGACGCCTGTGTCTGCCGAGATACCAGATCCGGAAGCAGGAGACACCGACTGAATCACCGACTCAATCGCCATATCCTGTCCGCCCTTCACTTCGGCACGATCAAATTGAATGGCGATCTGCGAATTTTCCTTGCCCTCGCCGCGCGCTTGCACGTTGGTGACATGACCAACCAGTTTCGACCCCTTGGGAATTTCGGCGCCTCCCGGGAATTTCAGATCTTCACTGGTTTTCACAACAACGCTATCGCCCTGCTTGGCCGATTTTGAATCCAGTTTGCTGACCAGTTCTCCGTTCACCGGCTTCAACTGGTCGGCGCTGGCACGCGCCTGCATGTTCGCTGCATTTTGCTGGGCTTGAGCATCCGCCGCGGTTGCATCAGGCTGCTGCATTGGCTGATCCTGCTGCTGGACCGGCGGCTGCTGCATCGGTTGTTGCTGTTGTTGCTGCTGCGCGGGCTGCTGCTGTGCAGTCGAGGGAAAGCTCGAAAACGTGGCAAGCGCCACCGCGATTACTGTGGCTGCTTTCATAAGAAGATCCTCCATGGAACACCATCCGGTTGGGCCGTTGCTTTCGCGGCGCGAAAATGCTGCTTGCTCACCGGTGGGATGGCACGAACCTTGCCAAAGGTAGGTTTTGGGACAATTTATTGGAAAAACAGCGCCATCTCGATCAAAAAAAGGCCTTTTACGTCACCGAAAGCCCGGGCTGAAGAATGCCTCGCTGACCGAAAAAGAGGCCCTCGCCTGCCGAACGTGTAATTTCTCGCATGTAAAATGCACATCCCTTCTGCCGCCGATTGAAAAAGAACAGCTAACACCTCCACAGGATTGACATTTGTAGGTTGCTTCGAGCAATCTTCAGCAACGGCAAGGGAGTCGCTTGCTTTCCCGGCCGTCCACAAATCCCTACCACTGGAGATCATTCAGATGACAATCAAACTGCTCTCGGCACTTGTGTGTGCATCAGGAATTGCAGTTGGACTGGCGACAGTCGGAACAGCCAACGCTCAGGAAGTTCAGAGACCCGGAGCCTCCGAGGACCTCAACGTAAAAACTGATCCTCCAATGCTGGGAATTCACTGGGCTCGTGGATTCGAGCCAAATCCCAGAGCCGCCGAGGAAGCCAAGGCTGCTGGTTCCAGAAGAAGTCCCGACATGACCTATCACGGCGGCAAGATCATGCCTTCTTCAGTCACAAAGGCGATCTTCTGGGGAACAAGTTGGGCAACTTACTCGGGAGACAAAATCACCGGCATGGATACCTGGTACACCGGGTTCAGCAATTCCAACTACGCGAAGGCATCCGATGAATACACTGGATCCAACGGAACAGTCGGTCCCATGGTGACGCACGGCGGACATGTCATTGACTCATCGGCATCGACTGGCGGTGGCAATACCACGACGATTCTGAACGAAGTTTGCAAAGTAATCACCAACCCCGACTCCGCCGGCAACGGCTACTACGCGGTCTATACTGACACGCCGCGCGGCAATGCCGGATACTGCGCATGGCACAGCGCCGGCACCTGTCATGGTGTCCCCGTACAATTTGCGTTCTTCTTCAAGCTGGACGGAGATGCCGGTTGCGATCCGCAAGACACTTCCGGACTGCACTCGCAAGGTTTGGCTGCCATCGCGAATGTCAGTGGTCACGAGCTTTCTGAAGCTCGCTCCGATCCCGCCAGCCCCGGCGCATGGTACGACAGTTCGGGTCAGGAAAACGGGGACAAATGCGCGTGGACCTTTGGTGCCCCGCTCGTTACATTCTCGAACGGTTCGGAATGGAAGATCCAGGGCGAGTGGTCGAATGCTGCTTACAATGCCGGCACAGGCTACCCCAACAGCTCCGGACAAAAAGGCTGCCTCTCCGGAAAGTAATGTCGAGTCTGCAATGAGGAAAGGCCGCCTTCAAGGCGGCCTTTCTGTCTTGCGTGATCCGTTTTTCGCGGAGCCTATCTGCCTTCCGGCGCAGGTGCATAGTAACCCTTGCGAACCTGTACCTTCATGTCATCGCCTTTACACTGCACCGAAACTCGACGGAAGGTGCCGTCCTGTTTGGCGTTGGTCGGGGTATAGCTTGCCAGGTACTCGGTGCGCAACTCTTCTTCAATCTGCTGGAAAGCTGCATCCAGCTTCTTGCCGTTGGCGCCCACGTTGATCATGCGCCCGCCCGTTTCCTCGGAAAGTTTCTTCGCAGCCGAATAACCCGAGTAGCCAAATCCTCCATAAAAGCTGGGTTCAGCGATGAGAATGACGTAAACGATCGTGTTCGACTTCTCCGCGGCGGCAATGGCTTCTTGAATCTTGTGGTCGCTTCCCTGGTCGTCGCCGTCCGTCAGAATGATCATCGCTTTACGGCCATTCTGCTGCGCCATCTTCTCGTTCGAAGCAAGGTAAATCGCGTCGTACAGCAGCGTGCCCTTTGGCGTCCCGTGGATCGGGATAGTGCCGCCGCCGAGTCCCGGAATCCCGGAACTGCCGTTCCCGCCAGCGGTATTGATCTGAGCCTTGTTCATGGCATGCGACAGTTGGCGCGCGCTGTTCGTAAAGTCTTGCAGCAGGTCCACGTTCACATCGAAGGAAAGAAGGAACGCCTGATCTTTGGACTTCAGCACGCGTTCAAGAAACTGGCTGCCTGCCTGCTGCTCCAGTGGCAGCACGTCAATCTGGCTACCCGACGTATCGAGCAAAATACCCAAAGTTAGCGGAAGATGAGTCTCCGCCGTGAAGTTCTTGAGCGTCTGCGGAACCTTGTCTTCCGCAACCGAACAATCGTCCTTCGAAAGGTGGGGAACCAGTTCGCCCGACTTATTCTTCACGGTGAAGAACAAATCGACGAGATTCACATTCAGCTTCAGGGTGCCCATCGACTCTTCTTCCGGTGGCGGTGGCGGAGCGGTGCTTACCGGAGGAGCGTCGGGAGAGGGAACAAGCTGTCCCCAGGCCGCGAACGAAAACAGCGGCATGGCCATCAGAAGGAGGACGAGGGTGCGGGAGACGCGCATGCGATTACCCTGTTGGACGTGAGAACAGGACCGAAAGAGAGCATAGCTTAACTCTTTCCAGTGGAGTGGGGCAAACCTGCGGGGCTGCGTCGCGTCTGATACTCTGACGGGTGCAGCCCTCTGAGTTTGTTTATCCTTGGTTGGCACACCTGCGGGCCAGAAAATCGGTTGGCGCAGTGTCGTATGGGGAGGAAAGAATACCTGTGGACCTTGGTTTTAAAACACTGGCGCTGACTGCACTTCTGAGTTCCTCGCTGAGTCTCAGTACGGCGGCTTTTGCCCAGGCACAACCCCAGCAGGCTCCGGCCGACCAGCAAGCTGTTCCGGATGCTCCCGCTCCTCAGGCTCCCTCGTCCCTCAAGGGTATTGGTCCTCTGACTCCTGGCATCGGAACGCCGGCATCGACCGCTACTTCGAGCACCTCTACTGACGTGCCGCAGCAGGCGCCCGCCACGCAGCCTCCTCCCAGCCAGACAAAGGATGTTCAGACGACGCCTCCCGAGAACATGACGCCGGAGGACATAGGGTCGAGATTCGTCTCCAATACTACCTACGTCGAAGTTCCGGTTACGGTAAAAGACACCAAGGGAAAGCCAATCGCCGGTCTCACCTGGCGCGATTTCAAGGTCTACGAAAACGACACCTGGGAGCCCCTTAAGATCTTCACCGTCGACCCGGCACCGCTATCGATCGCCTTCGTAATCGACCAGAGCCTCACTTCGGACGTGATGTCCAAGGTGAACAATTCGCTGAGCGCCTTCCAGGGAGCCCTTTCACCCTACGATGAGGTCGCCATCTTCTCGTACAACAACGGGCCCCGCGAGTGGACCGGCTTTACTGGCGCGCAGGGAAATCGCGTACCCGCCGTGCTGGCACTGGCCAAGTCGATTGGTCGCGACGAGCAGGTGCCCATCAACAGCGGCCCATTCGCAGGTTGCGCAATCGTGAAGAATGGCGGTTGCGTCGATTCGAACCCAACCGTTCAGCAGGGCGGTGCGGTCGGCAATCCAGACTTCATCACACTTCATAAGGAAATCCACACCCTGAACGATGCGATCCTGGCTGCCGCCAAAGAGCTCTCCACGCGGCCCCAGGGCCGCCGCCGCATCATCTACGTCATCTCCGACGGCAAGGAATACGGCAGTAAAGCCACCTACAAGGACGTGCTGCGCTATCTCCAGACCAACAAGATCGCTGTCTATGGCACGGCTGTTGGAGACTCTGCACGCTGGGGAGAGGGCTACGTAAGCCGTCTCCATCTGCCCTTCACCATGTATGACAACCGTTTGGCAGGATACGTCCTGGCTACCGGCGGCATACTTGATTCCGAGGGCAGCTTGAACGGCATCGAGAAGAGCTACGCGCAGCTCGCCCAGGAGGCAAGAAATCAGTACACACTGGTGTATTCAAGCCATCAGCCTCTGATCGATGACAGGTACCGCAAGATCGAAGTGCGCGTGGATCGGCCCGGTGTCGAAGTGATTGCGAAAAAGGGCTACTACCCCTCCGGCAAGGATCAACAACACTAAAGATGAGCTCTTCAGGAGCCGCGGCGGGCTTCGGTCTGCTTTCCGCCGCAAGTTGGGGCGGGTCCGATTTCGCTGGCGGCTGGGGTGCGCGCAGGTCATCGTCGCTGCTCATTACAGCCTCAGGGCAAATCGTCTCCCTTGTAGCGCTGCTGCTGGTCTGCCTGGTCCTGCGATTCACCATCCCTGCTGCGAGCTACCTGATCTACTCTGCGATCGGCGGATTTGAAGGGGCTATCGCCCTCGCCGTCTTCTATCGCGCTCTCTCCATAGGAGCCATGGGGCTCACCGCCGCCTTGACGGGTCTGATGACCGCGCTCATCCCCGTTCTTTTTGAGTTTTTTCACGCCGGCTGGCCCAGCTCGCTCACCTTGGTCGGTCTGGCCGCTGGACTGGCTGCGATCTGGCTGATTTCGCATACGCCCTCGACGCCTGACGCCCCAACCTCCCGCCGCGCGCTGCTACTCGGTGCAAGCGCTGGTGTCGGTTTCGGAGTGCAACTAATTCTCTTCAAAATGGCGGCTGCAGGCGGAGTTTTGTGGTCGCTCACATCCGGTAGAATCGCGGGTGTTGCCGCAATCCTGCTTGTCGTTGCATTTGCGCCACCCCAACGTCCCTGGCGTGGCTTTTGGATAGCCGGAATCATCTCCGGTTCACTGGATACGGTCGGCAACTTGCTCTACATGCTCACTTCGCAACTGGGCCGGTTGGACGTTGCCGCAGTCATCTGCTCCCTGTACCCGGCAGGCACCATCCTGCTTGCAGGCATCATCTTGCGCGAGCGGCCGACCAAGCGACAGATGGCTGGAATGGGGTTGGCGCTCGCTGCAGTCGCTCTGCTTAGCGCCTAGTTCGGACTAAGCGCAAATACAAAGGCCTATGCCGTCTGGCACAGGCCTTTCTGATCCTGAAGAATTCAGGCAATTCGTTCGTCGGCTCCGGTTTACGCCTGCTTCGGAGGCTCGTTGCTTGCTGGCGGCGGAGGAGGCGGAGTCTGTACGCTCTGCGACGTCGGAGGCGGCGCGGGGTCGGTCACGCCCTTGATGCCTTCCCTAAACCCTTTCAATCCTTCGCCAAGCCCTTTGCCTAGCTCTGGCAGACGCTTGGCGCCGAACAGCAGAAACGCCACAATCGCCAGCAGAATCAGGTGCCATGGCTGTAATAGATCGCCCATCGTGTATCCTTCCGCGCGCCCCACGCGGGGGCCGCGCTTTTCACCCTCAATTGTCGCACAAAGCCAACCGGCCGCGGTGACCAATGCCACTCGTGTTCTTACCGTTTAGCGGCTTGCCCCTTAAGTACGTCAGTTCACCTTCGCCGGATTGCCCAGCCGTTCAGTCACCATCGTGAAAAAACTGCGCAGGTCTTCTTCTTCGCCAATGGTCAGGCGTCGATAAACCTTCATCAACGGGAAAAGCCGCGATCCGCGCACGTCCACTGCCGGCACCGCATGCTCCCCACCCGGGTATTGCGTCATCTCCCACGAGCCCGCGTAGCGCCTGCGAAGAACCTCGCCCAGGTAGCTACCCCAGAGGCGCGATTCAAAATCAAGATCAATCTCCGGACTTTCGCTCAGCAGGACAAGAATTTCGTCCAGCGCGTTGATTGAGTCCGAAGAAAAATCGAGCGTCTGCCGGAAGTCACTCTTCGCAACTTCAACGGCTGCCTGCGCATACCCCTCCATCATCGCCCCCAAATCGGCAAACGCATGGGACTCGAGCCGTTGGCGCAGTTTGTTCATCACCATTAAGACTAAATCTTCGCACCGACGGTAGCGCTTGGATTTGTAACTCCATGGCATTCCATCGCATCCCTATGACAGACTTGAATAGCCGCTGGAGGGTCCCCCGTCCAATGAAACTAACAAAGATTTTGAGCATGGTTGCAGCCGTGGCTTTGACCGCAGCACCGGCATTTTCTGCCAGTCGTGATATATATCCTGATCCAACAGAAGCCAAGGCCGATCTTGCCGCAGCCCTCAAGACGGCCGCCGCGACCCACAAGCGCGTGATTCTCGACTTCGGCGGAAACTGGTGCGGCGACTGCCAGGTGCTCGACATCTACTTCCACAATCCGCAGAACCGTCCAATTCTCGAATCAAACTACGTGTTGGTGCACATCAATGTGGGGCAGTACGACGCCAATCTTGATCTCGCAAAACATTACGGCATTCCCCTCGAGAAGGGTGTGCCGGCGCTCGTAGTTCTCAGCGATACAGGCAAAGTGCTCTTAAGCCAGAAGAGTGGCGAATTCGAAAAAATGGGCCACATGGAGCCGAATTCAGTCACTAGTTTTCTGGTTCAGTGGAAGCCAACCAAGCCCGGCTGCAGCGTGATGGTAGTGAACTGCTGAGCGCCTGACGGTGTGGGACAACTTACGCGCCGACTTCCCACAGTTTCATCGGGCTAGTCTCCATTTGGTCTCATTTTCTAACCAAATCCTTGAGTGTGCCGCGGAACTACTCGCGAAATCAGATCGAGTTTGTGTGCGTTTGTAACAAGAGCCTGACTATCGAGCGGATGGTCCAGCCGAGTAAGATTTCATCGCTACGGATTCGCGCCATGACTGTGCCAGCAAACCTTGCCATGGTCGGTGCTGCCGCTTCCGATTTGCAGTGACCCTCTTTCGCGATCGTTGCAAAGCATAGTGTGTCTATCCGCGGAGGCTTTGCCATGCGCAAGTTGGCGATCCTTATCCTGCTCGCCGGAATGACTCTGCCCGCATTCGCTTCGAAGCGAGTGACCGTTGCGCAATTGGAGCAGGCCCTGAACGCGGCCCGTGGAAGACCGGACGCCGAAGTTGCACAGCAGATATCCGATCTGGAACTGACCGAACGGCTAAGCACGGAGAAATTGTCGCAATTGAGAGCTGGTTTGCCAGGCGATAAGGCTTATCAGAATCTGCTGATCCTGGTCGACGAATCCGCCTTTCTTGATCCGCCCGCCTCTGAAATTCCTGTCATGGCAGCACCAAATTTTGCCGAGCAACGCAGAATCATGGGTCTCGCCGTTAGCTATATCGGCAGGACCATTCCCCAGTTACCCAATTTCTTTGCGACGCGTGAGACCAAACACTTCGAAGATACTCCGCTGCTGCAAAGATCAACCGATAGCATTGCCTACCAGCCTCTACACTTCGTGCGGTCCTCAAGCGAGACAGTCCTCTACCGTGATGGCCGGGAGACTGTGGATGCGGGACCGGTCAAAAAGGCAGCGGCGACAGCGGAGCCCGGTCTTACTACGTGGGGTATATTCGGTCCCGTCCTCGGAGTCGTTCTGGTTGACGCTGCGAAGAGCAAGCTGGTCTGGAGTCACTGGGAAAAGAAATCCGGTGGGCTTGAGGCAGTCTTCAGTTATGAGGTTCCGCGAGAGAAGTCTCACTACGAGGTGAACTACTGCTGCACGCCGGAAAGTCAGGCGGAGTGGAACAAACTGATTCCGTTCCGACAACTTTCCGGCTATCACGGAGAAATCACGATCAACCCGGAAGACGGAACCATCCTTCGTCTCAGTGTTGAGGCGAATCTTACCTCTACCGATCCCATCACGCGTGCCGATCTCGTTGTTGAGTACGGATCGGTGAACATCGGCGGGAAGAGCTACTTTTGCCCGGCAAGAAGCCTGTCGATGTCGATTGCCCAGGAAGTTCGGTATTCCAACGACGTGGAACATCAGGCCTTGCAATTTGTGACGCGTCCGTTGAAGACCATGCTCAATGAAGTAGTGTTCGAGCAATATCACATGTTTAGGGCAGACGTGCGGGTGGTTCCTGAAAACGAGGCTGACGCGAACCCGAGTTTCAATGCTACTCAAGGCACAGATTCCCCGGCTTCAGCAATCGCTTCTCAGCCAAGTCCAACTGAACCGGTTCCCGATAAAGCCAGCTCTGCAACATCGCCGATTTCACCGGCTCCTCCCGAGGTCCCATCTGCGGCGCCTGTAACAACGCCAGTCGTGCCGATCCCGGCAAAAGAGGATACTGCCTCAGTCCCGGCACCGATCTTAAGGACGACAACGCGCGCGGTGGTCGTTGATGTGGTGGTAACGAAGAGCAACGGCGAACCGGTTCTCGGTCTTACCAAACAAGACTTCTTGGTGATGGAAGACGGCAAGCCGCAAGACATCAACTTTTTTGAGAAGCGTACGAACGGCAGCCAGGCTCCCAGCACGCCGCCAGCAATGCCGCCCATGCCTGCGGGAGCGCACACCAATGTTCCACCGGCTCCGGAAAGTGATGCGGTCAATGTTCTGCTGCTCGATACCTTGAACACCGAGCCTCCGGATCAGGCATATGTCCATCGGGAGGTCATGGACTTCCTCACCCACATGCAGCCGGGGACCCGTGTTGCGATTTTTATCCTCGGATCGCAGCTGCGGTATATCCAGGGATTTACGACGGATACTTCGGCATTGATCGCGGCGCTTAACGACAAACGAAACGGACTGCAGGTGCAAAAGAATCACGCCGCTCGCAGTCGTAGCAACGAAGCCGACGATGCAGGTGTGGTTGCAGAGTTACAAGTGATGCAGGCT
The DNA here is from genome assembly GCF_039994875.1 of Telmatobacter sp. DSM 110680. Classification (GTDB taxonomy): domain Bacteria; phylum Acidobacteriota; class Terriglobia; order Terriglobales; family Acidobacteriaceae; genus Telmatobacter. The sequence goes on along the minus strand of NZ_CP121196.1, from coordinate 242,269 downwards.
TCCCCATTCGCCATCGCGGCACTTCAAGCTGCGCAAGCGGATTCTCGCGCCTTTGACTATGCTGCGCGTGCCTCTATGACCTTCAAGGCCCTGGACTATCTTGGCCATTACCTTGCAGGCATTCCCGGCCGCAAGAATCTCATCTGGTTTGCAAGCTCGTTTCCGGTCACCATCTTTCCCACCGTTGGTCAGCAACAGACGACAAGGCAGAATGCTGCAGTCCCCGGATATGTCGAGAAGGCCAAGACGACCGCCGACATTTTCACTGTCTCGAGGATCGCCGTGTATCCAATCGACGCAGAGGGAATGATGACGGAGCACGTGGCAGTAGCCGATGTTTCCGGTATTGGTGCTGGAGGAATCGCAGGACACGCGGGTAGCCAGAACGGAGCCACGTCCCCCTATATGGCAGGCGCGGCGGAGCGCGCAGACACGATCAACGCGATGGAGCAGCTAGCGTCCTCCACCGGTGGGAAGGCCTTCTTCAACACCAACGACCTCAATGCAGCCATGCGACACGCCATCGACGACGGCGCCAACTACTACACGCTCGGTTATTCGCCCACCGAAAAGATGGACGGAAACTATCGCCAGATTGAAGTCAAGCTTGCGAAAGGAAAGTACAAGCTGGCCTACCGGCAGGGTTACAACGCCGAGGACACTCCGGTCTCTCAAGGAAATCTCGGTATAGATCAGCTTGCTCCTCTCCTGCAATCCGGAATGCCCGGCGCCACCGGAGTCCTCTACGGAGTTCTCCTTGGACCTTCCGCAATCCAACCGGGGCCTGATGCGAAACGCGCGGGTCAAAATGAGAAGCTTAGTGCTCCCTACACGCGTTTCGATGTGGACTTGATTATTCGCGCGCAGGATGTCCGCTTGCTGTCCGACGCGCAAGGTGATCGGAGCGGCAGAATTCTGGTTGGCCTTAGGGCCTACGATCTCAATGGAAATGCCGTCAACTGGGTGGGCGATGCGGAGAATCTAATGATACGGCCTGATCAATACAGCGCTATTCAGCGCGATGGGCTTCCAGCGCATCTGGAGATTGACCTGCCTTCCAATACGGATCTTCACCTTGTAACCACGATCTTCGACACGAATTCAGGAAATGCTGGGACCTTGGAAATTCCTGTGAGCGCGGCAACTCAACCCACTAAGACGCCCTCCACAAGCAAAACCAACTAGCGTGGGGCTTTCGACTGTTTTGGGCTTCTACTGGCTGAGCGGCGCAAGATTCTTGGTGTTCTGGTAGGTGTACTGGATGCGGTGAATCACCGTGATCGTCGAGAGCACCGCGAGCACCCAAAGCACAGGCGCCATTACTCCCCAGTGCTCAAACAGCGCGCCCAGCAGAATAAGCACGATGCGCTCGGGGCGCTCCATGAATCCCACCTTGCATGAGCCAATCAAAGCCTCGGCCCGCGCCCGTGTGTAGCTGACCATCAGTGACGTGATCATCACGAAAGCAACCAGCACTACATAGCGGAAGCGATTGATGCGGCCGTAATAGACCAGCAGTCCAAAGAAGAGCACCACATCGGAGTAGCGGTCGATCACGGAATCAAAGAATGATCCGAAGACCGTGACCTGGTTGTTTCTGCGCGCGACACGCCCATCGAGCATGTCGAAGATGCCCGCGCCGAAAATAACCAATCCCGCATAGAAGAACATAATTCCCGCATTGGTTGCATTTGCGTGGCCGAAGAAAAAAGCCGCGACAATATTGATCACCAGACCAATGAAGGTAAGTGCGTTGGGGGAGATACGGGTCAGTGCAAGCCCGTGCACGATTCGATCAAGAAGCCAACCGCAGGCGCGGCCAAAAGCACTCGTCCAAGTCATTCTTGCTTCCTACTTCTCTGTGCCGGTATCGGGCTCTTCTTCGTCTTCGCCCGCTTCATCGTGGACGGTGGTCAACTTCAGAATCTCCAGCTCGCGTTTGCCGTTCGGTGTAACGATCGTGGCCACATCGCCAACCTTCTTGCCGACAATGCCACGGCCAATCGGCGAAGTCGTCGAGATCAATCCCTTGGCCACGTCCGACTCTTCGCTGGTGACCAGCCGGTACACAATCTCTTCTTCTTTAGTGGAGTCGTAAACCACCACCGTCGAACCGAAGCCTGCCTTATCGCGTGGAATGTTCGCCAGATTCACAAGCGAAAGCTCGGCCATGCGCCGCTTGAGCTGTCCCAGCCGCGCATTCACAAACTCCTGCCGCTGCTTCGCCATGTGATACTCGGCGTTCTCTGACAGGTCTCCCATGGCCACGGCCTTCTTGATCTCAGCCGGCAACTCGTGGGATAGCTCATGCTCAAGGGTCGCGATCTCTTTGAGCAGCTGCTTTTTAATGTGATCGGGCATCCGTGATCCGTTGCGGCGAGCGGGGCTGCTCAACCGCGAAAAATGATACGTCTAGACCTTTCATTATACGCGGCAACGCCCGGCGGGTGGCGGCGGGGAGCTCTAGTGCTGGCGACCTTGACTAAACCCGTGGATAAACACGTCATCCTGAATAAGCCCGCAATCAAACCTCTTGAATGTCCCGTCATCCTGAGCGAAGTCGAAGCGCCTTGCTTTCCCCCGCATCAATCTGCGCGATATGTACGGAAAGCCCGACCAGAGATCGAAATTTTCATCTGCGCACGCGGAATAAACCGGCGCGTTCTCAGTTCTCTTCAGTACACGGGCAACGTGTTCTGGAGAAAGAACGATGAATGAATTTGAACGGGAGCAGATTCGCAACAAGACCACCAAGGTTAATTCCGTCAGTGAAGAGGTCGGGAGCGATGGCATTGACCGGCGTGGATTCCTGAAGTGCATGGCCTGGGCAGGCACCGGACTCGTCTGGACGTTCGCAGCCGGCGTGCCAACCTCGCGCGCGTTCGGCGAGCCAATCAAGCCGTCCGCGCAGTCTGATTTCACCTTTGTGCAGATCAGCGACAGCCACATCGGCTTCAACAAGCCCGCGAACACCGACGTCACGGCAACGCTGCAGGCCGCATTGAAGAAAATCGATCAGGCTCCCGGAAGTCCTGATTTCCTGATCCACACCGGAGACCTGACGCACTCCTCCAAGCCAGCGGAGTTCGACACTCTTGATCAGTTGCTTTCGCCGCGCCGGCAAGTTTTCTACGTGCCCGGCGAACACGACACGTCGGTCGACGACGGAAAGATGTATCTCGAGCGCTACGGCAAAGGCACCAAGGGGAATGGCTGGTACAGCTTCGACCACAAGGGCGTGCACTTCATCGGCCTCGTCAACGTCGTGCAACTCGAAGGCATGGGCAAGCTTGGCCCCACTCAACTCGACTGGCTGAAGAAGGATTTGCAGAGCTTGAGAAGCAGCATGCCAATTGTGATCTTTGCGCACATCCCGCTGTGGGCTGTTTATCCAGAGTGGGGCTGGGGCACGTCGGACAGCGAACAGGCGTTCGCGATGTTGAAGCGCTTCGGCTCAGTCACAGTGCTGAACGGCCACATCCACCAGGTGATGCAAAAAGTGGAAGGCAACGTGATGTTCCACACCGCAATGTCCACTGCATTTCCACAGCCGGCGCCGGGCGCAGCGCCATCGCCCGGTCCCATGAAAGTGTCGGCCGATCGATTGCAGAGCGTCCTTGGCATCACGAATGTGAACTTCATTGCCCAGCGGCGCGAACTGGCCATCGTAGACGCAACATTGTCAGGAATGACGGGCCAGTATCGTGAGTCGGGCTTTTAATCATGAGGCCGGCGATAGCTTGTGCGGTGTTTCTAATCGCTGCCGGTGGAAGCCTTTCGTTCGTGCATCCCTGGGGCAACCTGCGCGATGACAACACTGGCCCGGCGATCTTGAGCGGCAGCGAAGTCCCCGGCGATGTCCGCGGCATTCTCGAGCGAAACTGCGCAGATTGCCATTCGAACCAGACGCATTGGCCCGTGTATAGCCGGATAGCTCCTGTCTCGTGGCTGGTGGAACGCGATGTCGTGAGAGGACGTACTGCGCTGAACTTTTCGGCCTGGGCAGGCATGGGCGCAGAAGACCGAATTGCAGCACTAGCGCGCATTGCTGCCGAAGCAAGAGGCGGAGAGATGCCGCCAAAACCCTACGCGCTGATCCACTCGGCGGCCCTTACCGAAAACGAAAATCGGCAAGTGACAGCATGGACGCGCGCCGAGAGAAAGCGCATCCGGATTGAAGCGGCTGGACACAAGGAGAAAAATGAAGAAGGGAACTGACAGCAGAATTCTGATCTTGGTCGCAATAATCTGGACGGCCGCGGCAATCTCTTCCTTCCCGCATGTAAGCAGCGCGGAAGGTGCAATCAGAATTGACCGAGCGATCAACGGAAATCCGCAAACAGGAAAACAGCTCTTCGAAAAGAGGTGCACAGGCTGTCATTCTCTCGACAAGAACAAGGAGGGACCGCGGCTGCGAGATGTGTACGGTCGAAGATCCGGCAGCATCGCGGACTTCAGTTATTCCGATGAACTGAAAGCCGCGCACATACTCTGGGACGAAGGTTCACTCGATCAGTGGCTTACCAATCCAGAAGCAGTCGTTCCGAACAATGACATGGCGTTTCACGTGCCCAATCCCCAGGAGAGAGCGGATATTATTCAGTTTCTCCGGCAATCCTCGGGCAAATAGAATCCGGGCTGAGGTCGGTCGCAGGAGACAGGATGGATCGGGTGTTCTTTGAGCAGTTGGCCATGCCACTGTTCGACCAGCTTTACAACCACGCATGCTGGCTCACTGGCGGCGATCGAACTGACGCCGAAGATCTGGTACAGGAGACCTACGCCAAGGCTCTGAAAGGCTTTGGCTCTTTCGCAGAGGGCACTAACCTGCGTGCCTGGATGTTTCGCATTCTCCGCAACATCTTCCTAACTTCAAAGAGTGGTCTCGCTGCCCGGAATACGCAATATCTTGAAGACGACGAATTAAGAACCGACCTGGCGATGGCGCACGACTTGACCCCTGAGCTACTGTTGCTGCGCAGCCAAAGCGAGCATGCCGTCTTTACCGCACTGGAGTCCCTTCCGGTGAACTACCGGCAGATTATTCTGCTCAGCGAGGTGGAGGAGATGTCGTACCGCGAGATTGCCGAGGTGCTTGATGTCCCGCCGGGAACAGTGATGTCGCGGCTTTCGCGGGCCCGTGCAAGCTTGCGAGCGGCGCTCAACGCAAACGCTGGCCAGGAGGTGCGATGATGCCTTGCGATCAGGATCGCGAGATGCTTGCAGCATATTTAGATGGAGAGGTGCAAGCAGAGGAGGGAAATGCCCTGGAACGGCATCTCTCCACCTGCAGTACATGCACGGCAGAGGTTGCGAGCATGCTGAGCGTGCGCCGAACCATGAGAACAGCACGCACACGGTTCACCCCGAGTGTGGAATTCAGACGCAAAATCCAGTCCCAGACCGCGCCGCGCAAACCGGGCTTCAAAGCATTTGGAGGCCTTTCCCTCGCGATTGCGGCGCTGGCGATGCTGGTCTTCGTTATGTTCTGGATGCGACAAGGTGCCGTGCGCGCGGATGCTTATCGAGAAGTAGCAGACTTACACGTGGGCGATTTGGCGAGTGCGAATCCGTATGACGTCGTCTCCTCTGACCGGCACACGGTGAAGCCGTGGTTCCAGGGGCGCATCCCCTTTTCATTCAACCTTCCCGAGTTCGCTGGGACTGAATTCACCTTGCTCGGCGGCCGGTTAGTGTATCTGCATCAGCAGCCGTCGGCACAAGTTGTAGTGGGCATGGGGCAGCACAAAATTTCGGTGTTGATTATGCAGGACGATGGCGTGTTTGGCAGCGCGTTCCCAGTTTCAGAGAGGGCCGATGCGCGAAACGCCTTCAACATCGAGACGTGGAACAGCCAGGGACTGCGTTTCTTTGTGATTGGAGATGCGGAAAAAACGGGTGTTCGGCACCTTGCCCAGATATTGCAGAATGCCAATCAGTAGCTCTTACCGCTTTTGAATTGTCAGACCGCCTTTTAGATTGATTCGGCCGGCCGGTCGGCTTGAGCAGCGAGAAACGATTGCAGGATAAGCGTCGCGGCAACCTGGTCGACCACGCGGCGGTGATCCTGGCGGGCGTGACCTGCTTCGTACAGCATCTGGTGTGCCTCATGCGTAGTCAGGCGCTCGTCCCAAAGGTGAATCGGTAACCCGGCAAGTTCCCCAAGTTCGGCGGCAAAAACCTGCACCTTTGCAGCCTGTACGCTCACTTCCCCTGTCATCGTAAGGGGGTTGCCAACCACAATACCCGCTACCCCGAAGCGGCGGCAGAGGCGCGCGATCGACCGCAAGTCTTCGCGTTGATTGCGACGCCGTTCGAGGGTCAGGACCGGCTGAGCCGTCAGTCCCAGTTCGTCGGAGACGGCAACACCGATGCGTTTCGAACCCACGTCGAGCGCCAGATAGCGCGGCGGCTGAGTTTCTGCCATGCAGGCTCCGAATTCCAGCTTATCTTTTCCAGCTTAACCGCTGGCGTCAGCTCTCAGCTCAAAAGCGGTAGACGATGTCTACCGCAAAGCGCCCCTGATTGTCAGAGGCAGACGAAGGATTCACAGGTCCTCCGTAGGTGCTGTACTTAAGCTTCGTGAGCAAGTATCCGCCTTGAAAGCGGGCACCGAGATGTCGGCTCAATGCGTAATCAACGCCGCCGTCAGCTGAGAGCGCAAGCGAGGTGGCGTTATTGAATTCGTATGTATAGGCCTGCCCGCCGTTGTGGAAGGTGTCACCGCCGATCAGAAATTGCCCGAATAAGGACGTGCGCGACGATGAATGAACAGGGACGAGGTAGCGGGGGCCGGCAAGGTACACGGTTTCTGACTCAGTATTCGAAGAGGATGGACTGGGAACGTGGAATTGGTTGATGTCTGCGACGAGAAAGACCCGCGGTACAAGCCGGAAGTCCGCTCCTCCATTGAAACCATAACTGGTTCCGGTCAAACCTCCTCCCGCGAGCGAGAATCCTCCAAAAACTTCAACGGATGCCTGGGATGCTGACGTTGCGTCGGAACCCGGGTGAGCTTGGGCTCGCAGCTGGATTGCGGTGGATAGGCAGAGGGCCAAAAGGCTGCAAAAAATGAATGCACGCGAAGTCATCGATCGATCTCCAATGTGTACTTGCTGCAGAACACTATTGTTGCTGTATTCAACTGAATCGCGGACGCTTTATTCATCTGACGTGAATACAAGCACTTTCGTGAGTGATTGGCCCAGAAAAACGATGGCGCGGGCAAATTTTTTGAGACCCGATACAATGATGAAAGATAGAGAATCCACAGGGTTTACACCTGCGTCTTAGATAAAGACGGGAGTTTTTCAGGAGCGCATGGCTCGCAGGAGCAGCAAAATCAAAAAAAGGAAGAGCTCAGGCGCGCTGAAAGCATTGCTGTTGCTGTTGTTTTTGGCCGTTTTGGGGGTGGCAGCGCTGACCGCGTGGGTCATCTTCACTCCATTTGGGCCGTCGACCGAGACTTTCATCGATATCACGCCCGGATCTTCGACGACGCGCATCGCCCAGCAATTGGAATCCGCAGGCATAATTCGTAGCCAGTTCGCCTTCGATCTGTGGCGCTGGGTGCGGAAAGGCAAGTTGAAAGCGGGGGAGTATCGCTTCGACCGTCCGACGCCACTGAAGGACGTCTACGACCGAATCGCCCGGGGCGACGTCTACACCGTAGCCGTGACGGTGCCGGAAGGGGCAAGTATTTTCGACGTTGCGGCTCGGCTGGAACAGGCCGGCATCGCCACACGTACTGAGTTTCTAGACCAGCAGGCGCGGCTGACTGAGTTGGTGGCGGATATCGATCCGCAGGCAAAAACGCTGGAGGGCTATCTGTTTCCCGATACATATCGGTTTCAGCGTAAGACAACACCGGCACAGGTGGCTGCTGCCATGGTTCGCCAATTCCGTATTGAGGCCGCGCAAATTGGTCTCAAACAGAATATGCACCAGGTGGTAACCCTTGCATCGCTGGTCGAGCGGGAATCGGCCTTGGACTCGGAGCGGCCGCTGATCGCCGGCGTGTTTGAAAACCGGCTCGCGAAACATATGCCGCTCATGACCGATCCTTCGGTGATCTATGGTCTTGAAGTTAAGCACGAATGGCGCGGCGCCATCCACGCCAGCGATCTGAAACTCGACACGCCGTACAACACATACGTACATGCTGGTTTGCCACCCGGCCCAGTAGCAAATCCAGGACTGCCTTCGTTGCGTGCCGCGATGGATCCAGCCCCCTCTAATTATCTTTACTTCGTAGCTGCAGGCGCCAATCCACAAGGCAAATCGCTCTTTGCCACGACGCTTGAAGAGCACACCCACAATGTCTCCGGCTATCGGCATGCCATCAAGAAGGCAGGGCAGCGATGATGGTGCGTCACCGGTTCGGAATGGTCGCCATGGCGTTGCCGCTTCTATTAAGCGGTTGTTCGCTGCTGCCCATGAAGCGTCATCTGCCGGTGCCGAAAGCTCCGGCAAACGTTCAGACGGCTACTCCGGAACAATTGGTCGAACAGGTAAATCGTCGCTGGGATAACTTCAAGAACCTCACCGCCACCGTCGAGATTCAGGCCACCATGTTGAAACCGCAGGAGGGCCTGGCAACGGATTACCCGAGCGTCCGTGGATGGATCGTGATGGAAAAGCCGAATCATTTGCGGGTAGCTGGTCAATACCTCGGTATCAAAGCGTTTGACATGGCAAGCGATGGAATCACCTTCACCTTGCTGGTCCCCACGAAGAACAAAGCAATTCAGGGTCCCAATACGATCACCAAAAAATCCGAGAAGCAGTTTGAAAATATCCGCCCAGGATTCTTCTTTGACGCCATGATCGTGCGCGGCGTGGAACCCGAGGATTTCTATTCGGAGACTTCCGATACTGAGACGATTGAAGACGCGGCAAAGAAGCATCTGTACACGATGCCGGAGTACATCCTGAATATCACGCGTCATGCGCCCAATGGAAGCCGAAGGGATAAGCCAGTCCGCGTGCTCACCTTCCATCGCGACGACCTGTTGCCGTCCAATCAAGACATGTATGACAGTGAAGGAAATCTGGAGAGCCAGGTCACCTACTCCGCATACCAGAGCTTCGGGGACAGCAAATATCCCACAAGAGTGGTCATTAAGCGCCCGCTTGAGGGAATACAGATCGTGCTCACGGTTGAAAAGGTGGTCAACAATCAGGACCACTTACCAGCCGACGAATTCTCAGTGAAGATCCCCGCGGGAACTCAGATACAGAGCCTGCAGTAAGCAACGCGCGCGTCTCGTTTCTCACGTCTCGCGCGCACTCGAACGTCTGTACATCTTTAGACTGATCCTCCAACGGCACGCCCGGTCTTTCCTAGATCCTTGTAGAAGCCGAGATCGCGGCCTTCCTGCATTTTTGTGATGTACACAATCTGCCCGTAATGCAATCCAAAGTGTTCAACCACCTGATAGACGGCGGCCAGTCCCGTTACCGTATAGCCTTGGATATTCCACGTTGCGAGCAGATCTTCGCGCGTGAGTTTTGCCAGCACTTTTGCCGCTTCCTCCATCGTGGCTCCAAGCCTCGCGAGCAGGTCGGCTGCTGTTAGATCGCCGGTCGCGTTGAATTCGGCCGGGCGGTCGCGCTGATCTTCAAGCCGATTGAACGATGCAACCAGCCACTGCCAGACGTTCCCATTCAAATGCAGAATGAGGTTGCCGATACTATTGCTGGCCTCGTTCGGACGCCACCAGATCTGGTCGTCGCTCAACGTCTCAACTGCTTTGCGCAGGCGCGGCCAATACTGTTCCAGCAGCTTGCTTTGCGAAAACTTGAGGAATGTTTCGATTGCAGGATCGGTAGACATGGATGGATCGTCCCTTCTTGACGTAGCAAATTTTATCGAATCACCCTCGACGCACCACCGCCGAAGTTGAGCGGCGGATTTACCGTGCTCGACTTCGGCGGTGGCGTTGCCTTTGGTTACTGCTCTCGGGAAGCTCCCTGAGGAAATAACAATCCGGATGCCAGCTTACATCTCCGGCATCCGGATTGGTTAACTTTCTAAGATTTGTTTTTAAATTTTTTCGGGCGGTTTAGGAAGCAAGCGCTTGAATGCTGTCGACGTGAATCATCTTGGAGTTCGCATCGAGACGACCCGTTACCTTGACGGTCTTGCCTTCGAATGCCTGAGCGCGAGAAGAGTCATCCAATTTGTAAACGCTGCCCGACGAATCACGGAGCACATATTGTTCGCCATCTTTCACAACAGTCCCACTGAACGTAGCAGTCTTGGAATCCTGATTAGGCATTGTCTGATCAGGCTGGGTCTGCGAAGGCGGAGTCTGCGGCTCTTGAAATACAGGCATTTGCGTTGCGGATTTTGGTGTGGTGGCTCCCAGCGCTGGTATGGTCGCCAACAATAGCGCACACGACGAAAGACCGAGAACAAACTGCTTTTTATTGGGATTCATATTTAACCTCCGGGGTGAACGGCCCCCTGTTGGCACCGTCTTCTAATTAATCCGGGCAAATTATAGGGGCCCTTGTCTAACGAGGTCTTATGTAGCAAGCGCCGGGCCATTGTATTGATTCATTCTTTCGAAGGAGTTGCGATAAAAATGGGTGTCAAGGCGCCGGGTAAGAAGTACCACGTGGGAAAAAACTGCCGGGATTTTCGTCTGTTTCGGAATACCTCTGGAGTGTGACGCCATACGAGCCATGATTGTGCTAGCATCCCCGCAAAGCATCTGCCTCCCATTCGATTGAAGGAACCCCGGCATGGAAACGACGCTGCGTCCGCTCACCCTTGGCGAAATCCTGGATAAAACTGCGGAACTCTACCGCTCAAATTTTCTGTTACTTGCGGGCATCTCTTCGGTGTACGGCGGCATACTGCTCGTTCTGAGTCTGTTGCAAATCGGGGCGCAGCAAGCCGCGAAATCCATGCACATGAATACCGGCCTGATCGTCGTCTCGGTGGTTGGACTGGTCGTTCTTTATCTCGCGATTTTTGTGGCGGGCGGCCTTGCGGTAGCGGCTAATACCCGCGCGGTGGGCTGGCTTTACCTTGGCGAACCAGCCAGCATCGGCGCTGCCTATCGCACCATACTGCCGCGCACCGGACGCTATCTCTGGCTAATGACCATCACCTATTTCAGGGCTTGGTTTCCATGCGTGGTGATTTATGCCGCCTATGCTGCGGTGATCCTTGTCTATATTCGTCCGACAGGAGTCTTCTCGCCAACGCCACACGCTCCGCCGCCTGACCCTTCGAAGATGATTGTCTTCCTGGTATCGAGTGTGGCGTTTCTCTTTCTGCTTCTCGGTTCCCTTATTTTCGGCATCATCATGAGCCTGCGCTATGCACTTGCAGTTCCGGCCTGCACCGTGGAAAATCTCAAAGCGCGCGCAGCTATCCGCCGCAGCATTCAACTTAGCAAAGGCTCACGCGGTCGAATCTTCATGCTGGGACTGCTCGCCTTGATTATTCAACTTGGCATGACCGGCATCACCCAGGGTTTCTTCATCGTGGTCGGCATCAAGCACCAGGGAGTGCTCCCGGTATGGATGAGCGTGGTTCAGCAATTCCTGGCGTTCCTCACCAACTCCTTTGTCGGACCGATCTATGCCACCGGTTTCACACTCTTCTACTACGACCAGCGCGTGCGCAAAGAAGGCTACGATATCGAGCGCATGATGCAAACCGCGGGTATGTCCCAGCCAGAGCTTGAGCCCCCCGCTCCGGTAGAAGAAATCGCCATCTCCGACACCGGGAGCGGGCATGAATGAACCGCTTCATCCGCTAACGCTGTCAGAGATTCTCGATCGCACCGCGCACATCTATCGTTCTCGCTTTCTCGTATTCTTTGGCATTGGCACCCTTCCGGCGGGATTCATCTTTGCATCTGCTGCGGGGATCTTTGCCTTTTTGACGTGGATGGGTTCGAGGACCAAACACGGGGCAACCGTTCCCGACGCCTCACTATGGATTTTCCTAACTGCATTGCTGGTCGTCGTCGTTCCTCTCGGTCTTGCCTCCATCGCCTTGGGAGAGGCCGCCATGACCGATGCCGCCGCGCGTACCTTCCTGGGAGAAGGCATCACGATCCGGGGCGCCTACAAAACAATCTGGAAGCGGGGATGGCGTTACATCGGCCTCTACACATGGCAAATACTGGCAATCACCATCGTCCCCGGCGCAGTGTTTCTGATTGCCATGTTTGGCATGATTGCCCTCAAGGTGAGTGGCGCAGCTGCCAACGACAACAGCCCCCTCTTCGGTGGTCTTCTTGTTGTGCTCATGATCATTCTTGGCGCCGCTGCTGTGTGGATACTGCTGCACCTTTGTCTGGCATTCCCGGTAAGCGTTGTCGAGCAAACTACGGCTTGGACTTCTCTCAAGCGCAGCACGCTGCTGAGCAATGGAACGCGCGCCCGCATGCTGCTTCTCTATGTTTTGGGCGCGGTCCTGAACCAGATCCTTTCCTGGTGTCTCATGGTTCCTATCATCATCGCGCTCTCCCTCATTCCCTCGCTCCAGGGCCAGGCACACGCCAAACTCGTAGGTGTCGTGGCTCTCTTTGCGACATACGGATCGTTCTTTGCCGTGAAAACTCTTATCAAGCCGTTATACGGAATTGCCTTTACGCTCTTCTACTTTGATCAGCGCATCCGCAAAGAAGGATTCGATATCGAGTGGATGATGCAACAAGCGGGGATGCTGGTTTCACCTCCGGCACCTGACCCTGTCCTGGATTCCACGCAGGTCACTCTTTTACCCGACGCTCAAATGAATCCTGCGGAAATCGTAATTGCAGCACAAGAGCCGGCGTGCCTTTCCCCTCGTGAAGTGCTCATGGAACGCACTCCCGGAGAGGGCAACGCATAGGTGGGAAACAAGCCGCAGGTCGGTCCGCCGATTCGGATCTTTACCCGATCGAATATCATCACCGCAGACGCCATGAATGTTCGCCCTCGAGTCCAGACGCAAAAAGAGCTCACGCCGCAAGCACTGCGTCAGGGGCCTCAAGCGTGATGCTCGTGCAAAGTGTCCGCCTCAGGGCCGTGTTCGTCGCGATGGCGATCACCGCGATCGCATGCGCTCAAACCTCCGCGCCGCCGCAAACCGGCGTGCGCTGGCACGACGTTTCCCTCGACGACTACCGCCAACATTTGAAAACGCTATCGGTACTCGTCGACACCTGTGAGGGTGCCCGCAACCTCAAGAACTGCGATCCCGCATTAGTCGGTCAAGATGACCGAGTCGATATCGCGCGCAACTCTCACCCTGAGCAACGACTGGTGCGATACGGCTGGCTGCGCGCGCTCCTCTCGAAGGCGAAAGATCCCGATCCGCCTACAAAATCCACCTCTCCGGGAGGACCCAAATCCTCGCCACAGGAATCAACCACCTCGCAAATCCTGAAAGCCGCAAAAGCGCGTCTGGAAAGCGATCTTGCCCAAGCCAGTGCGCCGGCTGCCTCCTACATCGACCACGCGCAACAACGCGCAGCCATGCAGCAGGTGCTGGCCAGCGCTGAATTTCGCGATCTACAAAAACCGTCGGTCCGCGACTCCGCATTTGAAAAATTTGGCAACTGGCTCAATCATCTTTTCGAAAGCGCGGCCAACTTCAAAGCACGCTCTGCATGGATTGGCCGCGCTCTCGTGTGGGGATTCATAATCGGTGTTTGCGTGGCGCTGGTCTATTCGTTGCTGCGGCTCGAGCGCCGATGGCGCATTCACTTGGTCCCAGAGGGAGATCGTCCCGCTCCCGGAGCCCCTTCAGCGCGCGATTGGCAGTTGTGGCTTGAAGACGCGCGACGCGCAGCCGCCTCCGGCCTATGGCGCGAAGCAATTCACTTTGTTTACTGGGCCGCAATTTCCCGCCTTGAATCGCGCCGTCTGTGGCCGGCCGATCGCGCCCGCACTCCACGCGAATACCTGTCGCTGGTGGCTCCTCAAGATCCCCGCAAGCCGGGACTCTCACAATTGACCAGTTCCTTCGAGCGCTTCTGGTACGGCGGTCGGGTGGCAGCAGAAAGCGATTATAAAAGCGCAGAGAGTCTTGCCTCTACGCTCATCTCTGGAGGAACGTCCGTCGGCACCAGTGAAGCTTCACCCCTTTCCGAAGGCGGTGTCCGATGAAATTCATGTCGTCGCTCGATCTCAAAGATCGCCGTCTTCTCCTTTGGAGCATCGCCGTTGCCATCGGCCTCGCAGTGCTCATTGGCGTGGTGATGCCGAACGAAAACAACAACGACAATCCCATGCCGTCCACCTATCTTTCCGGACAGCACGGAGCGCGCGCCGCCTATGAGTCGCTGTTGCGTTCCGGGTACAACATCGAGCGGTGGGAGCGTCCGCTCAGCGAACTGGCAGCCACCGCCGGGCCCAACACTGTCGTCATCTTCGCGCGTCCCTTCACTCGCGAGACCGAAGACATCAATGCTGTGCAGCAGATTGTGGAGCGCGGCGGTCGAGTGCTCGCAACTGGCCTATGGGGCGGCTACCTGCTTCCCGAAGGCGATGTCGGAACACCAAAAGAATTCAATTTCGCTGCCTGCCAGCTGGAGGCCGAAGGTCTCGATACTCTGGCCGGAAGCGGCGCAGTCTGGATGGTGCCCGAGGCTACATGGCAGGTTGGAAATCCGGCCCATCGCACCCAGTACAGCTGCGCCGCGCAACCGGCCGTGGTCGAGTACAACTACGCCCGAGGCCATGTGGTGTGGTTGGCCGGCTCAACGCCGCTCGAGAATGGGTCACTCGCGCGCGCCCAGAATTTCGATCTGCTGCTCAACTCCATCGGGCCGCGCGACGGGCACCACTTTTACTGGGATGAGTCGCTGCATGGCGATATTAAGTCGGAGTGGGGCTACGTCTCAGGACCAACCGTGACCCTCTTATGGATCGGAATGATTTTGCTCTCGGTCCTCATCGTTTTCAGCTTCAGCCGTCGTAGCGGCCCCGTTCGTGAGCTGTCGCCACCGGTTCGGTCCACTCCGATTGAGTTCCTTGAGGCTCTAGGCTCTCTCTATCGCAGTGCCGGAGCGTCCACGACCGCGCTCACAATCGCATGGGAGCGCTTCCGCCGCTACGCTCTGCGCCTTTGCGGATTGCGTCAGGCCTCGGTCAACGCGGAAGAACTGGCCGCCGCAATTCGACGCCGCTTTCCCAACGCCGATCCCACTCTCGAAGCCGATCTGGCTGCCTGCGAGAGTGCGAGACTGAATGAGAAGATTGAGCCACGCTCTGCATTAAAAATGATTCAACTGCTCCACCATCATCGCCAGATGCTGGCGCAGATGGCAAAGACAGGCGGCACTCCATATCCATCCGCAACTAACGGGAATACCCGGAACGAAAGGCCCTCATGAGCGAGGAAGTGAACCAGCAGGAATCTTCAGATCCAAATGCGGTCTCGCGGCCAACTGTAGAGTTGCAGCCACCAGCAGAAGTGCAGCAGCCTGCAGCGTCGCAGCAAGGCCTTCGTGCAACCAGCGCGCTCATCGCCCACGCGCGTACCGAGCTGGGCCGCGTGATCTCAGGGCAGACGCAGGTTGTCGAAGAAGTGTTGATCTCCGTCTTGTGCCAGGGCCATGCGCTTCTCGAAGGCGTACCGGGCATTGCAAAGACGCTGATGGTCAAGACGTTGGGACGCCTGCTCGGCCTTGGCTTCCAGCGGGTGCAGGCCACCCCCGACCTCATGCCTGCCGACATCCTCGGCACCACCATCCTTCGTCCCGGCACTGACACATTCACGTTTCACGCTGGACC
Organism: Telmatobacter sp. DSM 110680; assembly: GCF_039994875.1. Classification (GTDB taxonomy): domain Bacteria; phylum Acidobacteriota; class Terriglobia; order Terriglobales; family Acidobacteriaceae; genus Telmatobacter. The sequence goes on along the minus strand of NZ_CP121196.1, from coordinate 226,522 downwards.
CGTGTTTACCGATCTTCTGCTCGTTGACGAGATCAACCGCATGCCTCCACGCACGCAAGCAGCGCTGCTGGAGTGCATGGAGGAGCGCCAGGTTACCAGTGATGGCACCCGTCGGCCCCTGCCTAGTTGGTTCACCGTGTTCGCGACGCAGAACCCGGTCGACTTCGAAGGCACCTACCCGCTACCAGAGGCGCAGCTCGATCGTTTTCTGATGAAGATCCGCGTGCCCTATCCGAATGAGGCCGAGGAATTGCAGATACTTGAGCGCCACCACGCGGGCAGCGGTGTGAGTCTGCTCGACGACGCCGCAATAGCACCCATCCCCGAAGGAATGCTCGAAGCGGCGCGCGCGGAAGTGCGCGCCATCCGCATCGAGCCGGAGCTCTACGGATACATTTTGACGCTCGCGCGGCGCACCCGCGAGTGGCCAACCCTGCTGCTCGGCGCGAGCCCCCGCGCGGCGCTCAGCATCATGCGCGTGGCGCAGGCTTCCGCGGCATTCGATGGCCGCGACTATCTCGTTCCCGACGATGTAAAGCGCGCCGTCGCGCCGGTGCTCCGTCATCGCGTGATGCTCAAGCCCGAGGCTGAACTGGAAGGCTTCGATGCCGACCGCGTCCTCGCCGACGTCATCGCCACAGTGCCGGTTCCGCGCAAATGATTGCTCCTTCCTTCCATCCCGCAGCGATTCACGCAACGTGCGAGCCGCGTGGCCGCTGGAGCTTCGGACTCACCGCGCGGTCCGTGGCGCTGCTCATCGTCGGTTTCGCCTTTCTAATTCCGGGACTATGGGATCAGCGGCTGAGCTACGCGATGCTGGCGTGGGATGTACTTGTTCTCATTGCCGCGATACTCGACGGGACCCGGCTGCCTCGCGCCGCAATGTTGACAGCCACGCGAAGCTGGTCAAATGTTCCGTCGCTCGATAGTCAGACCGAGATCGAACTCACTATTGAAAATCAGGGCTCGGTCATCATCGACTGTCGTTTGATCGATGATCTTCCCGCCTCGCTCCGCAACCCCGGCGCGACCCAGGAACCGATTCGCATCACGTCATTCCCGCGGGTGCCTGCGTCCGTGCGTTACCGCGTTGAACCTCAGGAACGCGGAGATTGCGCCACCGGCCAGCTCTACATCCGCTATCGCTCGCCTCTCGGTCTGGCAGAGCGTTGGGCGAAGGCGGCCCTCGCGCAGACCGTTCGCGTCTATCCTGCGTTGCGCACAGGCGAAGAGCAGCAGATATTTCTGGCCCGCAGCCGCCAGATCGACCTGCAACTGCGTCAGACTCGCCAGCGCGGTCTCGGCCGCGATTTCGAAAGTCTGCGCGATTATCGCGAAGGCGATGACATGCGCGACATCTGCTGGACCGCTAGTGCGCGGCGCGGAAACCTGATCACGCGCCAGTATCAGACCGAACGCAGCCAGCCGGTATGGATCGTGCTCGATTGCGGACGCCTGATGCGCTCGCGCGTAGTAGCCTCTCCGGGCACCAAGGCAGCCATGCCTCTGGCTCCCGGCAGCTTGCGAGAGCACTCCAAGCTTGATCATGCGTGCACAGCCGCCGTCGGGCTGGCGCAGCTTGCGCTCTTCTCCGGCGATCGCGTCGGGCTCCTTGCCTACGGCCAGACCATCCAGCAGCGTTTATTGCCGGGACGGGGTGCGGCCCACCTCCGCCAGATGATTGAATTGCTCGCGCAGGTTCGCGCTGAGTCCAGCGAAGCGGACCACCTTCGCGCCACCACGCTGCTCGGCAGATTGCAACCGCGGCGATCCCTGATCTTATGGATCACCGACCTCGCCGAAACCGCGATGCGCCCCGAGGTCATCGACGGCGCCATGCATTTGCTGCGTCGTCACATATTGCTCTTCGTTGCGATGGCACAACCCGAGGTCGATGCCATTGCCCAGGATCGCCCGAAAAATGTCGATCAGATGTTTCGCGCCGCCGCCGCGCAGGAGATGGCTGCCCGCCGCGAACTGCTGCTCGCGCGGCTTCACGAACAAGGAGCGCTCACCCTCGATCTGAATCCGGAGGCGGTGACGTCCTCTGTGCTCAATCAGTATTTGATGGTGAAGGAACGCGCAATGGTTTAGTCACTGACTTTCGTCGGGAAGAATTAGACCTCAGCTTCCACAGCCACCGGCAGAACCCTCTTCGCCAAAGCCCATTTCAATTCGTCGATCCCTTGCCCCGTCACGGCGGAGATGGCGTGAAACTCCAGCTTGCGGCGTTTTACATATGTCGCCAGCTTCTTCAGCTTCTCAGGATTTGCGACATCGATCTTTGTGGCAACCACGATCATCGGCTTGTCGGCCAACGGGTGCTGATCCGCACCATCTTCGCCGGCCTTGGGTGAGAAACTGGCCAGCTCCTTGTTGATGACTTTGAAGTCTTCCACCGGATCAGGCCGCCCCGAAGCATCGGACACGTCCACCAAGTGAACCAGCAGTCGCGTGCGCTCAATATGACGTAAAAACTGCGTCCCAAGCCCGGAGCCGAGATGCGCGCCTTCGATCAGACCCGGCATGTCTGCCACCACGAAGGATTGCCGGTTAGGCTCCTCGCCAACTGTGACAACACCAAGATTCGGCTCCAGCGTGGTGAAAGGATAGTCGGCAATCTTCGGCTTGGCCGCGGAAAGACGGGAAATCAGCGTCGATTTTCCGGCATTCGGATATCCGACTAGGCCAACATCCGCCAACAACTTCAATTCAAGCCGGTACAGCCGTTCCTCGCCTGCACGACCCATCTCGTGCTCGCGGGGGGCCTGGTGAGTGCTAGTGGCAAAGTGCTGATTACCCCTCCCCCCCCGTCCCCCCTTGGCAATAACCACCCGCTCATCCGGCTCTTGGAAGTCATGAACCAGCTCGCCAGTGAGTTGATCGTAAAGGGCTGTACCTACAGGTACTTGCAGAACAATGTCGTGACCGTCTAACCCTGTGCAGTTCGAGCCTAATCCATGTTCGCCGCGCTGCGCTTTGTGCTCTGGGTTATACCGGAAGTGAATCAGGGTATTGTGCCGTTGCGACGACTCCATGATGACGTCGCCACCGTGGCCTCCATCGCCGCCGGAGGGACCTCCGCGGGGCACAAACTTCTCGCGCCGGAAGGCCATGCAGCCATTGCCGCCGTCGCCAGCCTTAACCCGTATTTTGGCTTCATCAATGAACATAGATCGAGTTTTGCACCAGTCACTTAGACAGCGCACTAGTCAGAGACCTACAGTAGGCTCCAAGAGCGCATTGCCGTCCTTCCAGTCTATCGAACCCGCCCGCCCTTTCCCAAAACCCGAGAGCGCCCGTCTCATTCAGGGTCTGTGCTGGGAGTCACCTCTTCGTTTCCTCCAACTTCCGTACAATCGCTGCGAAATTCACTGCAAGGAAAAACTCACCGGCGAACCTCCGAATTCCTGGCCGGGAAAACGGGTCTTGAATCCTTACGCTTTCGGGATTCAACTTGCCGGTAGAAGCGGGTTTCTCATCCGGAAACTGGTCATTGGATGGTAGGGCAAAAATGGGCGAAGCCGCTGGCGAAAACCACGCTGCTGCTGATCTTTAGCGCGGGGACGATCTCCTGCGCTTACGCGCAACACCCGACGGCCGGCAGCGGGTCGCTTTCGGGCAAACTCACAGACGTCCATTCAGCTCCGCTCGAAGATGTGGCCATTGTCCTGCGCAGTGCAGCCACCGGTGCTCAGGTCCAAACCATTACAACGCGGGGAGGCAGGTATAACTTTGCTGGCTTGGTCGAGGGTGAGTACTCTCTCACCGCGATTGGACCGCGTGGAACCGGCCAGGTCTATGGAATCTTTGTTGCCGCTGGTCACGAGTCCCACGTTCAAGCTGCGATCGATTTTGAATTACAGCCTCAGTCGGTCACCGCGTATCGCGTTGACGATGAAGCATCTCCAACAGTTGAATCCGCGGAGCTGCGTCTGCGCGCTCTGCAGACCGCGCGATCTCTCATTTCCGGCGCGACCGACACGACCACAAGTTCGATCCCAATTCTCATCCCGACGCAATCACCCTTCTTGCTAACGCTCAACGGGACAAGAACTACATCGCCGATGTCGATCGCATCGTTTCCGACAGTTTCTACGGCACCTCAACCTATTGATCATCCGGCGGAATCGTCGAGCAAATTGCATGACGATCAGAAATTCAACCCGCTTCCAGCGATCGCGAGTCCACAGCCGTTTGCTACCGCCGCACTGCCAGTACCGAATTTAAGTTCTGCGACGAACGAGGCTGCCCCGGCGATCCAGCTAGCCGAAATCGGGATACTGCAAGCCGGTCTTCTCAGCGCCTGTGTTGATAGGTCAGCGCAAACTGCAGCTCTCCAAAGTGCAGCGACTTCGCAGTCATCGCAAGCGCTGGATGCAACGCAGATACAGTCGCTGCCTTTACCCGGTCGCGATTGGCAAAGCTTTTTGCGCGACATGCCGGAACAGGGAAGCGGCAGCGGCGATCAACAGAAGTCTCCCTCCAGTGCAAGGAGCGCGCCGAATATCACTGTCGACGGCGTGTCGACTCAACTGGCCTTCGGAAGCGTCAGCGGCGGTTCGTCGCGTAGCCGCCAATCCTATCGACTGACTCCGGCGTCAGGTGAAGCCGCAATTCGTGAAGTGCAGGTCGCAGGCGAAGGAACCGCATCGATCAGCTTCGGCCTCGGCAGGGCAAACGTAGAGACACAGCGTGGAACCGAACACCTGCATGGACAAGCATTCGTGTTCGATCGGGAGAATCTGTGGGGCGCACGCAACCCGTTTACCCAGTGGGTGCAGGAAACTACACCCGCTTCAGCCACAACCGTTCCGCTCTACTCTCCGATGCCATTCAGCCCAGGCGATCGCGAAGCGTTATGGGGCGTGGGCCTGGGCGGAGTTTTTCCGCACCGCCGCCTGTTCTGGTTTCTCGCGCTCGACGGAAATGAGCGCAACGATCCCGGCGTAGCGACCGTGAAGCACCCGGACCATTTCTTTGCGCAGCCCTCGAACGACCGTATGCAATTGCTCAGTGCGCAACTCGGCCTGAACGGTGCCGATCCAGTGAGCGCCGGGTTGGGTGCGTATTCGAAAATTCTAGAAAATCTGGCGAGCCTCCTTGGCCCCGCACCGCGAAGCGCTTCTCAACTAACCGGATTTGCCCGTATCGATTGGAGCGTTGCCGAACGCCACCGCTTCACGCTGGAGGTAACGAGTGCCCAGCATGACGCGCCCGGAGGTGGCTTTACACGAGCATCTGAAACATACGGAACACACAGCTTCGGCGACGTCAACGCCACCTCACAATGGACGCTGGGAAGATGGGAAGCATTTATAACTCCGAACTTCCTTGCGGTAACCCAGGGCTCCTACGGCCACCAGGTGCAAAGCGCTTCCGCAGCGACGCCCTCTGAATTCGAGCAGACCCTGAACATCAATGCATGGGGTCAGCTTCCACAAATTGTGGTAGATTCCCGCTACGGCTTCACCATCGGAAACCCGGCGCGATTCGGGCGGGGCACCTATCCCGACGAGCATCTCTACATGGCCCAGGAACAGCTCGACTGGATTAGTGGCAATCTAGTGGTAAAGGCTGGTGCAGAAATATCCCACAACACAGATGCAACCACCAGGTTGCGCAATCAGACGGGCACCTACTATTACTCCAGCGTAGAAAATTTCGCCTCCGATGCGCTCTCCTTTTCATCTTTTGGATTGAACGGCCAACTCAACCCAATGAACCAGCACAATTGCGATCAGACAGGCAATGCATGGCGTGATTCCTCCGGCGTGCTTCACGGCCTTGGTTATCTACCGTGCTACTCCTACTACGCGCAAACGATGGGGCCGTCGGACTGGTGGTTGAGCACCAACGATTTGGCCGGATATGTCACCTCGCAATGGCAGCCAACGAAACGCCTGGCTCTGACGCTCGCAACACGCTGGGAACTGGAGCAGCTACCGGCGCCGATCGCCGCATTACGGAACCCGGACCTGCCCCTGACCGCGCACATGCCGAATCTCGGCAACCAGTGGAGTCCACGGGTCGGTTTTGCTTGGGGCTCTGGCGAAAGCCGCTGGCCCGTTCTTCGATTCGGCTATGGTATGTACTTTGGCAGAACCGGTAACTCTGTCGTCGAGACGGCGCTCACGCAAACTGGATCATTGAAGGGCGATCTCAATTTTTTCATGCGTCCAACCGACAATCTAAATGCAGGCGGTGCCCCTCCCTTTCCGTATGTACTGGCAGGCGAGCCGGCCAACATAATCAAACCAGCAGCTGTCGAGTTTGCCCCGACCTTCCGCAATGGCGAAATCCATCAGGCCGAAGCATCCATTGAAGAGACTGCTCCCGGGCGCATTCACGTCGAAGGTAGCGCAGTTGCGAGCCTCGCGCGCAGACTCCCGGTCACGTTCGATGCCAACGTCGATTCTTCTGCCGCGAAGACCATCACCTACACCGTTGTTGATGGCAATGCTTCGGGACCAATCAAGTCACCGCAGATCACCGTTCCGTTTTTCGCATCATGGCCTTCCAGTACGTCGCCGACCGGGTTCGCAGGACGACTGAATCCGAATTATCAGCAGGTCAGCGAAATCTACAGCCGGGCCAATTCGATCTATGAAGCCGCAATCCTTAAGATTTCTAGAAATGCGCGAGCTCTGACTCTGCGTGCGCGCTACACCTACGCCCATGCCATGGATTGGAATCCAGACGAAACATCGCAGGTTGGCGGCCCGAGCGTCTTCGATCCAATCGACTTTCGCCAGGAGTATGGCACCAGCAGCCTCGACGTGCGCCACTCCGCTACCGCAGCCGTGATTCTTCAGCCCCGATGGAAGTTCAAGGGCGTCGCCGGTCATATTGCGAATGGCTGGATGATGAGTTCAACGGCATACTTCCATAGCGGACTACCCTACACGATGCGCACCAGCGGCTCTCTGGCCAAGGAATTCAGCACAAGCGGTACCGCAATCGTGGCGTTGAGTACCGGTATGAATGGTTATGGCGGCGACAATCGCGTCTACGGCATCGGTCGAAATACCTATCGCTATCCAGCGACCTGGAAAGCCGATCTTCGCCTGGGCAAGCGATTTGAACTTGGATCGTTGCGCCAGTTGGAACTGATGGCGGAGAGCTTCAATCTTTTCAATCATCAGAATGTGACAGAGCTCGAGACGGCAGGCTATTCGATCGAGTCGGGAACAATCTACGGAGGCTTGCCGCGCCTGAATTTCCTCACCGGACTCAAGACCGTCCAGACCGAATTCGGAAAGCCGCTCAGCATCAATGCAACTGATTTCTATCGCGAACGGCAAATTCAATTCGGTGCGCGCCTTCGATTCTAGTTCTCATTACTGATTCTTGCTACCTGTATGGCATGCCGCACCAAGCGATGGAGGTCACACTGCCTCCATCAAGTTCAAAGCAACTCGCGCCATCAATATCCGTCGATAGGGTGCGCACGTGGGACGCCTGCAGTTCCTCGAGGACTTCCTTCCGCGGATGTCCATAGCGGTTGTGCAGACCGCACGAAATCACCGCCCACCGCGGTGCGACGCGTTCCAGAAAATCTGGCTGAGTCGATGTCACGCTCCCATGATGGCCAACCTTCAGCAATGTGCTTTCCAGCCCCGGCTCATTCAGCATCCGCTCCTCAATCGGAGACTCCGCATCCCCTTCGAGCAACACAGACGTCGCCCGGTATGCAACGTGGAGCACCAGTGAGTCGTTGTTGCCTGGCTCAGAACCCGGCTTGTAATCCAGGAACGGCGCAAGCACGTGAATCTGCGCACTTCCCAGTGTTATAGTGTCTCCCGCTTGCATAGTCCGCAACTGAACCCGCAAGCGGCGAGCCTCATCCAGCAGCGCGCCGTACGCCTGTGTCGGCGGATTGTTCCCTACCCACAATTCGTCAGGCCGGAAATTCTCGAGTACGCTCGGTAAGCCACCCATGTGGTCGGAATGCCCATGGCTCAGCGCGACGACATCGAGGTGGCGAATCCCGCGCGACCACAGTACCGGAGAAACAACCTCTTCGCCGATGTCAAAGTCCGGGGCCATTTGTTGCGGACCACCGCCAAATCCTCCCCCATCCATCAGCATCGTCTTACCGTCCGGCGTGATCAGCAGCAGCGAGTCTCCCTGGCCTACATCAATTGCTTCAACGAGGAGCGCGCCATGGGGATGATCGATCGGACGCGGCATCACCACAACCACAGCCCCTGCAATCATTGCTATCCACGCGAGGTGACGGGCCCAACGAGCACCGCGCATGCTGGCCCATCGCACCAGCGCGATCGCGACACCCAGCAGAATGCAAAACGTTCCAATCTGCAACGCAAGCGGCGCTGGAACGCGAAGATTGCCGACCGCGACTGATCCGAACAGATGCACAATGCCAACGCCAACGTGCAGCATCAGCGCCGTCATGGCCGCCGGAACCGCTGCAACGGCGCTCGATACGAGCGATGCAATCAGGGTGAGCAGCGCGCACGGAAGCATGACGACCAGCAGCGGCAGAATCAGAATGTTTACAGGCAGAGCAAATACCGTTATGCGGTGAAAATAAATCGCCATCGGCAGTGCCATCGCCAATTCGACAATGCTTGCTACGACCAGTGCCTCAATGCACCGCAGCAAAAAACGAATCATCCATGGAAACATCCTCAACCCGATGAACCTGCTCGTCGCACGCGCAAGTGCGGCCGCAAACATCCGAAGCATCACGCGAAACTGCGCATGCCGCGGCATCAGCTTTACGTCAAGAGCGACAAGCGAAAGGTCGCGCGTGGCCGTCAAGTATGGATGCACCGTGTTAGCGAGCAATGGAGCCGCCACCCCACCGATCGAAACCACGGCAAGAAGCGTCATCTGCAAGCTCGAGTCGAATAGGCTGCGCGGGCTTACCACGAGCAGAAAGAGCGAAGCAAATCCAACAGTATTCAAGACGTTCCGTTCGCGATAAACCAGTCGGCCAACAAGGTAGAGAATCACCATCCACAGTGATCGCTGAACCGGTGTTGCGAAACCCGTAAACAGCGCGTAAGCAAACGACACGAAGATCGTAATCAGCGTTGCCGGGAATTGCGTCAAACGAAGTCTTCGAGCGATCCAGAAAATCAGTGCGGCAACAATGCCCAGATGCAAACCTGAAACCACAAGCATGTGAAACGAACCTGTCCGTTCAAATCCAACGCGCAAAGAATGTGTCAGAAATGTGCGGTCACCCGTCACCATCGCCGCCAGCATGATTGCATCGTCTTCGCTCAGCCGTAATCCATTTGGCAGCCGATGCATCGCTGCAGGAAGGGCAAGGATTCGTTCGTTCGCGCCGTGCTGCCATGAGGAGATGCGGCAGGCCACGCTACGTTGATTTGCCGACCCGAGCACATGAATCCGATCCAGAGTTATCGTCGCTGTAGAAGTGATGCCCTGATCGATCAGATACTCTCTGCGGTTCCATGCGCCTGGATCACGATACACATCGGGTTGCATAAGTCGCGCATCCGCACGAATGTGGTCGCCGCAGTGAAATACGGCTGCAGCGGATTCTCCCTCGGGCCAGCGTATTGTAAGGCGCACTCCGCCGGGCATTGCTGTTTGCACGTCTTCGTCGTCGGATACGATCTCGATGCTTGACACCGCAACGTCAAGCCGCTGTGTTGGAGCAATCCGTGCCGCCTCATCGACGTTCCCTTCCAATTCTCTGCGCACCGGTGCGGCATCCGTCACTGTACCTTCCACTGTGCGTATAAGGCCATCGGAAAGCGCAACGAGTGCAGGCGTTGCCCCCGGTTGTTGCTGCATCTCTGCGCACCATGCGCCCAGCAAACACCACAAAGCCGCAAGTGGGAACCACACAACGCGCTGCGAACGCAGGGCGGCAAGCGCGCTCAACATTCCCACAGGAACAAGTGCAATCAGCAGGTAAGAGGGTCGAAGCCAAACAAAATGCGCCAGCACGATCCCCAGCGCAAACAGCCACGCGGCATGAAACAGCGGAATGCCAGCACCGGCCTCGACTGGACGGAGTGCAGGAGGCCCAAACTTCCTTGGATCAGCTTCCATTGAACTCGGATCTAGAAATTATTTATGGGCGCAAGGTTATCAGGCTCGGCGCAATTCCACCACTGACTCAAGGTGAAAGGTCTGCGGAAAGAGATCAGCAAGCGTAGTGGAGCTCAGCGCATACCCCGAGCCGATGAGCGTGCGCAGGTCACGCGCCAGCGTTGCCGGATCGCAGGACACATACACAATCACTGGTGCTTCGATACCGGCCAGCAGCGAGGCAGTCTCAAGCCCCAATCCCGCGCGTGGTGGGTCAACCACGATCAGGTCCGGTTTCGCCCCACTGCTCTGGCCCTTCAGGAACGCGAGAGTCTCCGCATTCACGCTTCTGCCCGTTGATCCGTACAGATTCTGCGTGAGTGCCTCCATCGCCGTCGGTGCGGATTCGACAGCGATGACTTGTTTGAATTGTTTTTGGAGGCTGCACGCGAACAGGCCAACCCCGGCAAAAAGATCCCAGGCCAAATCCCCCCGTCGATTGGCCACTACTCGATCGACAAGAGTGTCGACGAGCCATCGATTCACCTGGAAAAACGAACCGTGATCGACGCGATAGTTGACGCCGTTGGCGCGATAACTCATCGAGGCGGCTCCCGCACGAGCAATAATGCGTGATGCTTGTCCAACGCCGCCTTCGTTGACCAGTTCGACGCCGGTCAACGCTGGCACGCGCTGCTTCCACTTCTCAAATAACTGATCCAATCCACGCGTTGCGGAGTCGCGAACAAAAATACTGGCCAGCAACTCCGTCTCTTCCGCATTGCAAAAAAGAGAGACTTCCATCGCGCGCAATCTTTGCTCGCGCAAATTATCAGCCAGAGTCAGCGCAGCACTCACCAGCAGTGGCGCCGCAATCGGGCATTCGCTGATGGGAACCAGGTCATGCGAACGCCGCGCGCGATACCCCATTCGCCCAGCATTGTCGAATGCGAGTCGGATACGGTTGCGATACTGCCATGGGTTGGCCGCCAGTACATCGATCTTCTCCGGCGCAGTTACACCTCCGCGTTCAAACGTCTCGCGAAGAATCGCCTGCTTGAATTCGAGTTGTGAGGCGTAATCGGTGTGCTGGTACTGGCATCCTCCGCACGCGCCAAAGTGGCGGCACGCTGGCATAACTCGATTCGCGGCGGTCACAACAATCTCTTCCGGCTCGCCGACCGCGTAGCCGTGCTTCTCTTCCACAATGCGCACGCGCGCCTGCTCGCCCGGAAGCGTCAGTGGAATAAATGTAGCCTTGCCATCCACACGCGCCAGAAACGCCCCGCCATAGATCGGCTTTTCGATCTGCACGTGAGCGCTTCGCGGCGGGGCGGAATTGCGAGCCTTCTGAGGTCTGCGCTTCATTGTTGGCTCATGTAAAAAAGGCTGAGTCGCGGCAGGTTGTAGTGCACCAGCAACTGTTTTTGCACGAACTGGTGTTCCACCTGCCGCAGTTGCACTGCTCCCATCCGGCTGCGGTAGGGCGCGAGCTCACGTCCAGCATGTTCCTTCAGCGCCACCAGCAACTCCTCTGGTGCAGCCGCGGTCAGCGCCGCAAAAAGCTTTTCCTCGAGAACCGTGAGCACGCGTTCGAATGTCTCCATCTCGTGGGCTGCAGTTGTCGACGCAGAGGCGGTGCGCGCATTTGCTGCAAGTTCCCGCAGCCGCCCCGCCGTTGCAGCACAAGCATCCTGCGCGATTGTTGAAGCATCCAGCGCCGTCGCCGCAGCTTCAAGATGCATTGCTACGCGCTCATGCTCGAAACCGGTGTCGCCTGCTGCCGCCGTTGGGCCAGCAGTCCCGGCGCTTGCCTCACGCAACTCTTCCGCAGCTTCCATCACCGCCTGCGAACACCACGCCAACCCGTTTACGCGCCGCATCCGTCCGCGCTTCTGCCGCGACTCATACTTGTCAAACGCCGCGTCAATCCCGGCCAACACAGCTTCCAGCGGAATGCCCGCCTCCTGCCACATCTCGATCAATGCCCAATCCAGAGTCGATAGCAAAAGAATCGATCCGCGCCGCTTCTGAAAGCGCTCCTCGATCTCCGTGAAGTAATTGAAGTAGTTGCGCACTTAAGCCTGATGCGCGCGTCCGCGTGGCCGGGCACTACGGTTGCGCTCAAACAAAACGCGAAGTCCATCCAGCGTCAGCAGATCGTCGATCTCCGAAATGTAGTGCGAGTCCGCTGCAACCATTCGGGCGAGCCCACCCGTCGCAATCACGCGCGGCTTCTGTCCAAGCTCCGCGAAGATGCGCTCGAGAATCCCGTCTACGAGTCCAATGTAGCCGTAGTACAAGCCACTCTGCAGGTGGCCGACGGTATTCGTTCCAATCACCTTTGCGGGACGCTTAATGTCGACACGGCTCAGTCGTGCAGCACGCGAGAACAAGGCCTCGGCGCTCAGTCCGAGTCCTGGCGCAATTGCGCCACCCAGATACTCGCCCTTTTCTGAGATCACCTCAAACTTCGTGGCAGTGCCGAAATCCACCACGATGCAGGGCCCCCCGTAACGCTCGATCGCGGCAATGCAATCAGCCAGCCGGTCCGCACCAAGTTCTGTCGGATTATCGACCAGTACCGGCATTCCCGTCTTGATGCCCGGCTCAACGAACAGTGGCTCAAGATGGAAATAGGTCTCGCAAACCTGGCGCAGTGTCGAGTCTAGCGGCGGCACAACCGAAGAGATGATGATGTGCGTCACCTGGTTTGGCGACATTCCATGCATCTCGAACAGCTTCACAAAAAACACGCCGTATTCGTCCACAGTCTGCGTGCGATGCGTGGTGATCCGCCAGTGCGCGGTCAGGTCAAACCTGTCCTTCGCAGCGACAGCGGCGCCCTTCGGGGGCATTCCAGCTTCAGCGTCGAGCCGGTAAAGCCCCAGCACCGTGTTCGTATTTCCAACATCCACTGCAAGCAGCATCGTAGTTCTTATTCCGTCTCCGCGGCGCGAATGCCGCCAGTCTGCACCGTCACCAGGCCCTCAGCGGTCTGAACAAGCAAAAATCCATGCGCATCCAGCCCGGCCGTTATCCCCACGCATTCCTGCGGACCATGAACTTCAACCCGCCGGCCCTTGAGCCATGTGGATGCCTGCTCGACTCGCCGCAACGTCGTATCTACGGTCATCGCGTCGGATAGCAAAAGCATCTCGTGCTCCAGCGATTTTAGCAGGGCAATCAACAACGACTGCCTGCTCACGCGCTGTCCCGATGCAATGTCGAGCGAAGTAGCGGGTGTCGAGTGTGCCGGATCAAATGAGCGCTGGTGCACGTTGATTCCGATCCCGATAACGGCAAATGCAAGTCCCGAGGCGTCGGTTTTCGACTCCACCAGGATGCCGCCCACTTTGTCGGCTGCAATCAGCAGATCGTTGGGCCAGCGGAGGTCGATCACAAGCCCCGCAGCCGCCTTGATCGCTTGCGCGGCCGCCAGTCCCGCCACCAGTGGAATCCGCGGAAGTTGTGCCGGAGATAATTTTGGCCGCATTAAGACGCTTACATAGAGCCCGTCGCCCGCGTTCGATTGCCAGCGGTGATCGCCGCGCCCGCGCCCAGCAGTCTGCTCATCTGCAAAAAAGACAGACCCGTCTGGTGCTCCATCGCGTGCAGCAGTTAGTGCATCGGTATTCGTCGATCCTGTAACGGGATTGAAATGCAACTTGCCTGCGAAGGTAGTGCCGGCGAGTTCCGCTTCCAGGGCGTCAAGATCGTACACGCCTACGCGTGCTCCGCAACGATGCTCATCGAGATGTCTGCAGCCTTCGCGGAGTGCGTCAACGCGCCCACGCTGATGAAGTCCGGCCCCGCTTCGGCGTAGGCGCGAATGTTATCGAGCACAATTCCGCCTGAAGCCTCAATCGGAATCCAGCGTTCTTCCTTGCGAATGCGCTCCACCGACGTCTTCACCATTGCCGGTGTCATATTGTCCAGCAGGATCGCTTCGGCGCCGCATTCAAGCGCGTCTTCTAAATCCTTCTCCGTGCGCACTTCCACCTGCACGCGATTTCCAGGCTTGCGCTTTTCCAGCGCATTGGTCACAGCAGCACGCAATCCGCCGCCCAGCGAAATGTGGTTGTTCTTGATCAGGATGCCGGAAGAAAGATCCAGCCGATGATTCGTGCCTCCCCCGCAAAGCACAGCATATTTCTCCAGCGCGCGCAGGCCCGGAACAGTCTTGCGCGTGTCCAGCACGTGGGCCTTGGTTCCCTGGATAGCATCGACGTACTGCCGCGTCAGCGTTGCAATGCCGCTGAGATGTTGCATCAGGTTCAGGATTACCCTCTCGCAACTCAGCAACACCCGCGCGTTGTGGCGAATCACGGCCAGAACCTGCCCCTTGTGCGCGCGGACCCCGTCGAATATCTCCGGGTGGCTGACAATGTCGAATCTCGTATGTGCCGCCGGTCGTGAGTCCAGCCGTGCAAAGATTTCCAGGAACCGGGGCACCGCTCCCAGCCCCGCCACCACCATCTCCTGCCGGGCAATAATCGATGCAGTGGCGCGCAGGTTGGCATCGATGGTGACGTTGGTCGTGGCGTCGCTGACCGCCTGGTCCTCGATCAGGGCCTGCTCCAGCAACGCGTCAATGCGGTGGCTCTTCCAATCCATGCGTTCTTCTTTCGATGGCGCCAGTAAAACCAGAGTTCCTGTATCGTGGGCCGCGACATTCAAGTTGACGCGACCATCAGGGAGCGGCAACTGTTACCAGAATACCTTTAGAGATACACCAACTCTGGTTTTACTCTAAGACTGCCAATTCGATTTCATTTGCCGTAAAAAGTTATAAATAACTTTCTTGACCCTGTCATCAGGACGGTCCGTAAGAGTGCGAAACCGGCTCAGGTTCAATCGATCGATCTGGAGCGAATATCTCTGCGTATTCCCGGCGATTTTTTCTGCAATTCTTTGCCACGCGCCCTGCTTCTGACCGTTGCGATCGACCAGCCTGATGCTTCCCAGGTCCGCATACCAGATCACCGAAAGAATCCCCGCATCATCCCGAACCAACATGCGGTGCTTCGTGAGAAGAATGAACTCAGAAATCAGCGCCGATCCCGCCGACAAGTCGATGAATGCCACCACGGGATCCGAATTTTCAAGCCGGGCCAGTTTGATAGCTTCGAGAACGCGGGCAGGGAAGTGCGGTGCCACGAAGCAGTCCGGCGCATCCCCGAAAGATATGACTGGCGCCGGGGGCCGCCGGAAGTTAGTAACGAATTCTGGCTCGCGAGGTGTTGCGGCCGGATTCTCGAAATGTGCGCAGAGCGCGACATAGGCAGCGTTGATACGCTTGAATCGCTCTTCGGCGTCGTGACGCTCGCGTTGGTTGTTCTCGAAGCGATCAGGATGCCAGCGCTTCGCAGCTGCACGATACGCCTTGTGCAGCGCGGACTTCGAGGTTGGCGGAGCCGCGACACCAAGGATTCTGAAGTGCTCAAGGCAAACTCTGCATGCGCACGCCATTCGCTAAGCCGCTCACTCCGGCGGCAGGGAATCGAGATCCCTGCGCAGTTTGTCGAGCAGTTGTTGCGCATCGTCGCGCTGCTTCTTCAAGCCTTCGACTATATGCGCGGGCGCCTTCGCCGTAAAGCCGGGGTTATTTAACTGGCGTTCGGAATTTGCGATGATCTTCTCCAGCTTCGCAATTTCCTTGTCCAGCTTGTCGCGCTCAGCTGCCACGTCGATCTTGCGCTCGTAGATCACCGCCACATCAAACTGGGAGGTCGAATGCTTAGCGAGCCCCGCCGAGATCTGATCGACAAATCGCACCTCGCTCACCCGGGCCATGCGCTCGACGATCGCGAGATTTTCGCTAATGACCTGTTTCAGGTCGG
Source organism: Telmatobacter sp. DSM 110680 (assembly GCF_039994875.1). Taxonomy (GTDB): domain Bacteria; phylum Acidobacteriota; class Terriglobia; order Terriglobales; family Acidobacteriaceae; genus Telmatobacter. The sequence goes on along the minus strand of NZ_CP121196.1, from coordinate 210,644 downwards.
CATCTATCCGGACCTCGACGGGAACGACTGCTTTCTCCTCGACGCCGATTTCCTTGCGAAGGCCCCGGACTTCGACGATCAACTCCTGCAGCAGGCTCATCTCACGTAGCGCCTTGGCGTCAACCGGCTCATTGTAGGCGTGCGGAAATCTCGTCAGCGCAATCGACTTCGACGGCGGATTGCCATCGTACAGCGCATGCCAGATTTCCTCGGTGAGAAAAGGCATAAACGGAGATAACAGCCGTAGCGATGCCTCGAAGACGCTCACGAGCGTTGTGAGCGATGCTTTGGTCCTGGCTTTGTCCGCGTTCTCGCTAAAGTCCAAGCTCAGCTTAACGATCTCCAGATACCAGTCACAGAAGCTTCCCCAGAAAAACTGGTAAATCGCATTTGCTGCATCATCGAACCTGTAATTCTCAAGCGCCTGGTTCACTGTGGTCGCCGTCGCAGTCAATTCGGCGACAATCCACCGCGATTCGAGAGGAGCGTCCGATCCTGCAGCCGGCATCCCGCTCAACGCAGCCATATCAACGCTGATCCCGATCTCAGCGGCACGATCCACGTTCATGAACAGGAACCGCGCCGCATTCCATATCTTGTTCGCGAAAGCGCGATAGCCTTCGGTGCGCGCGATATTGAATGCGATATCGGTCCCCGGCGAAGCCATCGAGGCCAGCGTGAACCGCACCGCGTCGGTCCCGTACTGCTTCACAATCTCGATCGGATCGACAACGTTCCCTTTAGTCTTCGACATCTTTTCGCGATTTGCGTCACGCACCAGCGCGTGAATATAAACCTCGCGATAAGGAACAGATTCCGACAGCGGACGCTCACTTCCATCTTTCATCGGGACATCCGTTGAGAACCAGCAGCCCAGCATAATCATGCGGGCCACCCAGAAAAACAGAATGTCGAAACCCGTAACGAGAAGGCTCGTCGGATAGAACGCGTCAAAATCGGCGCGATTCTCCGCCGTGATATTCGGCCATCCAAACACCGACACCGGCAACAACCCCGACGAAAACCATGTATCCAGCACGTCCGTCGATTGCGTCAGCTTGTCCGCTCCGCAGTGCGCACACTTCGTCGGATCCTCGCGCGCCACCGTGGTCTTGTGGCAAGCAGCACAATGCCAAGCAGGAATGCGATGTCCCCACCAGAGCTGCCGCGAGATGCACCAGTCGTGGATGTTCTCCATCCAGTTCAGGTAGGTCTTCGCATACATCTCCGGCGTGAACTTGATGTGTCCTTCTTTGACTGCCGCGATAGCCTTATCCGCCAGCGGCTGAATCTTCACGAACCACTGCAGCGACAAACGCGGCTCAACCACCGTCTTGCAGCGGTCGCAGTGGCCCACGTTGTTCACGTGATCCTTGATCCCGGCCAGCAGGCTCATCTCTTCGAGATCAGCAACAATCTTCTTCCGCGCGACAAACCGGTCTAGCCCCGCGTACACTCCGCCCTCGGCGTTGATGTGCGCCGTATCGTCCATCACGTTGATTGACGGCAGATCATGCCGCTGACCCAGCGCAAAATCGTTGGGGTCATGCGCCGGCGTCACCTTAACCGCACCGGTACCAAACTCCGGGCTTACCCATTCATCCGTGATCACCGGAATCTCGCGCCCTACCAGCGGCAGCCGAAGCTTTTTCCCATGCAGATGCTTGTAGCGCTCGTCCGCGGGATGCACAGCCACAGCTACGTCTCCCAGCATCGTCTCCGGCCGCGTAGTCGCAACCGTCAGAAATTCGCCAGTATCTTTGCCGTCATCACCGATGACCGGGTACCGAATCTCCCACAGATGCCCCTTGTGCTCGTCGTACACCACTTCCAGATCGCTGATCGCCGTCTGGCAGCGTGGACACCAGTTCACAATGTAGGCGCCGCGATAGATCAGTCCCTGCTCGTGAAGCCGGACAAACGCTTCGCGCACGGCCACAGAAAGCCGTTCGTCCATGGTGAAATATTCGCGGTTCCAATCAACCGAGGCGCCCAGCCGCTTCATCTGTCCTAGAATCGCCCCGCCATAATGCCGGCGCCATTCCCACACTCGCTCAATGAATTTCTCACGGCCCATCTGCTGTCGCGTCGTGCCCTCGGCCGTAATCTGGCGCTCCACCAGCATCTGTGTCGCGATTCCGGCATGATCCGTGCCTGGAATCCAAAGCACGCGATCGCCGCGCATGCGATGCCACCGGATGAGAATGTCGCTCTCGGTGTGCTCGAACATGTGGCCCATGTGCAGGTTGCCGGTCACGTTGGGCGGAGGCAGCAGGATCGTAAAGGAGGACTGGCCGTCGTTGCTTTCCTGTTCGCTCGGAGTCGGCTGGGCGAACAACTTCTCGCGAACCCAGTATTCGGCCCAGTGATCTTCGATGGCAGTCGGGTCGTACGCTTTAGGCAGGTCGTGGGGCATGTAGGTAGATGGCGGATCCCCCGGAATTGCGCCGGCGTCTCAATGTAAGAGTTGCGAGCGAGAGGACCAACCTCAACTTTATCAGCTTCCCCATATCTCTTTCAGAACGCGGACCCAATTCCCGCCCAGCACCAGCTGGATGTGTTCGTCGGTGTACCCACGCCTGACCAGAGCTGCGCACAACTCCCACATGCGATTCGGCCCTTCCATCCCCGCCACCACCTCGTGGGTCCCATGAACCCGGTACCGCTTGTCGGCTCCGTCCAGGATCGTCTTCAGCTTTTCGGGCGGGGCAAGGTCGTTGCTCTCAATTCCCGCGTCCGATCCCACTCCAACGTGCTCAATCCCCGCCAGGTCGCGCACATGGTCGTAGTGGTCCACAACATCGTCGATGGTCACCGGCTCCGTCCCCTTCACCATGAAGGCAATGTCGCTGATGCCCATCACTCCGCCCTTCGCGGCGAGTTTGCGGATTGCCTCGTCCGTCGACGCACGAAGACCGCCGGGTATGAGGGAGCGGCAGTTACCGTGCGACAGAATCACCGGCGCCTTCGAAATATCCAGTGCCTCCAGCTTTGTCTTATCGCTCGCATGGCCGACATCCACCGCCATCCGAACTGTATTCATGCGCTCGATCACCTTGCCGCCGTATTCGCTTATGCCGCCATCGTTGGGCTCGAATGCTCCATCGGCGACGAGACTTCGGAAGTTGTAGCTCAACTGCGAGACGCGCTGACCCAAGCCAAAGCAGCGATTTACATCGTCCACACCTTGAAACTGCGCGCTGGTCTGCAGTCCATACAGGATGCCCAGCTTACCCTGTTCACGGGCCCGCGCCATGTCTGCGGCGTCGTTGATGCGCATCAGCCATTGCGGATAGAGAGCAATAAAACTGTTCCATTTGCCGAATAATTCTTGTGCCTCGATAAAACTGCCGACACCGTCCCCGAAGTTGATGACATGCACACCAGAGCTCTTGAACCGGTCGAAGTCCGCCTGCGTGAAGGCTCCCGGCTCCATGAGCCACTTTTCCTTTAACTCTTTCTGGTCAAACCGGTAGAGAAACTGGTTCAGCATATCCACGACCAGCGACTCCTTCATGAGCCGCACAACCCGTTCCGGATACTCCTGAGTGGACGAGGCGAAAACCCGATAGCGACCACGCAAAACAAACGGCCCGGTTCCCGCAGCCAAGGCGGAGCACACAAAGGTACGTCGTGAAATAAGGGTCATGGCGGCTCCGATTCCGGAATCAATAAACAAACTTCAGTGCTGGTGTACGCTGCCAGCGTAATACATCGCAGGCGAACAACTTTCAGAATTCGGGCTGAACATAGCATGCTGATATCGGCGATCGCCGAAAACAGAAAGGCCGCATCCGGAGGGATGCGGCCTCTGACTTACCCAAACCGAAGTTGACTAGAACGGATTGAGCTTGCCCAACCCCTTCTTCTTTTTCTTCTTGCTTGAAGATTCCTCGTCCAGATCGGCCTTCGTCTTTTTCTTCTTGGCGTCGGCAGCGGTCTGCTGCTGTGCCGTGCCCGGCTTGATGTCGTTCACCTGATCTGGCGCCTCAGCCGGCTTGTCCACTGGGGGCAAGGTTGTATCGGTCGGTCCAACGGGCTTTACCAGCGTGTTGTTAGGATCGCCGGGCGTTCCTGCCGGAACAGCCGTACCGCTCGGTGTGCCTGCAGCGTCGCCGCTGGGAGCGTTCACAATCGATACGCCAACGCCGGTTCCACCACCAGACGGAGGAGCAAGATCCACCGTAGAAGGCTGATCGCTGCGCGGCGGTTCGTTCGGGCCAGTTGGTTTCACTGCGGCTGGCTCGGCTGCCTTCCCCTCATTGAGGGCCTGCTGAAACAGCGCATTGTCTTCTTTCCTCACGTCAGGAGCAAGCGTCCGCTTTGGATCCTCCACCGTGGGCTCACCTACGTGAGCAGCCTCAACCACCGTTGGACCACGCTTGATGATATCGAGCGCGCGATTGGTGAAGCGGATCGGCTGCATACTCTTTTGTTCCGCGTCGTTCTCAGCGATCGCGGCATCGGTCGGCTCCGGAACTGGCCGATTCATCGCCACCAGCCGGTCGCGCGCATCTTCCACGCGGGGTGCCATCGGATAACGGGTAATTACCCTGGCGTAGGCTGCGGCCGCCTTGTCTTCATACATCGTGTGGAGCCGCTCCTTCACCGCGCCATTCAGGCCAGTCGCCATTTGGATGGTATGTGCCTCGCCCTCATAGGCGTCGCCGATTGCCAGCAGTGCCTGGTCACTCTTGGAATAGAGCGGGTACGTGTCGACCACCGTCTTCAGGCGGGCAATTGCCGCCGAATAGTTGTCGCGAGTCTCGTAGTAGAGCCCGATCTGCGTTTCCCGCTCCGCCAGCACTTCCTGAACGTCGCGCAGCTTCTGCTTGGCGCGCGGAACCAGCGGCGAATCCGGGAACATGTTGATCATGTTCCGGTACTCTTTCTCCGCATCCTGCGCATTGTTCCAGTCGCGGTCCGGCTTCTCCATCTGCTGGTAATAGATGTCGCCTACCTTCATCTGTGCTTCAGCCGCTTCAGGCGCATTGGGGAAGAAGGTGATGAAGTCCTTGTACTCGCTCTCGGCCTGGGTCAGCGCCGCTGTGCCGCCCTCTTTGAACCAGCTGTCGCCAACCGCAAGCTTGGCGCGCATCCGATATTCCGAATCCGGATACGTATTGAGCATGGTCTGCAGATCGAGCCGGGCCACGTCGTACCGGCCCTTCTTCAGCGCGATCATTGCCTTATCAAACAGCTCCTTGTCAGGCTGCTTCGAGTTCACGTTCGCCAGAGGATTCGCGCTCAAATCCTGATTCTTCTTGTGCTTGGGCTTCTTCTCTTTGGCCTGGGCCGCAACCCCGCACAGCACCAGCGATGCCAGCGCCAACGCAGCAAAACTTCTCGACAACCGCTTCATACCACCTCAATGTGCGGCAGGGGGAAAGCTGCCGCGAGCTTTGCGTTTTACTTGAACCATTCTCCAGCGGCTTTGCGTGCCGCTGCCAGCAGTTCGCGTGCATCCCGTTCGGCTTGACCGGCGCCAAACACGGCGTTCCCGGCCACCAATAGCTCCGCTCCTGCTTGGACGACCTGGGCAACCGTGTCGTGAGCCACCCCGCCATCAACTTCGATTTTAAATGCCAGCCCCAGTTCCGTGCGCAACTGGGCCAGCCGCCGGATCTTGTCCAGAGAGAAGGGAATGAAGCTCTGCCCTCCAAACCCCGGGTTCACACTCATGATCAGCACATGGTGGACCATGGGCAGGATGTCGCGAATCAGCTCAACCCGCGTGGCGGGGTTCAGAACAACTGCAGGCTCCATCCCGTGGTGCCTAATGAGTTCGAGCGACCGGTGCAGGTGCCGGCAAGCTTCGTAGTGCACGCTCACCCAGTTGGCCCCCGCATCGGCAAAAGCCGGAATGAACTCATCCGGGTTCTCGATCATCAGGTGGCAGTCCAGCGGTAGCTTGGTGGCTTTGCGCAGGCTCTTCACTACGGGCGGGCCTATGGTGATGTTGGGCACGAAATGCCCGTCCATAATGTCCACATGGATCACCGTGCCGCCGCCTCGTTCAGCCGCGGCAACCTCGTCCGCGAGGTGCGCGAAATCAGCAGACAATATCGAAGGCAGAAGTTGAATCATCGTGATGCCGGAAGCAGTTGAGCCATAAGCTTGTTGGCGCGTTCTCTTCGGGTTCTCAGTGTATCAGTCGAACATATGGATAGAGCTTCGGTTTACGATCTTCTGCTGGCTGCGTTCAAAGGCTTTCAGCAGAATCCGGCTCCGCGCGCGCATGGCCGGTGTTCCCGAGCGACCCGTCACGCGCAGGAGGTCAAGAACATCCGGCAACAGTTCCGGATCCTGCCGCGTCAAGTCGGCAAGCCCATGCAGCGCAGAGGTTTTAACAATGGAACTAGGATCAGCCAGATAGGAGTTGAGTGCGGCGGCCACCCTGCGGCAGTCGATCGCGGAGAGTTTCAGTCGCGGAATCACCAAGGCGAGGTTCCAGCGCAGTTTCTTTTCCGCGGCCTCCGCCATTAATCCGAGCAAGGGTTCCTTCCATTGTTGCGCCAGTGCAGGTCGCTGTCGGGTCACACGCTCCAGCGCATCGGCAGCACGATTCGAAATCGCTACGTCATCGTCCCAGAGGCACTCCACCAGCCGGGCAAGCATCATCGGGCGCCCCTCCACCAGTTCCACGACCTCCCATGCACGCCCAGTGTCTAGACGCCGGCCACGCGCAAGCATTTGCCGGATGTTTTCGACTGTGTGCATAGGGTCGCCGCCATTCTCTCACTGTGGCTTTGCCGTCGCCAGTCTCTTCGCAGCGACGCGACCCACGCCGCGCAGCAGCGACTTGATCGGCCAGTGGCCATCGCCCTCCGGGAAGCATATTTCGCCCTCGCGTTTCACCTCGGGCCGGTAATACCAGCGCTTCAATAACGCAAGATGAGCCTGCCGCACGGTTGCTGAAGGCGTAGATCCGTCGTCTTCTTCCAACTTGGCCAGCACCGCTTCCATCCGCGCCTCCAGCATCGTCCGCGGAATCCTCCCGTGCGTTGCCGGTTCTTGTTCGTTACTCCCTGTTCCTTGTTCCCTGATCCCTGTCTCATCCGGCACGGGTTCCAGAGCCATAGGCTGCGCAAACAGCGAACTCGACCCCGACTGCTCATTCTGTATCCGCATCCCGATCGTCGAGAAGAGGGCGGGTCCGCGCAGTGAACCGCGCTCGAATAGAAACACTGCGACCTCATCAAGATTTGCCGATGCTTGGAGGACCACAGCCCGCAGTCTGTTCATTGGCTGCACAAGTTCCGGAGCCAACGCCCGCACCGCTTCTACCTTCTGCACCTGTGCATGCAGCGCGGCAGCATCTTCAAACGCAAGATTGGCAGAGGCGGCATCCCGCTCGCCGCGCAGGACCACGAGCTTGCTCTCGCCACGCGTAGCCAGAAAATCCTGCACCGCAGCCGACTCTTCGGCGTAGCGCTCATCCGTGCAGCCTTTGTAGCAGGGAGCCAGGCACATCTTCATCTCCGAGTACACGCACCCCGGATGGCTTGGGTCAGGATTTAAATCATCGGTGCACCGCCGCAGCAGAAACAGCTTCAGCGCCTCATCGGCAAACCGCTCCGCCGCTGCGCGCGAAGCAAATGGACCGTAAGCCCAGTCGGCCTCCCGCTGGCTTGGCTTGTTCGTCACCACGATTCGCGGATAAGGATTGCCGCCAAGATACCGCACAAATGCCGGCGCGCGCAGATGCATGCGCTCCAACGCCTTCGCCCCGTACACATCCTCAAGCAAAGAAAATTGTGTGAGCAGCGATTCAAATTCCGAACCGGTAAGGTGCCAGGCAATCCGCCGCACCCGCCCGGCCAGTTGCAGACGTCGTGGATGCTTCGCGGAAGGCTGCAGCAGCCGCTCCAGCCGTCCGCGAAGATTCGGTGTGCGCCCGATATAGGGCTCGTCTTTGGCTTCCGCACCGTAGAGCGCAAACACCGCTGGAGCGGTAGGTAGCTGAGTGAGCGCTGCCTTGGCTTCAGCCGGATCGAATGGAACGGATTGCAATTCGACGCTCACTCGCGCTCCGCCTACGCTCCCGCAATCGTCATCCCGTCAATCCGCAGAGTTGGCGACGCCACCGATCCGCGAAACACCAGATCGTTCCCGATCGCCGTCACATTCATCAGCATGTCGCCCAAGTGTCCGGCAATCGTGATTTCTTCTACCGCATGCGTCAGGTGTCCGTTCTCAATCCACAAACCCGCCGCACCCCGCGAATAGTCGCCGGTCACGATGTTCGTTCCGAATCCCATCAGGCTCGTGACATACAGGCCCGCCTTGATGCCACCGATAATCTCCTCCGGCGTCTGCGTTCCCGGTTCGAGATACAGATTGCCGCAACTGATCCCCGGCGTACCCGCAAGTCCGCGCGACGCGTTGTGCGTGGACTTCATTCCCAGCTTCCGCGCGGCGTAGGTATTCAGCATATAGTTGCGGAACACCCCTCCCTCCACCACCACCGTGCGCCGCGTCGGCAACCCCTCGCCATCAAACGGTGAGCTACCGAAACCGCCCACTCCAGTTGGCAGCAGCATAACGTTGTCGTCGATGATGTTGATCGTCGTCGCGCCGATCTGCTCGCCCAGCTTGCCCGCCAGGTACGAAGCGTGCCGCCAGATCGCATCGCCAGAGGCCGCTTCGAACACTGATCCAACCAGAGACCGCGCCACTTCTGGTGCAAACACAATGGGCACTTGCTGCGTAGCCACGCGCTGTGCACCCAGCCGCCGCACCGTCCGCCGTGCCGCTTCGGCTCCCACGGCTTCAGGGGATTCGAGGTGCGCGAAGCACCGCGCGCTCGACCACCATCCGTCCCGCTGCATCTGCCCGTTCTCATCCCGCGCCAGCGGAGCCGCGGAAACTCCCGCATAGCTTGATCGATAGCTCCCCACAAATCCGCGCGAATTGGCCAGAACCTTACTGCCTGTTGCTGCGTCAAAACTTCCGCCATCCGAATTTGTAATCCGCGGATCAGCAGCCATCGCCGCCGCCTCTGCCCGCCGAGCCCACTCGATGCGCTCAGCCCCCGGAAGAGAATACACATCCTCGAAATAAAGATGCAGATCATCTTTGATCGAGCCAAACTCCTCTGTCTCGGGCAGTCCGACGAACGGGTCTTCCTCTGTCACTGAAGACAGCGCCATCGCGCCCTCCACCAGTTGACGTATCCCATCCACAGTCAGATCGCTCGTCGATGCCGATGCCGAACGCGTTCCGCGAAACACCCGCAGCCCCAGAGCCCGCGAGCCCGACTCCTTCAGCGTCTCAACCTGCCCCATGCGCACATTCACGCTGAACTCGTCGCCTTCACGGACGACAACCTCGGCATCGCTGGCGCCCGCCTTCATGGCCTGCTTCACGACATCGGTTGCAAGGGATTCAAGATCGACGGTGGACACTTCAGGGATTTGAACAGCTTCCGGCATGGGTCAACCTTAACAAACCGACGCAATATAGTGCAGGTCCGGCGCATCCTGTATGGCGCATCCGGACAGCGGCTCTCCATCACAACCAGCCCCCGCATAATTTGCTATCGTGATGAGTTCTACCGAAAGGCCCTATGACGTCGCGCCATATACCGCCATTTTTTCTCTACCTTGTTGTGTTCATGTGCCTTCCGCTCATTGCCCAAAAGAAGACCATCGATCCCGCGCTGCTGAATAAGGCCAATGCCGGCGATGCCCAAGCCCAACTCGCCGTAGGCGAAGCCTATCTCTCAGGGATATCTGTCGCGCAGGACTATACCGCAGCCGCATCCTGGCTCCAAAAAGCCGCAGATCAAGGGTTGGCACATGCTCAGTACGACCTCGGCACGCTCTACGAAGCGGGCAATGGTCTTCCGCAGGATGATGCCCGGGCCGCTGCCGCCTACCGAAAAGCTGCTGAACAGGGCTATGCCCCCGCCCAACTGCATCTTGGCTTGCTCTGCGATCGCGGCGCTGGCATTCCCCAGGACTACGCCCAGGCGGCGGGATGGTATCGAAAAGCCGCCCTGCAGAACGTTCCCGAAGCCCAATACAACCTCGGCACTTTCTATGAACGCGGTATCGCCGTTCCGCAGGATTATTCCCAGGCCGCCGACCTCTACCGCCGCGCCGCTGAGCAGGGAAACGCCTCAGCCCAGTTCAACCTCGGCCTGCTCTACGACAATGGCACCGGAGTCGAAAAGAACTACGCCCAGGCCGCTGCCTGGTATGCCAAAGCAGCCGAGCAAGGACTGCCTCGTGCACAGTTCAACCTCGGCTCCATGTACGCCAATGGCCAGGGAGTCCCGGTCAATCTTGTGGAGTCCTATGTCTGGCTTGATCTAGCCGCCAAAAACTGGTCCGGATCACATCAGCAAGAGGCAGAGAAAACCCGCGATATGGTTGGCCAGCACCTCACTCCCGCCGACCTCGCCACGGCACAAGCCCGTTCCGCAAAATGGCTAGCCGACCACCAGAAGTAATTGCGCACGGCCGTCGATTCACAGTTTACGGAAGGCTCGCGGCTTTGGGGGACGGCTTCAGCCGTGCAAACGGCCGTCCAAGAACTTGCGGGGCGTTGGCCCCGGAGGCACGTTCCTACCGCCCCGTCCCACCCACCGTCATCTTATCCAGCTTGATCGTCGGCATCCCGACGCCTACCGGCACGCTCTGCCCATCCTTGCCGCAGGTCCCGATGCCCTCATCGAGCTTCAGATCGTTTCCCACCATCGACACATACTTCAGAGCTTCGGGCCCGTTCCCGATCAGAGTTGCATCCTTCACCGGAGCTGTAATCTTGCCGTCTTCAATCAAGTAAGCCTCGGATGCAGAGAAGACAAACTTTCCATTGGTGATGTCCACCTGTCCGCCGCCAAAGTTCACGGCATAGAGGCCCCGCTTCACCGAGCGCAGGATATCTTCAGGCGCATCATCGCCAGCCAGCATATAGGTATTGGTCATGCGTGGCATTGGAATGCAGTGATAGCTTTCCCGCCGCCCCGAACCAGTATTGGCCGTCCCCGTCAGCCGTGCCGAAAGCTTGTCCGTGAGATAGCCCTTCAGGATGCCATTCTCAATCAGCACGGTCTCCTGTGTAGGCGAACCCTCGTCGTCCACATTCAGCGATCCACGCCGCCCGGCCATCGTGCCGTTATCCACTACGGTCACCTTGGTGCTAGCTACAGTTCGCCCAATCAATCCGGTAAAAGCCGATGTCCCTTTACGGTTAAAGTCCGCCTCAAGCCCATGACCCACGGCCTCGTGCAGCAGAACTCCCGGCCATCCCGGCCCCAGCACCACCTGCATCTCGCCCGCCGGAGCCGCAACCGCCCCAAGCTGCAGAATTGCCCCGCGCGCCGCCTCTTGTGCCAGGTGCTCCGGGCTCTTCGATCCCACAAACTGCTCCAGCCCCGCTCGTCCGCCTGCGCCACTCGATCCTTTGGTTGTCGTCGGGCCGTCCTTGGCAATCACAAACACGTTCAGCCTGCACAGAGGCTGCGTATCACTGGCAAACGCTCCATCCGAAGCCGCGATCAAAATACGCCGCAGCTCCTCGCTATAACTCGAACGCACCTGCACAATGCGCGAGTCGTACGCCCGCGCCGCGCGATCAGCCCGCAGAATCAACTCCAGCCGCGCTGCCAGGTCCAGGTCGAACCCACCCAACGGAACCGGATAGAGGTCTGCGCCTTCTGTTTCTGTGAATCCCTGCACCAGCTGTTTGGCTGGCCCCGATGCAATCATCGCTGCAGTCCGTGCCGCATGAAGAAGCCGCTCCGGGCTCAAATTATCGGTATACGCGTATCCGGTCCGCTCGCCGGAAAGCACGCGAATCCCGCACCCTGCGCTCGTCCCCTGGCTGGCGGACTTCACAATCTGCTCGTCCACGCCCAGCGACGTCGAAGTCACCGACTCAAAGTAGAGATCGGCATAGTCGCCGCCGGCGGATAGGGCTTCGCCGAGGCAGCGCTCAAGCAGTCGCTCGGTGATTCCAAATTTTTCAAAAAAGTAACGTCTGTGACTAGGCTGGGGGGAAGTGACAGGTAGGCTCATCGTTAAATTCAGTTTACGCCTCAGGTCAAATCACCGCATGTTGGGATCGGCCGTTTCCTCACTTGATTCATATGCCCCGTGTTGGTATTTCCACAAAGGACATCATGCTAGATTCACCCCATGAAGAAGATCTTTGCTGCTATGCTCCTGGTCCTCGTGTTCGCAGCTCCGGCGTTTGCCGCGACTACGCATCACCATCATCATCGTCACCATCACCACCACAAGGCCTAGTCCCGGTTCGACACGCTCAGGGCACTAAGGCTTCGTAAACGAATCAATCCGAATGGCTGGCTCATTTTAAGTGGGCCAGTCCCGGCAAATGCGCGATTCGGCCGCCCGTCTTTTTTAAAGGGCTAAAGTCCTTCCTGTTCAGTTTGATTACCGTTATGCGCCGGGTGACTTCCGGTACTTTCGCTGGCTTCGTTCTCGTGCTACATTCCAGCCATGAGGAAATCTGCAGTTGCGGTGCTGTTTCTGGTCGTCTGTGCTGCTCCGGCCTTTGCTATATGGCCTTTTCACAAAAAGCCGCCTAAGGATCCGCGGGTTGTAGAACATCCCAAGGGCTTGCATGTGAAGAACAACCAATACAAGCAGGCACCGAAACACAAGATGCCGAAGCATCACCCCTCTCAGTAGTTAATCTCTCGCCGGCGCCGAAGAATCCGGTGCGCCGCAAGCCTCCAGGCATTTGGGCAATGACAGACTTGGAAGACCTTCGCTACCCGATCGGCCGGTTCTCCCCGCCCGCCTCGTCTGACCTCGGCACACGCTCTAGCCAGATCGAAATCCTCCGCAAGCTTCCTGAGCAGTTGCACACTGCCGTTCACAGTCTCACCAATGCCCAGCTCGACACACCCTATCGCGAAGGCGGCTGGACTGTGCGTCAACTCGTGCACCACATTGCTGACAGTCACGCCAACGCATACGTCCGTTACAAACTTGCCCTCACCGAAGATTGGCCCACCATCAAGCCTTATGACGAAGCCGCCTGGGCCCGCCTTGCCGACAACCGCCTGCCGATCGATGGCTCGCTCGCAATGGTTGCTGCCCTCCACCAGCGCTGGGTAGCGCTGCTCGAGTCATTCTCTGAAGCCGACTTCCTGCGCGGCTATGTTCATCCTGAAAACGGCCGCCAGAATCTTGCCACAGTTCTAGCCCTCTACGCATGGCACTCCCGCCATCACACCGCGCACATTACCAATCTGCGCTCGCGGCAGAACTGGTAGTTGGCGCGTGCCCACAGCAGTCGACATCCCATCCGCCGGGGCACTCGCTGAAATCCTAGAAGAGTATCTTGCCAATCATCCGGCGGCGGCATTGCTTGAAGACGGCCGCGTTCTGTTCGATATGCGCCTTGCCCATTACTCCGTAACCCAGTCGCACGGCCGCTGCCTCTTTCAGCTCTGGAGCGAAGAACGCAATCTCATGCGTACGGTGATTGAGATCCAGCACCGGGCACAATGTCTGCGCATCATCACCCGCCGCATGGGCGCACCCAAGCCGCAGGCCCTTGAACTCGTCCCTAACACCGACCGCCGCACACCCACTTCCCGCGACTCCGCACGCCGTAATTATCAGCGGCTAGTGGAGCGCGTTCTCTCTCGCGCCTTCCTCGGTGCCAAGGTAGACGGCCTGCGTTCGGCTATGGACCTTGAACATAGCTTCGGTCCCGCCTATATTCGCGGACGCCTTCTGCGCGGCACCGCTGCTGAAGCCATCATCGGCGTGAGCGAAGCAGAATCCCCCTCGACAATCGACGACATCCTCACCCTCGGCATTCTTTGGCTCGATTACTGCCGCAATCATGCCGATGCGCGGCGTCACTTTGGCGGACTCAAGGTGATTGTGCCCAAAGGCTCTGCACGCACCACCGCCGAGCGCATGGCATGGCTCAACCACGCCGCTGCCGATTTTCAGCTATTCACGCTCGATGAACGGAGCGAAGAGCTTGAGCCCGTCGACATTCGCGACAGCGGCAACCAGGTCGCACGCCTCATGCATGCGTTTTCGCAAGAGGCCGCGCTTAATCGCTGCCAACCTGGCATTGACAGAGTCATGCAGCTTCTCCCGCCGGATGCAAGGACTCGCGTAGAGTTCCGCGCTCATTCTGCAACCGAGGTGGGACTGCTCCTGCACGGTCTGGAGTTTGCCCGCGTCCGCCACGGCGCGAATACGCTGTCGTTCTCGCAGCAGAACGAAATCACCTTCGGCGCTGGCGCCAACGAAACTCCGCTCACTGAAGAAACCGAAGACCTTTGCCGGGAACTCTGTGCTCGCCTTTTCGCGAGTCGTCATCGCGACGGAGTGCACAAAGATCCGCTCTTCCGCATTCAGCCTGAACGCTGGCTCGAATCGGAGTTTCGCGCCGGACTCAGCGACCTTCTTCCTTCTCTTCGCGGCGACCAACTCTACTCGCAGGTCCCGGCGCTCTCTTCCGGTGATCGCGGCATGCTCGACCTTCTTACTCTTGATCGCAATGGTCGCCTGGTCGTCATCGAACTCAAAGCAGATGAAGATCTACATCTGCCTCTGCAGGCACTCGACTACTGGATACGGGTTCGAGCTCTCAATGCCGATCGCCAGCGCACCGCCGTCAGCGATCGTCCGCTCTCCGCCTTCGAACGGGAAGCATATTTTCCCGACACCGAGATATCGCCTCTGTCTCCACGCCTCTTGCTCGCCGCACCGGCGCTGCGCATACATCCCGCCAACCTGCCCGTGCTGCGTTACTTCTCTCCCGAAGTCGATTGGGAGTTTATCGCTCTGAGTGAACACTGGCGTCAGCAATTGCAGATCGTCTTTCGCAAACGCAGCACCGACGCCAACTGCTGAGCACACGCAACAACAAACATGCATTCCATCAGCGCACTCTGGGTGCCCGATCCAAGCTCTGTCTGGGTGGGAAAGCACAATTTCTGCCCCACCACAGTTCTCATTTGCTCAAACTACTTTTCCAACTGCGCGGCCTATCAGCGGCCTCGTTTTTTGACCACCCCACGGGGCCAAACTTTGGTACCGAATATCCACAAATATGGGTCTGTTTCAGCGATCAACGCTAGTGATATAAATCACATATTTCCTGAAGAAAGAGCGGGAAAATCGCTTCATCAGTGAGCGAATTTGCTCAAGTCCTGAAGGGTGTGTGCTTCCTCCTGCATGCACCTTCAGGGTGGGAGTTATCGTGCCATCTCAAACCGTCTGCGAATTTCGGGCCCCGGCATTCAGAATCGCCGCTCCTTCCAACTCATTTTTTCTACCGGCAAGCGTCATCTCGATCGGCGAATCCTCCGAACTCTGTCGCGCAGAGAAGTCCCGCGCAGTCGACGTCGAAAGCACTGATACAAACCCCGATGGCCTTGGATTGGCACGAGGTGTTCGCTCGGCTGTTCTTCTTCAGGGCTGCATCTTTCTGGTGGGATACGGAATCTGGCACTTGTGCCACTTGGCGCACTAGGCCGGAAAGCCAGGCAGGCCGCAGACTGCCTGGCAGCAAGTCCAATTCATAAATAGATTCACCGGAGCCGCTGATTACTTTTTCAGCGGCTTTCGTGCGAAGTAGTAAAGCGAATACGCTAGCATCGCAAACCCCAGCACCGACACCCACGTGTGATCAAGGAACGTCCCGCGCGGGAAGTTGAGTATGTCGCGATTATCCATGTAGGTAGCTTCAACTGCCTTCAACGCCACCCCGATCAGTCCCGCAATCCCGCCCGCCGCAATCAATCCAGATGCAAACAGCGATCCCGATGAAATATCGCTCTCCGCCTCACCTTCGCCTGCGCGCGCGGCCGCCTTGTCGACCATCCAGCGCACCACGCCGCCGACAAAAATTGGCAGTGTCGTGCCGATTGGCAGATAAGCGCCCACTGCAAACGTCAGCGAGCGAATCCCCAGCAACTCCACCGCAATCACCAGCGCCACGCCGATCAGCACCAGGCCCCACGGCAGTTTGCGACTCAAAATTCCATTGATGACCGTCGCCATCAATCGTGCCTGCGGAGCTGGCGCGGCAGCGCTCCCGATTCCCTGAATCCAATGCACTTCAATCTGTTTCGTCGCGGGCGAGTAAAGATATTTCCCGTCCTGCAACTCCGTCGATCCGATCGCATTCAACACCACGTACTCCGACGACTGGTGCGACGTGGTCGTCTTGTCATCCGCGACTACTCGAATCTGCGGCGGCAGATGCTTGATGTCTGACTGCACCGAAACGCCCGGATGAGCCGCGTTGATATCCCACACCTGCGCAGCCGCATGAAACTCCTGCAGTCCGGTATTCATCAGGTTCAGGGTCAATCCAATGATCAACGTGGAAATCACCACGCCAATCATCAATGCGATCTGCTGCAGTCGAGGAGTGGCTCCGATGATGTAGCCGGTTTTCAAATCCTGCGATGTATCTCCCGAATTTGAAGCAGCAATGCAAACGACACCGCCGATGGTGATCGCCAAAGCTCCGAATGCCGGAGCCGTCCATCCCTGCACCAGGAAGACCGCCGCTGTCGCCATCAGCGTCGCTATGGTCATCCCCGAAACCGGGCTGGCCGAAGATCCCACCAATCCAACAATGCGCGAACTCACCGTGACAAAGAGAAATCCAAACACAACCACCAGTAGTGATGCCGCCAGGTTTGCCGCCCATCCCACAAACGCGCCCGGTACCGGCTTGAATTCGAGGAAGAGGAACATGCAGGCCACGATGAGCAGCGATCCAATCAGCACTACGCTCATCGAAAGATCATCCTCCGTGCGGATCGGCTTCGCTTGCACCGCATCGGCACCCGGCCGCATATTTTTGATGCCCACCGAAAGCGCGCTCCAGATCGTCGGCAGCGTCTTCAGCAATGTGATCACGCCCGCTGCTGCCACCGCGCCCGCTCCCATTGGCTTGATGTAAGTTGCCCACAGATCGCTCGGGCCCATCTGCGCAATCGGCACCTGTCCGGGATATACCGGGTGCGGCAATTCTTTCCCGAAGAAGTAAATCAGCGGCATCACCACCACCCACGAAAACACACCGCCCGCAAAGATCACTCCCGCCACCTTCGATCCAATGATGTAGCCCACGCCGAGATACTCCGACGTCGCATCCGCATTGACCGAAGATCCTTTCAGTACATGCTGAGGACCAAAGTCAGGCCGGAACTCCGGCGAACTTGGCCACGCACGAAACAGGTTCGCATTTTGGAAGAACGTGTAGAGACCGCCCAGTCCCAGCCCCAGAAAAACCCGGCTGGCCAACGATCCGCCCTTTTCGCCCGCAATCAGCACATCCGCGCAGGCCGTGCCTTCAGGGTAGGGAAGCACCCCATGCTCTTTCACGATCAACTGGCGTCGCAGCGGAATCATGAACAAAACGCCCAGCCACCCGCCAATGAGAGCCAGCATGAAGATCCGCGAGTACTCAAGATCAAATCCCAGGAACACCAGAGCCGGCAGCGTGAAGATCACTCCCGAAGCAATCGACTGCCCCGCATTGCCCGTCGTCTGAACAATGTTGTTCTCCAGAATCGACGCACGCCCGAATGCCCGCAGAATGCTGATGGAAAGCACCGAGATCGGAATCGAGGCAGCCACCGTCAGTCCGGCGCGCAATCCTACATACACCGTGACCGCGCCGAAAATGATGCCGAAGATGGAACCCAGCACCAGCGCGCGCACCGTAAATTCCGGCGGTCGCTGATCCGGAGAAATAAAAGGTTGAAACTCGGCCACGGCTTCCTCCAAACAATTGCGGACAAAAAACTGGAATTTCCTTGAAGCGTAGAGTTTACGTCATCTCAACCAGCTTGTTCGCTTTGCACGTAATCCTACCGTAGCCATGCTGCAGGGTGACTCGTCTGGTTGTGAGCTTCGAAGAATCTTCCTTAGGAAGTCGAACGAATTTCGATAGTCATTTGGTCCGGGTACCGAAGGTCACTTCGGCAGTAGCCGATGTAACCACCTTCATTGCATCGCTACCTGTAATTCTGTAGACACCAGATCGACGCCTGCTGGAGAATGCATCAACGCCGGGAATCCACCGCAAGCCCCGTCGGTTCCTCCAACCCCCATCCAAGGAGAACCCGTGCTTTCAAAACCTGGGAAGTTCCTGACACTCGTTGCAGGATTGTCGCTCACTGCAGCCACCTGCTTGGCCCAATCTGTCATGACGCACCACGTACGCGACGTAGTGAAGGACGGCCACGCCCAATCCAACGGCCGACTGCCCGGTAATCAGGTGCTGCAACTCGACCTGGTCTTGCCCCTGCGCGATCCGGCTGGCCTCAAGGCCTTTCTCTCCGACGTCTACAATCCGTCCAGTCCCAACTTCCACCAGTTCGTTACCCCGGCGCAGTTCACCGCCCGCTTCGGTCCCACGGCGGACCAATACGACACGGTTCTCCGCTTTGCCAAGACATACGGATTCGAAGTCGTGGGCGGCTCCCGGGACGGAATGCTGGTCCAGGTCAAGGGTTCGGTCTCCAATATTGAAGCTGCGTTCCACCTGAACATGCGCACTTACCAGCACCCCACCGAAGCTCGCACTTTCTTTGCGCCGGACGCCGAGCCCACGCTGGATCTGCCTTTCAACCTCTGGCACATCTCCGGCCTTGATAACTACTCCATCCCCCGCGCTCTTCACACCAGCCGCGATGAGTATGCCCAGGCTCACGGCATCGATGCGGAAAAGGTCGTCTCGCACGCAACCACCGGATCGGGTCCCTCGGCCTCCTTCCTCGGCAGCGACATGCGCGCGGCCTATTACGGTTCCGGACCTCTCACCGGCGCCGGCCAGAATCTAGGCCTGCTTGAGTATTACGGCACCGACCTTGCCGACCTGACCACCTACTTCAAGAATGTCGGCCAGACAAACAACGTGCCCATCACCCTGCTCTCCACCGATGGCACCAGCACCAGCTGCGTTTATCCGGGCTGCGACGACGGAGAGCAGAACCTCGACATGACCCAGGCCATCGGCATGGCACCTGGTCTCGCCAGCTTGACGATGTACGTCGGCTCTACGGATACGTCCATCATCAGCGCCATGACCACCCACAGCCCCCTGCCCACCACCATCGGCTGCTCCTGGGGCTGGACACCGGCAGATCCCTCCACTCTCGACATCTACTTCCAGAAAATGTCCGCGCAAGGCCAGAACTTCTTTGCAGCTTCGGGCGATAGCTCTACCTGGTCCAGCAGAAACGAGGCATGGCCCGCAGACGACGCATATGTAGTCTCTGTTGGAGGCACCGACCTCACAACTTCCTCGGCAGCCGGTCCCTGGGCATCTGAAACTGCGTGGGTCGACAGCGGCGGCGGCATCAGCCCCGACGGCATTGCGATTCCGTCCTGGCAGACCGCGGCTATCAACTCCTCCAATCACGGCTCCACCACGCTCCGCAACGGTCCTGACGTCTCCGCCAATGCCAACTTCACCTTCTACACCTGCGGTGACCAGCAGGCCTGCCAGGCAAACTACTACGGTGGCACCAGTTTCGCCGCACCTATGTGGGCCGCGTTCATTGCTCTCGCCAATCAGCAACAAGCCAACAACGGTCAAAAGCCGCTTGGCTTTATTAACCCCGCCATCTACTCGCAGAATGCCAATGCCTCAACCTATGCAGCCGACTTCCACGACGTGAAAAGCGGCACCTCCGGCAGCTACTCCGCTGTCACCGGCTTCGACTTGGTCACGGGATGGGGTAGCCCCACGGCGGCGCTCATCACCGCACTGACGGGACCGCCTGCCGCAGGCTTCAGTCTCTCGGCCTCGCCGTCTTCGCTCGCGCTTACTGCCGGCGGGGCTGGAGGCGCCAGCACCATCACCAGCACCGTTACGGGAGGCTTCAACTCTGCAGTCTCCCTATCCTATTCAGCACCCTCAGGAATTACTGCATCCTTCTCGCCTGCCTCGATCACCGGCACCGGCACGTCTTCGATGAGCGTTTCCGTAGCTTCCACGGTCGCAACTGGCGCCTACACCATCACGGTCTCTGGAACCAGCGGTTCCACGGTTGAAACCACGACCGTCACAGTTAATGTCACGAACACAAGCTCAACCTTTAGCCTCAGCGCTTCTCCTGCGTCGTTGACCATCTCACGCGGCTCCTCCGGCAGAGTCACAGTTACCTCGACTGTCTCCGGAGGCTTCAACTCGGCCGTCAGCCTCTCCGGGACAGGTGCCGGTTCCAGGGTCACTCTCGGCTTCAGCCCCACATCCATCACCGGTAACGGAACGTCGACCATGACCATCACCGTCAATCGGCGAGCCACCACCGGCACCCGTACGATCACTATCACTGGCACAGGTGGAGGTATCAACAAAACCACCACTGTGACCTTGACCGTCCAATAGATCCGCTCAAGTTGCGGCAACAAAGAATAGCCTGGACCAATTTAGGTTCGGGCTATTCTTTTGTTAACTGTCTACAAGCCTGACCCAGCGCCAACGGAGCGATCAGTAGATATGCCTGTTCGCCTGCGTTGAACTCACTGTATGCGGCGCTTCATCAAGGCACCAAGCAGGGTACGCTTCAGTGCGCAGCTGGAATGAGCGAGCCATTCCCTCTACCAGACTTCTTGATCCAAAAGGCCAATATACCGCCGCTATTGTCTTATGATTGCCTTGTCCATCCATCACCAGGAGCATCGCAGTGATCAAGAAAGACTGCTTGGCAATCGCTCTCGTACTCGCAAGCTTCATGTGGTCTGCATCGCTCTCTGCCCGCCCCCAGCAGAAAACCGTGCCCGAAGAGGTCGGCATCGTTTACTACTCCGACAGCGGAATCTTCAAGCCCCTGGATAAAGAGTCAGCCGCGGAGGGCGGTCGCAGCAACTACGCTGCACGGGTTAACCGAGCGCACGCAACAGTCCGATTGCCCTCTGGCCAGCTTGGGCTATTCAGCGTCTGCGGCGTCGATCCTACCCGCTTCAAACTCTACAAGTTCAAATCGGAAGGGAACTCGAGGACCCTCACAATTGCCCGAAACAATATGCTCATCGGCGGCTCCAAGGTCGTGATTTCAAAATCGGAAATTCCGCTCTCGATCAAGCGCGAAGAAAGCGGCTGCTTCACCCTCACACCGCGAAAAGCCCTCGACGATGGTGAGTTCGGTTTCAGCCCCCTCGAATCGATGGACGCCTTCATGTTCGGAGTGGGTGACATAAAGTAAATCCAACATTGAAATATCCAGCGCGAGCTGGATTAAGTTTCATAAACCGACTTGGCGAATCCGGGTCATGACGAGTAGCTTAAGTTGCAAGCAGTTCCCTGGGGTACCAATGCAGCCAAGCCTTACTGAAAAGCAAAACACCGTTACCAATCCGGCTCTCGCGAAGAATCCCTCTAAGCGCGTCCTCGCCCTTGACGTCGTCCGCGGCATCACCATCGCCTTCATGATCATGGTGAACAACAACGGTGGCCCCGGTTCATGGGGATTCATGAATCACGCCAACTGGAACGGCCTAACCCCCACTGACCTGGTCTTCCCCACGTTTGTATTCGTTGTCGGCGTCTCCGTCGTCTTTGCTTTCCACGCACGCATTGCCAAGGGCGACTCGCGCGCCAAATTAGCGAAGCACACCGTTATCCGCGCCATCGTCCTCATCCTCTTCGGCATCATCGTCAACAGCTTCCCATTCTTCGAAACGCCGCACATGCGCTTCTACGGCGTTCTCCAGCGTATCGCCGTCTGCTACCTCGTCGTCGGTCTCTTCTACCTGTGGGATCAGCGTGCCTCCACCAAGTGGATAGCTCTTGCTACGTGCCTGATTGGCTACTGGATTCTCGTCCGCTGGGTTCCCATACCCGGAGTTGGCGTACCGGGCCGCGATGTCCCCTTCATGGACATGACCCAGAATCTTGTTTCCTGGATCGATCGCGCTATTTTCCCGCATCACCTTTATCTCTACTCGCCCGATCACAACGTTCGCGATCCTGAAGGCTTGCTCAGCGACCTTCCCGCCATCGGCACCGCGCTAATGGGCATCCTTACTGGAATCTTCCTGCGCAGCGCCCGATCCGTTTCAACGAAAACCGCGGGACTCGCGATCGCTTCGCTATCCAGTCTCGCCATCGGCTATCTCTGGTCGCTCGAATTTCCCTTGAATAAAAACATGTGGACCAGCTCATTTGTTCTGGTCGCTGGCGGCTACTCGCTCGCTCTGCTCACCGTCGTCTACTTCGCAGTGGAGCAGATGGGCTGGCGTAAAGGTTGGACCTGGCCTTGGCTCGTTTTCGGCTCGAACGCCATCGCCGCTTATATGTTCAGCGAACTTACTCCAGGCATTCTCTACAACCTGACCGTCTCCAACGGCAGTGGTCAGCGCACCCCATTCATTGTCTCGTTCGTCACGCACACCTTCGCGCATATCCCCAATCCTCATTGGGCCGCATTCGCTTACTCCGTCTCCTTCACAACTTTCTGCTTTATCCCGGTTTGGATCCTCTACCGGAGGAAAATTTTCCTCAAGGTATAGCGGTGACCACTGGTGACTACTGTGTCCTCCACAAAAGTGTTATCCGGCGTTTCTTCGGATAACCCCGGGAGTATGCTAGCCGTCTATCTGCTCTAACAGACTGCATAGTCTGGGTAGGCAGTTTGCTCCGGCGGCTGCATCGGTAGCCGGTTTGCCGAAGTCCCCGTGATTTCCTTCGGCATGGAGGTTGCGCATGAGTGTCCCCGAGGAATCCAACGCAAGCTGCGCGTGCGCCGCGGCAACATCACCACGGCGCATCGCATGGGAGATCGGCGAACTCGCAGTTGGTTTCGGCTTCATCCTGGCCGTCATCTGGACGCCGCGTCCGCTCCATCACTGGCTCTCCTTCATCGCGCTCGGATGGTTCATGATCTCTATCAGCTTGTCGTTCGAAGGCTGGAGAGCAATGGGCTGCTGCGTCGCGGGATTCTGGCGTTCGACGTGGGTAGTCGGTGTAGCCGTTTTGATGGCCGCAGTCGCAACCTTTTTCGCCGCTAGCTTCCACACACTCCATCACCCCGGCCGGCCCGAGCAGTGGCTCCTGGCCTTCGGCGGCTACACCATCTGGGCGCTTCTGCAACAACTGCTCTTGCAGGGATATTTTCTTGCACGCCTGTTACGCATCGTGCCCAACCCCAATATTGCCGCAGCTGTCAGCGCGTTCGTCTTCGCGCTCGCGCATCTGCCCAATCCGGTGCTCACACCGCTTACCCTCGTCTGGGGACTGACGGCCTGCCTGGTCTTCGTGCGTTCGCGCAACGTCTACCCGCTGGCCATTGCGCACGCCATCTTCGGCATCTGTGTTGCCATCACCATCCCCGCAGCCGTCCTCCACAACATGCGCGTCGGCCTAGGCTATATCGATTACAGCCCAAGCCAGCTTGATCTCACCCAGATCGGCCGCGATGTATCGAAATAAATAGCGGGTGCCCATTCATGACGAGGTCATGGTGGGAAAGCGAAACTCCCCATGGCAGGATGAACCAGATTTAAGCTTCCGTCGGCAAAGCCTTCACCCGCCGGAAAAGCCACGTCAACAGCAGCGTAAACAGCAGCCCGCCGACCGTGAACTTCAACCACACCGGCGCATGCGACGGCGAGAAGAATCCTTCCAGGCATCCGGCCACCACCAGCATCGGAATCACGCCCGACACCAGCTGTGTTGCCTCAATGCCTCCCCGCGCTACCGATTCTTTCCAGCGATACCCGCCCGGAAACAGCATCGCGTGCCCGATCCGAAAGCCCGCACCACCTGCGATGATGATCGCCGGCAACTCCAGCGAACCGTGCGGAGCAATAAAGCTCCACAGCGGAACGGACATACCGTACTGATGACAAGCCACTGCAATTACACCCAGCATCATCCCGTTACGGTAGAGAAACCAGAACGTGCCCACCCCAAAAAAGATGCCGCCGGCGAAAGTCACAAAGCTCACAGACAGATTGTTGGTCATGATGTGACTGGTCTCTTGCGGTGCGACACTCACAATCGACTCTGTCCACATCTTGTGCTGTTCCATCGTCGCGATCATCGCCGGCCCGACGTAGTGCCGCATAAACTCGGGTCGGGCACTGGTGATCATTGCGCCCAGCAAGCCCCACGCCACGCTCACCAGCAATGACGCAGCCACATAGGGCAGTTGCCGCTGAAAGATCGCCGGATACTCATCCTTCAGAAAACGAAAAAGCGTAAGCCACGTCGTTTTGCGCCGCGAGTAGATGATGTGGTGAGCCCGCGCCAGCAATTGGTTCACATTGTCGGTATAGGTGCGCGCCGTCTCATCCCGCCGCAGTACAGAAAGGTCCGCCGCCACCTGCCGGTAGAGCAGCGCCATCTCCTGCAACTCGGCCCGCGAAAGGTCACTCAGCCCGTGCTGGTCCGATCGGCTAAGCAAAAAAGCCAGCCGGTCCCAGTGTGGCCGCCGCTTGGCAATCCATTGATTCGATAGAATTGGTGCCATGGATCAAATTGACCAGAGTTCTGATCAGCTTAGCATCGATACCCCTGAACTCGTCGCGATTCAAATGCCCCTGGCTGGCATTGGCAGCCGCTTCATCGCGCTTCTGGTCGATTACGTCATCTGGGGCATCGGAATCGGCATCCTGATGTGGATATTTGCCTACTTCCTCCCCAGCCTCACCGCCTTTAATCGCCTGTCCGCGCAGTGGGCAACCGCTCTCTACCTTTTCCTGATCTTTCTCTTCAACTGGGGATATTTCACGCTGTTTGAGGCCTTCAACAACGGCCGCACCCCCGGCAAGCGCATCGCCCGCATCCGCGTCATCCAGCGCTCCGGACGCGCCATCGGCCTCTTCGAATCCATGGCCCGCAACTTCATCCGCTACATCGACATGGTTCCGTGGGTGGTCCCCTACGCAGTCGGCGTCATCGCCATCTTCGTCTCACGCGATCACCAGCGCTCCGGACGCGCCATCGGCCTCTTCGAATCCATGGCCCGCAACTTCATCCGCTACATCGACATGGTTCCGTGGGTGGTCCCCTACGCAGTCGGCGTCATCGCCATCTTCGTCTCACGCGATCACCAGCGCCTGGGCGATCTCGCCGCCGGAACCCTCGTCGTGCGCGACCGCATCGAAGATGCACCCGCCAGCACCGAGTCCACCCGCACCTTCACCGCCAACCTCTTCGCCCCCTCGACTTTCGCTCCCGAACCTCACGCCGGCTTCTCGCTTCCCGATCACGGAGTCGCCAAGCTCTCAACCTCCGACCTCCAGGTACTCGAAAGCTTTTTCTCCCGCCGTCTCGACATGCCTCTCGCCACCCGTGAACTCCTCGCCCAGCGCCTCGCCGCCGCCATCCAGGCCAAGTCAGGATTGGAACCGCCCCCCGGCGCCAACATCGAAACATTTCTCGAAATCACCGCAAGACAACTCCGCGACGTAGCCCGCATGCACTCCTGAGAAGCGCTCATCTGCAGTCCCTTCCGAAACACCGGAAGTCATGCGAAAAACCAAATCAGTGTCAGAGACCAAGGCCCAAAGCGTCAGACGCCCGCCATGCCCCTAATCGGGTATGTCATACCGACCGGAGCGGAGGGATCTGCAGTTGCTGTCAGGATTTCATGCACCGGAACAGAGTCACTTCCTGTTTAGAGGTAATTCGACCCTAGCTCCGCGCAGCCCCTGTCAGACGCTTATCCTAACCAAGCTGAGCTCACCCAAAACAAACTCAGGTTCCCCGCTCGTATCTGCAAAAATGAAGAACAGAATCCGGAGCGAATCCACTCCCGACAACAACATGAAAAAAAAGACAACGAACCAGACTGTGCTCGCCGAGCTAAGCCGGCGCCAATTCCTCGTCGGCACCGCAGCTTCCGCCGCGTCCATCGCGCTCACCAATTCGGCAGCAGGCCTCGCACTCGCCGCGTCGCCTTTTCCCTTGCGCGGCAGATTTCTGACCCACGTTTCCGTTTTCCGCGTCAACCAGATCGAAGTCACGCCAACACGCAACCTCGGCGAGGATGAGGCCGTCGACAATCGCCCTGAACGCATCCGCTCGCGGCGCGAGGCTTTTGCGCGCGGCTGTCCGCAGGGCAGGATGACCTGGGCGGTCAGTTGGCTTGCACTCAAAGATGATCGCAAGGAATACCAGGAAGGGCGCAAGCTTCTCGTCGACTATCACCATCGCTACGGCGACGAAATCACGTTCATCCCTGGCGGATACTTCGCGCCCATGTTCGACACCCGTGAGAACAATCGCGCCACCATCCACACAGCCCTCAGCATGATCTCAACCATGGTGGGCGGCGGTTATCGTCCGCAATCTCTGGTCGCTGGTTTTATGGATGCGGAGAACCAGCGCCTCCTCGCACAAGACGAGGGCATCCACGTTTGCCAGGGACAAATCTGGAGCCAGCACGGCATCGACAATGGCGATGGCGACGGCGGCATCTGCTACCCCTATTACCCCAGCCGCGAACACTACCTCAAACCGGCCCAGGGCAAGCAGGATTTCATCGACTGCGTGTGTCTTGACGGCTGGACCTGCGATTTTCTCGCTGCCCGGCGTCAAGGCTTCGAGGGCGGATTCAACAGCCGTATGGGCGTAGGCCCGATTGAAACCGTGGGCAATCTTGGAACCCAGGTCGGCCGCAAGGAAATGCTCGACACCACCGCGATGCACTTCGACAAAGGCCAGTCGCTGAACGGTTTCGGCTTCGTGACATCCATCTGGGAGCTATCCATCGGTCACGACGAAGATCTGACCTGGTGGTTGCAAGCCGTGCACGATCGCTGGCCCGATACACAAGTAATGACCGAAGGCGACTTCGGCCTCGAATGGCGCAAGCACACGCCCAACAACGACGCGCTCAATTACCGCTTCGATGCGAAAGGAACTGGCGCACCCGGCTCCGAAAAGAAACTCGAAATCGAGTGGTATATGAATCGCGAGTTTCGTCTCGCGCTGCTCCGTGACTGGACCACCAACAGCGCACCGATGGCCATCGACTTCACCCGCTACGATCTCCAAACTTCAGAGCCAGACAAGCCCCAGCGCGAATGGAGCCTGATGAACGTGCTGAATCAGAAAGGCACCCGTCCCCAGGACAAGCCCACACGACTTAAGGATCTAAGCCCCGAAAACCAGCGCATGATCTACGCTAAATATCCTGACTTGAAGAACGGCGCATGACGCGACCTCGCAAAACGTAGAGATATTGCATGCGGAACGATAAAATCACAACCATGATTGGAAGACCTAAGCCCGACGAAGCCGCACCTTACTATTTCACCTACATCGATCAGGTCGCTGGCGACAACCCATTCCAGGTAATCCAGAGTCAGCTTGAGGATTGCCGGCAATTCCTCTCGACAATCTCTGAGGAGAAGTCTCTCCATCGATATGCTCCGGACAAGTGGAGCATCCGCCAGGTCCTGAATCATATCACCGACACGGAACGCGCATTTGTCTTTCGCGCCCTTTGGTTTGCTCGTGGTTTCACTACGCCTTTACCCAGTTATGATCAGGGAATCTCAGCGACTGGCGCACAGGCCGACACCATCTCATGGGGTGCCCACGTAGAAGAATTCCAGCATGTGCGCCTCGCCACAATCTCGTTCTTTCAGAATCTTCCCGCGGAAGCATGGATGCGCGCAGGCATCGCCAGCGACAATCCATTCACTGTCCGCTCGCTTGCATTCATCATTCCCGGCCACGTGATCCATCACCTCAGGATTGTGCGGGAGAGATACCTGCAGGTGGCCTGATTCGATGGAAAGCTCTGGCGCATGAGTTGTCGCATTTCTCTCTCCGAGCGAAAATAAAGATGCCCCGTTTGCTTGTGGGGAGCGGGGACGAAAAGAAAGGCAGGCGGGTGAAACTGATCGCACGTACGAGACTGCCGCTTCTCCTCTTCTTCATTGCCACATTTCTCGCAGCGCAAACCGTGGACCTTCGCCAATCCGCCATCGCTCTCGAGCAGCAAGGCAAACTCGCAGAAAGCGAACAAGCTTGGCGTGGCCTCCTCAAGTCGCATCCTTCAGATCCCGAACCCTACGCGCATCTTGGCCTGCTCGAGGCGCGCCAGGAGCACTACAAAGAAGCCATTCCGTTCTATCGCAAGGCCCTCGCTCTCAAGCCCAACATGCCCGGTCTGCGTCTCAACCTTGCCTTGGCCCTCTTCAAGGCAGGTGATCTTAAAGCGGCGGTTCCGGAGCTCAACCTCCTGTACAAAAACGCGCCGCCCAAGTCACCTGAGGCGATGCGCTACGCCATTCTTCTCGGCATGGCACATTACGGACTTAGCCAATACGTCGAAGCCGCGCCCTTTCTCAAAACCGCCGCTGATGCTGATCCGCAAAACCTGCCCATTCGCCTTGCCCTCGCCCACAGCTATCTTTGGTCCAAGCAGTACAGCCGCGTCCTCGACGTCTATCACGAGATCCTTAACCTCGACCCCGATTCCGCCGAAGCCGACATGCTTGCCGGCGAGGCCCTCGACGAGATGAGCGATACCTCCGGCGCTATCGAAATGTTTCGCAAAGCCGTAAAGGCCAAGCCCAGTGAGCCCAACGTTCACTTCGGACTCGGCTACCTGCTCTGGTCGCAAAAGCAGTACGCCGAAGCGATACCAGAATTTCAGGCAGAACTGGCCAACGATCCCAACCACGCGCAATCTCTTCTCTACATCGCCGACGCGAAGATTCAGATGAATCAGCCCGAGGATGCTGCGCAATTGCTAGAGAAATCAGTAAAGCTCGATCCCTCGATGGGTCTCGCCCACCTCGATCTCGGCATTCTCGCCGCTAGCGATGGGCACAACGACGATGCTCTTCGCGAGTTTCTCACTGCCGAAAAACTCACTCCCAACGACGTGAACGTGCACTGGCGCCTCGGCCGTCTCTATCGAGCAATGGGCCGGAAAGAAGAGGCCAAGGCGGAGCTCGACAAGGCAAGCACCATCACCCGTTCGGCTGATCAGGAACTCTACAAGAAGATTTCAGGCGGGCAAGCGAAGCCGCCGGCACAGGCGCCCTCATCCTCCAGCACTCCAGACAAATAAGGGCAACTGCTTAGTTGCGGGAAACGTGGGTCTCGTTTGCGATCCTGGCTGCCAGAAGTTCAGAGAGGGCTCTCTCCGGGCAAACGTGCTGACACTCCAGCTTTTCCAGCTCTTCTTTAGTCTCTACAGAAGATGCGACTGTCAGGAAGCAATAGAGGCAGCGCGTATTGTAAGTTCCATTTTCGTTTTGTGTTTGGCTGTACATACCTGTCGTCCATCTGCTCGTGTGGAGCAAGATTTCTCGATAGTACGCATATGCGCGAATGGAAAACGTGACTCATATCACGAACGCTTGTGAGCAATGAACACACGTCCATGGCGGTCGGGTAGAAATTCGTAACGATTGAGGATTTCTTAAAGGTTAGTATTCTGCGCGCGATTGCGTCGCAGTTGCCAGCAGGGACTCTTGCCATCCTGCGAAAAGATGGAGACACTGCACGGCATGTCGCTCGTTCCAAGGTAGTCGTATTCCGACTTGTTGCCCTTTAACGGAACCACCAGGGTCTGGCTCACCGCGACAGATCCCTGCGGCGATCCGCGCATCTTGTAGACTGCCCAGTCGCCCCCATAAAGCGCAACGAATGCCACCACCAGCCCCACCACGATTCGCTGCGCCCACTTGACCATCGCGACGAAAGCCTCCGAGCCTATTTGTCCGATGTTAAGCGATCCGCGCAACCCACTGTTCGATAACCACTGCAGGGCTTCCCTTGCAACGGAACTCAATTCCATCTCCAACAACAGACGAAACTGGCTTTCCTGTCGCACAAAACACCGCAGATGATCAACTCGGGTTGACAGTCAGGTACTGTCGGTAACAGAGTCATTCTCATTTTCCCTGAATGGCGAAAAGAGACATGCTAATCTGTCGCCACAATGCTCCGGTCGCTGACGCTCTGCATTCTGGCCCCTGTTCTCACCGCACTTGGCCAATCGGCCTCTCCTTCCGCAACCTTCCAACCCCACAACCCGAAAGACTACTTCGATGCCGCTGCGCCCTCCTATGACTTCAACGATGCCGCGCTAAAACCCTGGCATCTCAAGGCAACTTACCAAACCTACGACGACTCGTCCGCTCCCAAGGAACATGGAACCTTCGAGCATTGGTGGGTGTCGCCTCAAATCTATCGCAACAGTTGGACACGTCCCGGCGCTACCCACAACGTGTGGCATACGGCCGATGGAAAACATGCATACCGAGGCGAAGGTGTGCTCGACTATTTCGAGTACGCGCTCCGGTCCGCAATTCTGTCTCCACTCCCCGAGCCGGCTGAACTCGATCCGTCGAAATACCGTCTCGAACAAGATAGCGTCAAGATCTCCGCAGGAGCTTTGCAATGCGTGATGGTCATTCCGTTGATGCCGCAGCACGGTCGCATTCAGCAAGTCCCGTTGGGTCTCTTCCCAACGTATTGCTTCAGCGCCGGTACGCCCATCCTGCGGGTCGAATATTCATGGGGCTCGATGGTCATGGCCTTCGACAAAATTGCCAAAGTCCAAGGCCGTTACCTGGCACGGCAGATTTCCATCTTTGAAAACAAGCGCAAGATTCTTACGGCGAGCGTAGATCTGGTCGAAGGGC
The DNA here is from genome assembly GCF_039994875.1 of Telmatobacter sp. DSM 110680. Lineage (GTDB taxonomy): Bacteria > Acidobacteriota > Terriglobia > Terriglobales > Acidobacteriaceae > Telmatobacter. The sequence goes on along the minus strand of NZ_CP121196.1, from coordinate 180,051 downwards.
TCTCTCCCCAGGATCCAGCGCTGATCCCACCGCCCGATGCGCCGTCTTCCTCTACCAACACGGTGCAATTGGCTTCGGGCATCACTACCGGAATGTTGCTGAAGAAAGAGACTCCCGTCTATCCTCAGGACGCTAAGGACGCGAATATTTCAGGAACCGTTACTGTCCAAGCCACAATCGGCAGGGATGGAGGCGTTCACGACCTTCGCATCCTAAGTACACCCTGGCCTTCTCTTGCGGCATCTGCCCTTCGTTGCGTTTCGCATTGGCGGTACAAGCCCTACCTCCTCGACGGAGAACCGGTGGAAGTCGAAACCAAGATCAACGTGATCTACACGCTCGGCCGTTAGTTCGCAGGCGTCTCAAAGCAAAAGGGCCAACCGCCAGGCTGGCCTTTTGTCGTAGTCCGTTTCAGATTTAAGCGTGATGCGCCACAGAAGCTGCTCGCGGCGAAACCCCGCTCAACTCCGCTGCCCGTGCCTCGGCGTAAGCTGCAGCACCCAGCAGCGCCGCACGGCTATCCAGGATCACCCGCACCGGCATGTTGATCAGCAACTGGCTAAGCCGTCCCTTGTCCTGAAACGCCTTGATGAAGGTGCCGTCTTTCAGCTTTTCCAGAATCTTCGGAGCAATCCCCCCACCCACATACAGTCCGCCGACCGACAGCACCTTCAGCGCCAGGTTTCCCGCCTCCGCGCCGTAGATCGATACCATCATGTCCAGAGACTTGGCGCAAATTTCGCTCTTGGCCGTCAACGCCATCTCCGTGATCACGCTATTCGGATCATGCGCTTCCTCAATCTTATCGGCCAGCCACTTTGGCTCTTCCATGCCCCGGTCGTCGCGCAGAAACTCGTAAATGTTGGTCAGCCCCATACCGCTCACAACGCGTTCATAGCTGATGCGCCCGTTGTATTTCCGCTGTAGAAACCGCAGCAGCTCGATCTCTTCCTCGTTGCGCGGGCCGAAATCGGTATGCCCGCCTTCTGAGGGATACGGCACGTGAATGCGCCCGTTCCAAGCCAGGATGCCTTCGCCCAAGCCGGTTCCGGCGGCTATTAGTCCGCGGTTACCGATCTGGCTGGCGTCACCTTCGCTCAACACAAAAATCTGATCGGGCCCGAGTTCGGCCACGCCATATCCATTTGCCTCGAGGTCGTTGATCAGGAACACGTGATCGATGGCGAGGTTCTTGGCGAGTTCGCGGCTGTCCAGCGTCCACGGCAGGTTGGTCAGGCGAAGGCGTCCGTCACGCACCGGTCCCGGTACGCCAAAACAGGCTGCACTCACCCGATCCGTGCCCAGAAACTCCTTGACGATCTCCTCAAGTCCTGAATATTCCTTCGCCGGATACTGCTTGTCCCGAGTGTGACTCAGTTTTCCCGCGGTAAAGTCAAACAGCGCCAAGTGGACCTTCGTGCCGCCCACATCCCCTGCCAAAATCATCGTTCCCTCTCCAAAATTCCACGGCCTTGCCCATCCGCCGCGGGCAACAAAGCAGCAGCATCCTTGTCCAGGATCAGAGTGAGTATACCGCTTGCGGGCCAGATCAGTTGGCTCGGCAGCCGCTCCGGATCGCGTGGTCCGGTGAAGACTTCCTTCACCAGTTCAGCCTTGTTTTGCCCGCCAATCAGAAAGAAAACCGAGCTTCCCTGGTTGATCACCGGCCACGTCAGCGTAATGCGCCAGGTGTCCTTCTGCGGAACCTGGTTCGCCGTCACCAGCCGTCCCAGCGTGTGGATCGCCTCGGTGTGCGGAAAGATCGAAGCCGTATGACCGTCGTCTCCCATCCCCAGCGCGATCAGGTCAAACCGTGGAGTCTCCGCCCCCTCCAGCCTGAAATTATTCCTGAGCAGCGATTCGTACCGCGCTGCTGCAACCTCCGGATCCAACTCCCCCTCCATCCGGTGCACCTGCTCCGGCTCCAGCGGGACGTGGTCCAGCAGCGCCTCCCGCGTCATGCGGTAGTTGCTGTCGGCGTCATCGGGTGGAACTGTCCGCTCATCTACCCAGTAGAGCTCGAGCTTGTCCCACGGCATACGCTTGAGCCATGGCTGCTTCGGATCGGCGAGCAACTGGAACGCGGCCTTCGGCGTCGAGCCACCGCTGATGGCGATTCGCGCCAGCCCCTGCTTTGATACCGCCTGCTCCACCACCTCGACAAAATGCTGTGCCGTCCGCCGCGCCAGCGCCGACCCATCCGGCTCGACGATATATTCAATGTTTAGTTTCCCAGCCATCCGCGCTCGACCTCCGACTCCTACATTAAACGCACGCTTGTCATGCGTTCATCAACGCTAGATGCTGATTGGACAAATCCTGACCCAGTCAATCCCCAAAAAACAGGGATAAGGAGCGGTCGAATGTATGCGCCTTGGAACCGCCCGTAGCTCACCTGCGTAAACAACTTTAGCGCCCTGAGGTCCTGCATGCTCTGGTTCTACGAATGGTTCTTTCCAGCGGTCTGGATTGTCTTTCTCCTCTACTGGCAGATCAAGGCCGTCAACACCAAATCCACCCAGCGACTCGAGCCCGCCTCCTCCCGCCTCTTCCGCGTCTTCATCTTTCTGATCGCGATCGTCCTCCTCATGACGACGCGCATCCCGTTACCCTGGCTCTATTTCCAGCTCTGGCCCACTGGCCTTTTGCCTTTCTGGCTTGGAGCGATCGTCATGATCGCCGGCCTTCTGTTCGCCGTCTGGGCACGTGAGCACCTCGGAAGCAACTGGAGCCGCTCCGTCACCATCAAGCAGAACCATGAACTGATCACCACCGGTCCCTATGGCGTGGTCCGTCACCCTATCTACACAGGCATTCTGACCGGTTTCCTGGGCTCGGCAATTGCTCTCTCCCAGGTGCGTGGATTCATCGCATTCTTCCTCGTCTTCATCGCGTTATGGCTCAAACTCCGCATGGAAGAAAAGTGGATGCGCACCGAATTCGGCGAGACTTACGCCACCTATGCTCGTCACACCGCAGCCCTAGTGCCTTACGTCCTCTGATCTCTCATCGCTTCCGGTGAGTTCTTTGGGGCATTAGCATCTCTGGAGCTCTGTCGAGCCACTCGCGCTATTCTTGTGTCCGACCGCTATGCCTACCGAAAGTCGTGAAGTACGTCTCGCCTCCCGCCCTCAGGGAGAACCCTCCCTGGACAACTTCTCATTTGCCACCGTCCAGATCCGCGACCCCAATCCCGGCGAAGTGCTGGTGCGCAATGTGTGCCTCTCCGTCGATCCCTACATGCGCGGACGGATGAACGATGCCAAGTCCTACGTTCCGCCCTTTCAGATCGGTCAACCGCTGGAAGGTGGTGCGGTAGGACGCGTGATCGCTTCGCAGGATGAGAAGTTTCCCACGGGGACCTACGTCTTTAGCATGTACGGCTGGCGAGAAGCCTTCGTTGCGCCGACTTCGCATCTGCAGATCGTCGATGCAGCCGTAGCCCCAGTCTCCGCATATCTCGGACTTCTGGGCGTGACCGGCCTGACCGCATGGGTGGGCATCAATCTCATCGCGCGCTTGAAAGTCGGTGAGACAATCTTTGTTTCGGGTGGCGCAGGCGCGGTCGGAAATGCCGCCTGCCAGTTGGCAAAGATTCACAGTTGCAAGGTGATTGGGAGTGCCGGCTCCGAAGAAAAAGTCAGCTTCCTCCGGGATCAGCTCAAGCTCGACTATGCCTTCAACTATCGCGATGGCGATCCACTCGAACATCTGAAGAGAGGCGCTCCTGACGGGATTCACGTCTACTTCGACAACACCGGCGGTCCCCAACTTGAAGCCGCATTGAGCTCATTACGCAACTATGGCCGGATCGCCATGTGCGGCGGAATCGCTGGCTACAACACGCCCGCGCCGGGCCCGCGCAACTTGCCGATTGTTATCGGCAAGCGCTTGCGCGTTGAGGGATTCATCGTCTCGGATCACTTCAGGGAGATTCCCGCGTTTCTGGAGGAGGCGGTGCCCGCTTTGAAATCCGGAAAGCTCATCAACCGTGAGACCGTTGTAGAAGGACTGGACGCAGCGCCCGCAGCGTTCATCGATCTTCTTCACTCCGGTGCGCGGAACATCGGGAAGATGATCGTTAAGCTTTCCAGCTGATTTTTTGAAAATCCGGGCTCTTAGACGGCGTGAACCGCTACCAGCGGCAGCGTCAGCGAAATCCGCGCACCACCGCCCTCGCGGTTGGTCGCAGTGACGGCTCCGCCATGGGCACGGACAACCGCATCCACAAAGGCCAGTCCCAGTCCGTGTCCGTTTGACTCTCTGCCCTTGACGCGACGCTCAAACAGATGCTCGCTCACGTCGTTTGAAAATCCCGGTCCGTCGTCTTCGAGAGAAAGCAATGCAACTCCGTCGCCCGATTCCAGGCGCACTGTCACTGTGCAGGAAGCCGGAAGGTGCTTCAATTCGTTGTCGAATAAATTCGCGATCATGCGATGCACCAGTGCCGCATCCGCGTCAATCGTAACCGGCCCCGCGCTGCGCAACCTCACATGCAATCCCTTCTCCGCCATTGAAGGCTCATACAGATCGATCATGATGCGCAGCAGTTCATCCATGTTGATCTCGCTCCGCGACAGCCGCAGCGCATCGGCCCGCGCTTCTGCCACATCGAGTGAAGCATTCAAAAATTCCGTCAGACGATCCAGTTCATCAATCGCTGAAACAATCGGCTCGGCCTGCTCTGCATCGGTTGCAGCGGAGAGCGACATCTCCAGCTTCCCGCGAATTGCTGTCAGCGGGCTGCGCAGATCGTGCGCCAGTGAATCCGTGATTGTGTGCAGCTGGTGCATCGAGTTTTCAATCCGGTCGAGCATCCGGTTCAGTGTCCGCCCAAGTTGTCCAACCTCATCATTGCGCGCACTGGTCGGTACTCGCGCATTCAACTCGGAATGTCCGATGCCCGAAGCCGCTTCGGTAATCTGCCGCACGTGGCTGAGCATTCTGCGCGTCGTGTAGAAGACAATTGCAAACCCGAGCGCCACCAGAAGCAGCCACCACGAAATAAAACGTACGCGCAGCTTTCGCAGTACGCGCAATTCGTCGCGTTCCGACAGGCCGAGGTAAACGCGATTTCCACTGTCGATACTCAGCGTCGCAACGCGAAAGGGAATCGCAGTCCCCGCCACATTTACGTCCGTTGGCACTTCTGGTTGAATCGTCGCCTTTCGAATCGCTGCAACAAAAGCGTCGCTGCTCCCCGGACCAGCCCAGAGTTGGGTATCTCCGTTTGTGCCCATCTGCAGAAAGAAAACCGAATCATTGGCGGCGCTCTCTCCGCGCACCCGGTTCGGCACTTCCTTACTGGCGAGCTCGGCGACTTCGCCCATCACGCGTCCGTAAAGCGCGTCCTTTGGAGTGTGCTCGGCTACATCGCCCAGCACTTCTACCTCACCAGATAGCCACGCATCGCTTCTCCGCTGAATATCTGCCGCGACAAATTGGTGGAGGAAGACAAACACCAGCATGGTGCCGACTGCATAAGCCAGCGTCCCCCATAGCGAAATGCGCCACGCCGCACTATGCATCACCGGTTTAGCGGTCTTTAAGGACATATCCCACTCCCCGCAGCGTACGAATCATCGGCTGTTGTCCTTTGCCATCAACCTTCCCGCGCAGACGGTAGATGTGCACATCCACCACGTTCGTATCCGGTTGGATGCGCATCCCCCACACTTTGTCGAGAATCATCGATCGCGTTACTACGCGTCCTGCATTTCTGCACAGATACTCCAGCAGCACAAACTCCTGCGGAGTCAATTGCAGCACCTCGCCTGAACGAATCGCCTCGCGACGCAGCAGGTCCAGTTCCAGATCCAGCACCCGCAACTTCGTTGATTCGCCTCCGGCGGGACCGTTCCGTTTCAGCAGATTGCGCAGCCGCGCCAGCAGCTCCGCCAGCGCAAACGGCTTGGTCAGATAGTCGTCGCCGCCCTGCTCCAGCCCCCGGACCCGGTCATCCACCGAACGCCGCGCCGACAAAATCAACACCGGCGCCTTTACCCCGATCTGCCGCAAGCGCAAAATCAGGCTGATTCCATCGCAGTCCGGCAGCCCCAGATCCACCACCAGGATGTCGTACCCGTTCTCGGTCGCAAGACGTTCCGCAATCGTGCCATTTGACGCCGCGTCCACCTGGTAGCCCGCTTCTTCAAGCGAGCGCCGTAAAAATGACTGAATATCGATTTCGTCTTCAACTAACAGAAGCCGCATGGGTCAAATCTTAGTTCATGGGGTTAGACGCGGTCTTTCTTTCACGGGATCGAAGTCCTGAGCGAACTCGAGGCAGATTTGTTTCACTGAGCGCACACTATGAACGATTCGTCATATTTCCGTGGCCTCATCGTCATGTGCATTCGATATGGTTGATAAGAAAGCTTCTTTGCTACAACAGGAACCTGTAAGACCTGTCAAATGAACAAAACTTCATCCCGTTTCGACCCTCCTTATCCGAGCCAAAACCCGCTGATTCGCGTCTCAACCAAGTACAAGGCGGCTCGTTCTTCTGAGACCCATCAGGTGTTCTCGCGCGCTGCAATCCGAATCAAAGAACACAGGCTGGAGAGGACACGAGTGCCAAGAGAACCGCAGTTTGACGACAACAACGCGGCTTCATTGCAAGAGTCGTTTCGCGCATCCTTGCCGCTGCCCTCGCTCCTCGATCCGGGCTTTGAAGATGCTCTGCGCCACGTGCTCTCTAATCCCGGCAGCATGGTCCGTCCAAAAATGGTCCACCGCGTAGGCTCCGCCTACAATCTGGACACCGAATCCGCGCACAACATTGCCATCGCCCTGGAGTATTTCCACACCGCATCGCTGATCTTCGACGACATGCCCTGCATGGATAACGCCGTAGAACGTCGCGGCGCACCGTGCGTACACGTGGAGTTCGGCGAAGCCACCGCCATCCTCACGGCGCTTGCTCTCATCAACCGCGCCTATGCTCTCATGTGGCGTGCCGTCGCAGCTTGCCCACAGGACGGGAAGAATCACGTAATGACCTACATCGAGGAGCGGCTCGGCGTTGCAGGTCTGTTGAATGGCCAGAGTCTCGACCTTCACTACTCCATGCTGCCCCATACGCGCGAAACCACCGAGCGCATCGCACGCGGCAAAACCGTTTCTCTCATCCGCCTCACACTTGTAGTTCCCGCAATGCTAGGCGGCGCCCCCGCGCGCGAGATCCAGTTGCTTGAGCGCATCGCCGTCTGCTGGGGCCTCGGTTATCAGACCATTGACGACCTCAAGGACGTTCTCCAGAGCGCGAATGAAACCGGTAAGACCGCCGCCCGCGACGAACTCCTCGACCGCCCAAATATCGCCAGCGCCATTGGCATCTGCGGCGCCGTCGAACGCCTCGAACGTCTTATGCGCATCGGCGACCTCACGCTCCACCGGCTGCTTATTCACCGCCCGGCCCTGTCGTTTCTATCGAAACTCCGCAGCGACCTCGAAGGTGAACTGCGCCAGGTAACCGATAGCGCCTGCGAGATGGCCGAGGAGGCAGTCGCGAGAGAACGGGCATGATCTTCCTCAAGTTGATCCTCACTAATCTCCGCCGCCACCGCATCCGCTCGTTCATCAGTATCGCTGGAATTGCCTTCTCAGTAGCCGCCATGCTCACAGTGGTCACCATCCTTCAGGGTGCCATCGGCATGTTCTCCAGCATTCTTTCGAGTGATAGCGAAGTCATCGTCTTCGAGCGCAACGTCTCCGATCTCTTCTTCAGCAATGTTCCAGCGGCCGTCGCCGGCGAAGTTTCAAGTTGGCCCACGGTTGCTCATGCCGACCCTGTTCTCTTCGGCATCGTTTCCAGCGCGGACCATCCCATCATTACCTGCTTCGGTGTTACGCCCAGCGATGCCCGCATTCGCAAAGCCACTTGGCTCGCAGGTGATCGTATTCTCTTCGGCAACAACAACGAAGATGTCGTCCTCGGTTCACGTGCCGCCGACTTCCTCAACGCCACCGTCGGAAGCCGCGTTCCCATTGGACACGGAACCTTCCACGTAATCGGCATATTGAAAACTGCCAATGGTTTTGAGGATGGTGGAGTCTTCATGCCTCTCGCGGCCGCACAGAGCTTCTTCCACAAAGACGGTTCATCCGTTGTAACCATCAAGCTTCACAACAAAGAGGACGCTGCTGCCTTTAAAGCCCAGGTCAAGGAGAGCTACCCTAACCTCATCGCGCTCGAAGACACCGAGTTTCAGCATTCCTACTCGCAATTCAAGATCCTCAAAGCCACCGCCTGGGCTGTGGGCGGATGCGGCCTCATTCTGGGCGGACTGGGTATTGCGAACACCATGATCATGTCGGTCTTCACACGCATTCGCGAGATCGCCATCCTCCGCGTCAACGGCTTCAGCAACACTCAGATCGCAGCAATGATCTTTGGGGAATCCTCTTGCGTCGCAGCGTTCGGTGCATTCGCTGGCCTCATCATTGGCCTCACGGCGCTCTTCACGCTCAAGCATGTTCCCGCCCTCGACGGCTACGTTGACGCCTCCATCAGGCCGCTTCTCATGTTCATCGTGATTGTGCTGGCACTGCTTACCGGCATCGCCGGCGCTCTGTATCCGGCTGTTTATGCCATGCGCATCCGTGCGGTGGAGGCGCTTCGATTCGAATGAGCAGCCTCACCACAAATCCCGCTCGTAACGGCCAACTAGTCCTTCGCGCGGAAAACGTATGGAAGACATACGACGATGGCGCGATCACCGTGCTGCGCGGCGTCGACTTTGAAGCCAGCAAGGGGGAAACCATCGCGCTCTGTGGCCCATCCGGCTGCGGTAAAAGCACGCTGCTCCATCTCTTCGGCGGACTCGACGCTCCCGACAGCGGTCGCATCGCCGTCAACGGCATCGAGGTCAACCGCCATCGCGACCTGCTCAAGCTGCTGCGCCATGAAGTAGGCTTCGTGTTTCAGCTTCACAACCTCATTCCCGACCTTACGCTTGCGGAAAACTGCCTCATCCCCACCGTGGCAGCCGGAACCAACCGCGCCCTCGCCAATCAGCGCCTGCAAGAACTGGCTGAGCGCACAGGTCTCACGCACCGGCTCAATCAGAAAATTCAAAAACTCTCAGGCGGCGAGCGCCAGCGCACTGCAATCTGCCGCGCGCTTATGAACCACCCCAAAATTCTGCTGGCCGACGAACCCACCGGTTCGCTCGACGAGCACACCAGCGCCACTGTCTTTCAGCTTCTGCTCGATGTCGCCGCTAACGAAAGTGTCACCCTCCTGATGGCGACTCACGATCGCGGCCTCGCCTACCGCTGCGATCGCTTCGTCGAAATGCATGACGGGAGGATCTATGAACCTCGCACCGTCTAGCGTTCTGGAACCGCCCGCACCAACATCGTTAAACACGAACGCGATCGCGCACGAGCCATCGCTTGCGGATCCCTCCAACCCATCCCATCAGGCAATCCTCACCGCGCACCCCATCGCCGCCGCTGCCTGGCATGCATTTCTGTGGCTCGTCGCTGGCAACGTTATCGGCGTCATGCTCGCGCTGCTTCTGCTTCTGCCTTCACTGAACGCTGTCCTTGGCGAGTGGACCTATGGCCGCTGGATGATGGTCCACGTCAACATCCTTCTTTACGGATGGTGTGGCCTGCCCATGCTCGGCTGGCTCTTCCGCATCTACGGCGCCGATCGCGGCCCTACCGCCGCGTGGTGCCGCCCCGTGCTGTGGACATGGTCGGCCGCGCTGTTCGTCGGATCGCTGACATGGCTAGCCGGCCACTCCAGCGGCAAGCTCTTCCTCGACTGGTCTGGCTATGCGCGTTTTGCATTTCCTGCTGCCATGCTTGCGCTCTGGCTGCTTCTCGCCGTCTCTGTTGTTCTCGCCTGGAACTCCGCGCGCAATAGATTCTGGTCCGCACACGCAATCAAGATCATCGGCCTCGCTATTCTTCTTGCCGTTCCCTTCGCCATCTATGTCGCTTCAAGCCCCGGTCTCTATCCCGCCATCAATCCGTCAACGGGCGGACCCACCGGCGAAAGCCAGCTCGAGTCCTCGCTCGGAGTCGTCGCCATCCTGCTGATCGTTCCCTTTGGCGTAGCCCGTCGCGAACCTGGGCGCCAATGGCCTCTTATCATTTCCGCCATCGTCTTCGCCGCAGAGGCGCTCTTGTGCCTATCGATGTACCGCGGAGACATCAGCCATCGCCTGCCCTCTCAATATCTCAGCCTCGGCAGCCTACTCGCCTGGCTACCGCTCGTGCCCGCATATTATGCAACCTTTCAGTGGCACGAGAACACTCGCTCGTGGCGCGCTGCTCTTCTCTGGTGGTGGGGTTTTCTCGTCGTTTCCGGCTGGATCATGTTCCTTCCCGGCGTTCTGGACCACTTCAAATTTACCGACGGTCTCGTCGGTCACTCGCTGATTGCAGTAGCGGGGTTCCTCACTGCGCTCCTCGCTGTGGTCCTGGTTCAACTCCTCGGCGACGACGGATGGATTCTCACCCGCCGCTGGTCGTTTCACATGTGGAATTGGAGCGTCCTCGCCTACGTTGTGATCATGATGATCGCAGGATGGATTGAAGGCAACGACGCCGCATTCACCAGCGCTCCAGGACAATTACGCAACCTTCTCTACACGCTGCGTCTTGTCACCGGCATTCTCATGCTCATCGCATCCGCAGAGTGGCTCGTCGCGACGTCAGCGCTTCTCCGTGCACACGGATTCAACGCATCTGAACATACTCATGAGGTGATCGCATGAAAGACCTCTATCTGCTTGTATATCAACTAATCGCCGGGGCCTCCGACACATCCACTGGCGTCTTGCTCATCGCGGCGCCCGTGTTCACCATTCGCATGATGGGCATTTCAGTTCCATACGACGCAACACCCTTTCTCTCTTTCATTGGAGCGTTCGTGCTCGCCGTCGGATTGTCTTATCTCTATGGTGCGCTACTCGTAAGGCGTACCGGCGGCGTACCCCGGCTTGAAGCTGTATGGCTTCTTACGGCAATCATTCGCAGTTCCGTGGCTATCTTTGTTCTTGCCGCAGTCCTGAATCACACCCTCGCCCCAGCATGGTTGAGCATCGCGGTCTTTGACGGCATCTGCGTTGTCATCCAGGCGCGAGGACTCCGCAGAGGTTGGTTATCGCATGCTACTCGCTAAATTGCGCAAATCTGGAGTGCAAGGTGTAGGCCTCATTGCCGTCACCTATGTCTACTTCCTGATCTTTGCGCAGTTCGCATTTATTCATCGTCTCGATGCACTCGGCATCACCGGCGCTCACTTGAAGTCTGTGATGGCCGCAATGGCCGTCGGCGGCATCCTTCTCAGCTTGCTCGCCCCGCGCGTCTCATCTCTTGCATCCGCTTCACGGCGCATGCAGCTTGCTTTCTGCGTCACAGGGATCGCCGCACTCCTCACCCTTGTTCCGCTTACAGTCACCGCCGCAATCGCCGTATCCTTCCTCATCGGCGCCGGGCTAGGCTTACTAACCGTCACCCTGGTAACAAACCTCCGCCAGTGGACCGGCGATCGCAGCGCACTACTCAAAGTCGGCATCGGCACCGGAATCGGATATTTTCTCTGCAACATCCCATCGCTCTTCACAGCCTCGCCGCAAGCCCAGTCCGCGACCGCTGGCCTGCTCTGCCTGGTGGGCATCGTGGTGGCGAATCTCACTATCGAACCGATCTCTGATCCAGTATTGTCAGAACCTTCGTTGCTGACAAACTCCTCGATAATTCCGTTCGTGCTCGTCGTCGCCTCTTTCGCAGCACTCATCTGGCTCGATTCAGCAGCGTTCTTCATTATCCAGAACACGACCGTATTGAAAGCAGGCACGTGGCAGGGCTCTGCCCACCTCTGGGCTAACGGCCTTATCCATCTCGGTGCTGCGCTGCTCAGTGCATTCCTACTGCGTCGCCGCGGTTTATCAATAGTTCTTGCAGTTGCTGTTGGGGCGCTGGCCTTTGCCTGCCTGCTTCTGCTCGATCCCGCTCGCGCTCTCACTGCGTCTGTCTTCTATCCCATAGGCGTGTCGCTGTACTCGGTGGCGCTGGTCGCTTATCCATCGCTGCTGTCCTCTGCCACGTCCCCCGCTCAACGAGGGCGACAGGCGGGATGGATTTACGCCATTGCCGGTTGGATAGGCTCCGCACTCGGCATCGGCATGGGCCAGAATCTAGGACACGTACCGCCCGCGTTTGTTGCCGTTGCATCTGCCGTGGTTCTTTTCCCTGTGCTCGTCCATATCTTCCGTCACCGTCCACGCGAACTCGCTCTGACCGCCGTTGTGCTTCTCATCGCGCTCGTCGTCTATCGTGTTCAGCCTTCCGCGCCCGTTGCCGCTTCGCCTACCGCTGTTGAACGTGGCCGCCTCGTCTACATCTCCGAGGGATGCATCCACTGCCATTCGCAATATGTCCGCCCCAACACGGCCGACGTCATCATGTGGGGACCGGTGGAAAGCGTCGACCAGGTGCATCAGCAGCGGCCTCCGCTGATCGGCAATCGTCGTCAGGGACCCGATCTCATGCAAGTCGGCGCTCGACGTTCTGCGCTCTGGCTCAAGATGCACCTTTTCGATCCGCGCCAGGTCAGCGGCTCGTCGATCATGCCGTCTTATGCATTTCTATTTCAAGATAGAAGAGGCAATGATCTGGTTGCATATCTGGCAAGCCTTCAGAATCCCGCAGCTCAGCAGCACATCGCCGACGAGCAGCAATGGCACTTGCCTGCCAAAGCAGTCGCAGCCGCAATTCCGGCTGATGGACAGCAACTCTATAACCGTTACTGTGCCACCTGCCACAATGCCGACGGTCGCACGCGCATCAAGTGGCAATCTGAATTTACGGAATCCCCGGCAATTCTCACCACAGGCGCCACGACGGCGGGCAGCAGCACGGGATCGCAGTCCGCGCGCATCGATCACCTTGCCCAGATCATCAAGTTTGGTGTTCCTAATTCCGATATGGCCGGTCATGAATATCTGCCCGACAAAGATATTGCTTCACTCAGCACGTGGCTCGCGCAAAACACGCCGCGGCCGGCACAAAAACAATAGTCGTACTTAACTTCAGGAGAAAGAATTATGAAAGACCTTTGCTGCTCCGCTATTTTCGTTTCGGCGCTGCTTTTTGCCTCCAGCGCCTTCGCACAACATCAGACCTTCACCGTCGATCCCGCTGCCAGTCAGGTTGCATGGGCACTCGGCGGCAGTGGCCACCACGTGAACGGAACCTTCCACGTTCAGAGCGGGGCAATCGATTTTGACCGCACCGCGCACACCATCTCCGGCTCCGTTGTGGTTGCGGCAGGCAGCGGCAACAGCGGCGAAGCCAGCCGCGACAAGAAGATGAACAAAGACGTACTTGACGTCGAACACTACGCTGAAATTACATTTGTTCCGCAGAAATATGAGGGCGCGATCGCTCCCACCGGCGATTCCACCATCCAAGTCTCCGGCACGTTCACGCTGCATGGCACGCCGCATGACCTCACCGTCCCAATGCAGATTCACATAGACGGCGGAGCCCTCAACGCCAAGACCCACTTCGTCATTCCCTATGTCCAATGGGGCTTGAAGGATCCAAGCTGGGGCTTTCTCAAAGTAGCCAAAGAAGTCGACATCGATCTCGCGCTGAGCGGCAAACTGACGCCTGCAAACTAAGACGAAGCTCGACGAGTCCAGTGGGTGTCATTCTGAGAGAACGGGGCCCCAAACGTACCAGGGGCCCCAAAGAGCGATTTAGCTCTTTGGGGTAGGTTTGGGGGTGGTGAACGAAGAATCTGCTTCTCACCATTTCGCGCAAAAGCGGCGCATGCCTCGCACGCGCCGCCCATAAGTCTGCCGAAACTTATCCGCTACAAGCTATCGTCCCAGATACGCTCGATATTGAAGCTCGATCACGCCCGCTGCCCGCGCCAATGCCAGCTTCGCAAGGTTGTACTGGTACAAGCTGCGCACGTAATTCGTCTGCGCCGAAGCCAGTGAAGACTGTGCCGTCACCAGCGGTAGATTGTCATCCACACCTGCACTCACGCGATCGGTCTCATCGTTCAGTGCCTGCGTCGCCAGATCGACATTCGACTTCGCTACATCCACCAGCTTCTTGGCTGCGTCGGCATCCAGCAACGCGGACCGTACCTGCTGGTCGATCTTTCCCCGCAAATCGTCGAGCTGCGCATTGATCGACGCCAGTTGTGCTGCCGATGCGTCCACCTCTCCGCGAATACTTGCCTCGCGAAAAATAGGTACATTTAGCGTTCCCACCGCGTTGAAAACGCCGTGGCTCGGGCTGCCGTTCACTTTGTCCACGCCGTAGTATCCGCTGAAACTCAAGCTTGGTAGCCGCTGTGCCTTGTATGCCGAATGCAGCGCGCGCACCTCAATCACCTGGTTCTGCAGATTCTGATAGTCCTGACGATTCTTGTAAGCAATCGCGCGCACCTCTGCCGGCGTCTGTTCAGCCAAGTCCGTATACGGCGCCGGATCGATCAACACGATCTTCTGTCCCGGATCAATCCCGATTTCGCGTTTCAGCAGGATCAGGTCCTTCTCTTCCGCATTCTGCGCCGCAATCAAAGCCTGCTGCTGCGACTGCAACTGTACCCTGGCGCGAAGTTCCTCCAGGTTTGCCACGGTCCCTGCTACGTGCGCATCGTGTGCGTGTTGCAGGGCCACTTCATCGGATTTTGTAAGCGCTGTTGCATTGTCCACTTCGCTGGCATCTGCGATCGCACGCAAGTACGCAGTCGCAACCTGCTGCACAACTTCGCCACGTGCTGACATCTTCTGGAAATAGGCAGACTTTGCGGCCGCGCCCGCCGCCTTCCATCCCGCAATCACCACACCCGAAAACAGCGTCTGACTCAATGAAAGTTGTCCCTGCGTCAGGTCGTCCTTGGTAATCAGCGACACGCCCGTTGGCAGTCCGTTAGGAAACAGGCTTCCGAACTGTTTCAACACCCCGGGCCCGAATCCCTGTGCGGCGAGGTTGTGCTGGAAAACACCCGTACCCCCGCTCAGGTTGATCGTCGGTAAAAACTCCTGCAGCGCCTGATTCTTTTCCCCTTGAAAAAGCTTCTCGCCACTTTGGGCTTCCCTCAGCCCAAGATTGTTCTCAAACCCACGCCGGATCGCATCGTCCAGCGACAACTTCAACGGCTCGTCACTAATCGCATGTGCCGTCACGCTGCCATAAAAAGGATTCGTAGTCGAACTGGGATTCTGGCTGGGATACCCACTCTGAGCGCACGCCATCACAGCCGATCCCACAGCTGCCGTACACACCAATCCAGCAACCCAAAGACGCGCAAATTGCCGAGCTTCTTTCACATCCATCATTTTCTCAGATGATCGAGCAGCGGTAAGGATTCCCCATCACAGCCAAAAAATAGTGAAACCGGGGCGAATGAGCTCATTCGCCCCGGAATTCGGCCTAAATCTGCTGCCTTGCCCACCTCCCGCGCCGAAACAGCACCATCCCTGCCGCCGCGATGCTACATTCCGCAATCACGATCGAGAGAAATGCACCTTCCGCGCGCCAGTGCATTGTCACCGCCAGCCACCACGCCAGCGGCAGCTCCAGCACCCAGAAGCCGAAGAAGTTCACAATCGTCGGCGTCAGTGTATCGCCAGCTCCGTTGAAGGCCTGCAGCATCACCATTCCATAGGCGTACCCGATGTTGCCGCAGCTGAAGGTGCGCAGTGCAATCGCCGCAATCGGCACCACCGCTGGATCGGACACAAACAGCTTCACTACCGGTGTGGCAAAACTGAAGAAGAAAATCCCGATCGCCCCCAGGAACAGCATGTTGTAGAATCCCGTCTGCCACACCGCCTGCGCCGCGCGGTCAGGTCTTTTCGCGCCCAGGTTCTGCCCCACCAGCGTTGCCGCCGCATTGCTCAATCCCCAGGAAGGCAGAATGAAGAACACCACGATCCGAATCGCGATCGTATATCCCGCAACTGCGGCCGCCCCAAAGATCGAGATGATCCGCACCAGCACGATCCAGCTTGCATTTGCAATCGCAAACTGCAAAATGCCGGTGACGGAAACACGCAGCAGTCGCATCATCACGCGCACGTTCAAGCGCAGGTGCCGCACCAGGATGTGGATTCTCTCCGTCCCTTTCAGCAGCCGGTAGAACTGATACAGTACGCCAATCGAACGACCCGTGAATGTCGCCAGTGCGGCGCCCGTCACGCCCATGCGCGGAAACGGGCCAAGCCCGAAGATCAAGCACGGATCCAGTACCAGGTTGATAATGTTTGACACCCACAGCAGCCGCATCGCAATCGCTGCGTCCCCTGCTCCACGAGATCGCGTTATTCAGGAAGAGCATGATGATTGCGCCGCAACCGCCTAGCGCAATCCGCGCATAGCCCGACCCAGACACGACAATCTCCGGCGAAGCGCCCATTGCACGCAGCAACTCCGGTGCGTAGATCCCCGCAGGAATGCCGAGCGCCAGCGAAATCGCCACTCCCACCACGATCGCCTGCACACCGGCAATCGCCGCATCTTCAGGATCTTTCTCGCCGATGCGCCGCGCCACCATTGCTGTCGTCGACATCGATACGCCCAGACCGATGGCAAACACCAGCGCCAGCATCGACTCCGTGATGCCCACCGTCGCCACTGCATTCGCGCCCAGCCGCCCCACCCAGAACACGTCTGTTACAGCAAACAGCGATTCCAGCACCATTTCGAGAACCATCGGAATGGCGAGCAGCAGGATTGCACGATTTAGATTTCCAGTTGTGTAGTCCTGGTGCGAACCACTCAATGATTCGCGCACCGAAGACCAAAAGCCGCGATCCTCTTCCGAGGACGGAGGCACTAACCACTCAAGAACTGACATTCGAAAGCTCCACGATGACGCGAATGCACACGTGCACGCGCCATGAGCGAAGGGGTTATGCTGCGATCAGTTTGTGATTTGCAGAATTACCCCAGGTCTGAATTCAACCTCGGGGGCGCCGCTAGTTGGCGGCAGTGCAGGGAAAAACCCGAGGCAACGTTCAGCGCGAAGGTCGAATAGCGACAGGCATGAACATTGTTTCCTCCAATAGCTGGTGAGACCAGCGGGTCTTCAGACTATAACCCGATTTCGGTCGAAACTTCCAGCAAAATCGGACGCAGCATCCTGCTTGCATCTCATACCAATTCCGGAACGTTTAAACGCCATGCCTCTTCCGTGCAGTTGCCGCATGGTTGGATATTCTTTATCCTTGCCGCACAAGATCAATCCCATGCGCAAGTCTCGCGAAGTCCATCTCACCGTTCTCGCCGCCGTCGCTCTCTCCATGACTGCATGTCGCACCCAGCACCGCGACTGCATTGATAATCAAGGCCGCAAGGAGCCGGACTCCTACTGCGACGTAACCGGCGGAGGCGGAATTTACCACTACGTTTACGGCGGTTCCAGCGGTGGACATCTCGGCGATTCAGTTATTGGCGGCAGCACCACACCGCGAGGTGGATTCGGCGGCATCGGCGGTGAAGGTCACTCCGCAGGAGGCGAGTGATGCGCCGTCGCACTTTGACTCCGCGCGCAGACTGGCAGAAGCGCGTAGAAAAGATTGGCCTCACCTATCACACCCTGGCCGATGGCACGCCCTATTGGGATGAGTCCGCCTACTGGGAATTCTCCGCCCGCGAGATCGATCGCCTCGAAGCCGCGACAAATGAAATTCAGCGCCTCGCCCTCGCTGCCGGCGACATCATCCTCAATCAGGATCGCCTCACACAGATGGGTATTCCTGAAGCAGCCCACGCTGCCATCCGTTCTGCTTGGAACGCGGAGCCGCCCGCGCTCTACGGACGACTCGACCTTGCCTATGACGGCGACACGATCAAGCTGCTCGAGTACAACGCCGACACGCCAACGGGTCTCGTCGAAGCTGCCGTCGCGCAGTGGTATTGGCTGCAGGATTGCTTTCCCGACGCCGATCAATTCAACTCCGCGCACGAGAAACTCATCGCCAAGTGGAAAGACCTCAAGGACTACACCACCAGCCCGATCTACTTCGCCGATGGAGGCAGCGAAGAAGATCGCATGACCACGGCGTATCTCGAAGACACCGCGCAACAGGCCGGCATCAAGACGCGTCACATCCAGATGCAGCAGATCGGCTGGGATGCCAGGCACGCGGCCTTCGTCGATCTCGACAATCATGCGATCGGCACGCTCTTCAAGCTATACCCGTGGGAGTGGCTTCTCTCCGAGCCATTCGCTCCGCAAGCCCTCTCCACTCTTCCGCCTGCATCGGCCCTGCGCGAGTACGGTCCGCGTAAAGACCGCCGCACCTGGGGCTCTACGCTCTGGATCGAACCCATCTGGAAGATGATGTGGTCTAACAAGGCGCTGCTGGCGATCTTGTGGGAACTGAATCCGGGTCACGAATTTCTCCTGCCCGCATATCTCGATGGGCCGCGCGAATTGACCAGCTATGTGCGCAAGCCTTTCTTCGGCCGCGAAGGGCAGGGAATTGCAGTCATTCGCGATGGCAATGTCATCGAAGGCGCTCCAGGGTCAGGCACTGCGGAAAACTGCGTCTACCAATCCATTGCGCCCATGGCCAATGCTGGAGGCAAAACTGCCGTCTTCGGCTCCTGGCTAATCGATGGCGAATCAGCAGGCATGGGCATCCGCGAATCCAAAGGTCTGATCACGAATAACACCAGTGCGTTTGTTCCACACCTCTTCCGATAAGAATCCGCATGCTTACTTTTGGACTCAGTTCCAATTCCTGATCCTTTCTTGTCCTCACCGAGGCAGACATTACTGAAGGACAGGCGAAAGAAAAGAGTAGTAATACCCGGGGGAGGGGGCGCAAATCCGGTACTCCGCCGGCGCGTCGCGCTGCTCCTCGGATTTGTTTCTACACATGTAAATATCTTGCTCGCCAGGGCGAAAATTTCATGCAAAATGCAGCGGATATTTTGTGCCAGAAGAATCAATGAGTTGAGAGGTTAACCTCCGTCTGTCGGCTTGACAAAAAACAAAGCCCGTTGACTTTGTTGTGCCGACGAGCTTTGCGGATCTTAAAGAATCCTGGTTTCGGTTTTAGTTTGCCGCTATTCTTCTTCTTCCACCGGCCGCTTCGCATTCGCCAAGATCTTGTCGGCTACGAGTTGCGGAACGATGTCGTAATGGTGCATTTCCATTCGGTAGCTGCCCTTGCCCTGTGTCATCGAAGTCAGCAACGTGCCGTAGGTCAGCATCTCCGCCATCGGCACCTCGGCGTTGATCACCGTCGTGCGTCCCTTGGACTCCATGCCCTGCACGCGCCCGCGCCGTCCGTTGAGATCGCCCATCAGAGTGCCGGCGAATTCATCCGGGGCTTCGACGGCAATCTTCATTACGGGTTCGAGGAGGCAAGGCTTGGCCTGCTCCATCGCTTTGCGGAAGGCCAGGCGACCGGCCTTCTTGAATGACATTTCGTTGGAATCGACATCGTGATAGCTGCCGTCGTACACGATGACCTTGAAATCAACCACGGGATAGCCAGCGAGATAACCGCGTGCGGCGGATTCGACGACGCCTTTCTCAATGGCCGGGATAAAGTTGCGCGGAATGGCTCCTCCGAAAACTTCACTGGCAAACTCGAAGCCGCCACCTCGGGGCATCGGCTCCATGCGAATCTTGCAATCGCCGAATTGCCCATGGCCGCCGCTCTGCTTCTTGTGCCGGCCCTGCGCGTCGGCCTTGCCGCGAATGGTTTCGCGATAGGGAACCTTCGGCGCCTTCAGCGTAACCTCGGCGTGATAGCGCTTCTTTAGCCTTGATACGATGGCTTCGATGTGCGGTTGCCCCGCGCCTGCAATTAGAAATTCGTTCGTCTGCGGATCGCGGAAGAATCGAATCAGCAGGTCTTCTTCCATGAGCTTGTGAATTGCCGGTCCCAACTTGTCTTCATCCGCGCGGCTCTTCGGTTCAATGGCGTACGTCATTGCCGCTTCGGGAAGCGGGGCGAGGTCGATCTGAATGTCGCCACCCTTTGCTCCCAGCGTGTCGCCTGTCAGAGTCTCGCGCAACTTGGCCACTGCACCAATGTCGCCGGCATGCAATTCGGTAACTTCGACGGCCTTGCGTCCCTGCATGACGCTCAGGTGCGAGAACCGCTCCTGACCTCGACGCGTGTAGTTTTCAAGGGTCGCATCATTCTTCACCACGCCGCTTACGACTTTGAAAAAACTGATGCGGCCCGAAAACGGATCACTCATTGTCTTGAAGACGACCAGCGCTGTGGGTTCGCCATCTTCCATTTTGCGGAAAGAGACGCCGCTGCCTGCACCTGCATCGCTGCCACCGCCATTGGCCGCTACGGCCTGCATCGACGATGTCTTTACTGGCATCGGCGCGCGCTCTGTCGGAGATGGCGCGTACACCTTGATGAAATCCAGCAAATGATCCGTAGCTACGTTCGTTCCGCCGCTGGCAAACAAGACAGGGAAGATGCGGTCTTCGCGGATTGCCTCATGCAGCGCGGTAATCAAATGCTGCTCCGGAATCGTCCCCTCGGCGAAGTACTCTTCCATCAACTCGTCTTTGCCTTCGGCAACGAGTTCCACCAGCGCCTCGTGTGCTTCCTTCGCCTGCTGTGCAATGCTCGCCGGGATTTCGCCTGTTATCTTGCCGCGTCCGTCACCATTAGGCGTGTAGTAGAACGCCTCCATCGTCACCAGGTCCACAACACCGTGAAAACCCTGTGCGTCTGAAATCGGCAACTGCACCGGAACGCAAGTGCGTCCCCAACGCTCATGCAAATCCTCAATCAGCGCGCTCAAGCCGCCGCCGCCACCCGCCTTGGGATGGTCCATCTGGTTGATCACCACAAAGCGGGGAACGTTCGCCTCATCGGCGTACTTCCACACCCGCTCTGTCACCGGCTCGATGCCATGCTGGGCATTTACCAGAACACATGTTGCCTCCACGGGCAGCAGCGATGCGCGCGCCTCGTGCGAGAACATGTGAAATCCCGGAGTGTCAACAAAATTGATCTTTACCCCTTGCCACTCTGCAAACGCGACAGCATTTTGCATGGTCGTGCCGCGTGCAATCTCTTCTTCGTCATAGGCGGTCACGGCCGTGCCGTCTTGAACTCTACCTTGTGCTGGTGTCATCTTGGCGGCATGCAGCAGCGCGGAGATTAACGTCGTCTTACCGCTCTGAGCATGCCCCACTACAGCTACGTTGCGGATCTCACTTCCCTGGTACGTTTTCATGGTTTACCTCGTCTTGGATTAGGTCTTTGAGTTTGCGAAGGTCCAACCCAGGTCTCAGACTCGAGACCTGGGGCACCCAGTGGAGAGTTGTAGAGCGGGTGGCACAGGGACATCATGTAGGCGTCCGTGAGGACGTCAACGCGTCCGGGTTGCCGGGCTCGAGGGCCCAGTCTGCCGTCTTCCTCGTCCATGCGGAGAGTCCCCGGCAGGCGCGGGGCGGTCAGGTGCAACACAACGCCGCCGGGCGTCCAGCTATAAGAAAACGGATGCTATCACAGCCGGTCCAACGCCGTCCTGTGACAGCGGCCACCTACCAGTGCAGAACCGGCAGAAGGCTTGAAAAATCATCGGTCCACGGTCGCAGGCCGGCGATTTCCCGGGGTTGCCGAGAGCCCTTTTCTACCTCAGGTTGCGCAAAGAAATCCGCATTGTCGCTCACTAGCATCCAAGTCGCGGTAAATTCGCCCCGGTCGTCATTAGCTGCCGTTGTAATCGCCATGGCGCGCATTCCGGCGGCCTTCGCCAGAAGCGCAATGGGCGCCTCCAGGTCGACGTGCCGGTTTGAGATGTGGAAAGCGATGATCCCGCCGGGAGCCAGATGCCGTCGATAAAGTGCAAGAGCCTGGGTCGTCAGCAGGTGCAGCGGAATCGCATCGCCTGAGAACGCGTCCACCACCACCACGTTGAATCCCTGCGGCGCTTCGGCAGCGAGAGACCTCCGTGCGTCGCCATCAATAATCGATACGCGCGCGCCCGAATCCCGAATGTACGTGAATACATTCCGGGCAATAGGCTCCACCGACGGGTTGATTTCATAGAACTGGATCCGGTCTCCCGGGCGTCCGTAGGCAGCGATCGTCCCTGCTCCCAGCCCGACCACACCAATGTTGCGCGCGCCTCCGCTACAACAATTACGGATCGCGAGACCTACACCTGAATCTTCGGCGTAATAGCTGGTAGGCGTTCTGCGCTGCGCATTGGTGCCAAATATCTGCGTTCCATGCTCAACATTCCCATTGGTCAACACCCGCATCGTGGCTCCCGGAAAGCCGAAATTCTGCTTCACGCGCAGGGCGCCGTAGAAATTCCGTACCGCGACGGTAGTGTTTCTTTGGTTCACGATGTTGATCCAGAAAATCTGCACAGCCATCAAGATCGTCGCCACTCCCCACAACAGCCGCACACTCCAGCCGTCTCCCCACATCACTAGCAACGCCAACAACGCCGTGAAGCAACAGGTGATCACGAGATCGAGGTTGAATCGAAACACCATCGGAAACAGGATGCCGATGACGAACGCGCCAAGCGCGCCGCCTGCCGCAAAGGAAAGGTAGAACAGAGTGGACTCCGCCGCGCGCTGCGGTCGCAACCGATACGCTTCGCTATGACAGAAGAGACCTGCCGCAAACGCTTCAATCAGGAAGAAGCCGATGCTGATCCGTAGCGGCCATTCCACATCTTGTTTTGAAAGTGCGTAACCCAACCCTGCCAGCATCAGAATCAGAAAACGCGCAACCAGGCTGCGCGGCAGCAGGCGAGGGAATTCAAAAGCTAAGATGATGGTGAGCAGGTAAACGGCGAGAGGCAGAATCCAAAGCAGGGGGATGGCCGCGACGTTGGCAGTCAGGTAGCTCGTCACCGCGCTCAGCTGCATCGCCGCGCCCATCGGCAGCAGCACCCAGAGCAGTCTGTGCATGGGCGGAGCAGTTGTACCCTCATCATCAACTGCAATTTCAGCAAGGGATGTCTTCTCAACTTTCCGCGTCTGCCAGGCCAGCAAGCCGGTGATGGATGCGAAGACCGCGAAACCGCAACACCATGCGATCCGCTGCGCCTCGAGTGTTAATCGCGGTTCGATCACAGTAGGGTAAAGCCCGAGCGCCAGCAGTGACGCCAAGTTCGAAAGGGCGAACAACCGGTAGGGAATCACAGACTCATGCAGACGCGCCCACCACACCTGCATCAGCGGACTCGTCGTTCCCAGCACCAAAAAAGGCAGTCCGATGGTGCCGCCCAAAACGCCAAATACGGTCAAGATCGGATGCGTGGATGCGCCTTCGGCGCCGCCGATTCGCCAGCACCATCCCACAGCCGACGCGAATCCGAGGATCAGCAGAGCGAAATACAGATTCCAGCGCGGGCGACGACTCATCCAGTGCGCATATAAATAGGCGCACAAGAGCGCAGTTTGAAAAAAGACCAGACAGGTAACCCACACCGCTGCCGAGCCGCCCAGTACTGGCAGCAGCTGCTTCGCGGCAATCGGCTCTACAAGAAAAAGCAGGAATGCACCCAGAAAAACTGCACTTCCAAACAGCCACCGCGAACCCGTCATCCCATCCTCGAAGAGCCAATTTGGCGATCAAGCCTCATCAGGCGAAGCCCGCACACAATCAGGCGGATGCTATCACAACATCGGAGCCTCGCCCGAACCCGGCCTTCGCCAATACTGTGATACATTCGCTTTACCCCGCCGCAGGTTTCCGCTCGCGGCAAGCCCATTCAATCCCCTGAGGTCAGCGCGAGTGCCATCCGTCGGACACGACCACGAACAAGGCGACCGCGCGATTGGTGCATCCGCACAGCGCAAAGCCGCGCTCCGTCTACTTCCCATCATCTCCATTGGCTATGGGCTGGCCTATATGGATCGCATCAACATCAGCTTCGCATCGCTGCGGATGAACAGCGATCTGCATTTCAGCGCCACGGTCTACGGATTAGGAGCGGGCCTCTTCTTCATAGGCTATGCCTTCTGCGAAATACCTTCGAACCTGCTGCTCCTCCGCTTCGGACCAAAACGCTGGCTTGCCCGCATCATGTTCACCTGGGGCTTACTCGCTACAGCCATGATGTTCGTCAAGACGCCGTGGCAGTTCTATGGTGTCCGCCTTTTGCTTGGCATGGCCGAGGCAGGCTTTTTCCCGGGCGTCCTCTACTACCTCACACTGTGGTTTCCGGCCAGCATGCGTGCACGCGCTGTCAGCCGCTTCTACATTGCGCTTCCGCTTAGCTCGGTCTTGATGGGTGCAGTCGCAGGCTGGCTCATGGGACTTCAAGGCAGGCTGGGCCTTTCTGGATGGCAATGGCTCTTTCTCCTCGAAGGATTGCCCGCAGCGCTCTTCAGCTTCGTCTTCCTCTGGATACTTCCCGACGGGCCCATGCAAGCTGCATGGCTCACAGTCGCAGAGAGGATGTGGCTCAAACGGCAGCTTGATGCTGACTCGGCGCATGCGCACATCGGCCACGAAGCCGGTGTTATGCGTGCGCTTCTATCTCCCAAGGTCTGGATGATCGGCGCCTATTTTCTTTGTGCGCTCACCGCAAACTACGCCTACTACTTCTCCGCACCTGCGATCTTGCAGGGAGCCACCGGCTGGAGCGTCACAAACGTGGGATTTCTAGTCGCCCTATTTGGTGTCGCTGGAGCAGCTGCCATGTTGCTCAACGGCGCGCACTCCGATCGCACCGGCGAACGAGCACTCCACTGCATCCTTCCCTGCATCCTCATGGCTGTTGGATATGCAATCGCAAGTTATGTGCGTATACCCTGGATGATCATCGCTTCATTGGCGTTGAGTTTTGTTGCTTTCATGGCGATGCAGGGCCCGGCGCTTGCAGTGCCTACGCAGTTCCTCGCGGGGCGCGCCGCCGCTGCCGGAATCGCCGCCATGAATACCATTACGATGTTCAGCGGCTTCATCGGTCCCTACTGGATGGGCGTCACAAAAGATGCAACCGGCACCTACTGGCTTGGGCTCCGTGGCCTGGTGATACCCAGTCTCGGTGCTGCCCTGGCCATGTTTGTACTGACGCGTAGCCTGGCACGTTCAAGAGGAATCGCTGCCGGCGCAGTCCTGGCAAACGAACCGGCATGAAATAAGCAAGCCGACAGGGGAAAGCGACTGCCGACGCGCCTCGACTTCAGGCGTTCGCCGTTGCGGGCAGAATCTCATCGACATCCACCCACGCAGTTGGATAGTTGCCGGTATAGCAAGCCGTGCAGTAGCCGTTGTGCTCACTGCCGTCGCAGCACTTCAGCAGACCTTCCAGCGAAAGATATGCCAGCGAATCGGCTTCAATATATCGACGAATCTCTTCGACACTATTATTCGCAGCGATCAGCTCTTTCTTGCTGGGCGTGTCGACACCATAAAAGCACGGCGAAATTGTCGGCGGGCAACTGATGCGCAAATGCACTTCCTTCGCACCCGCACCGCGCACCATGCGCACAATCTTCCGGCTCGTGGTTCCGCGAATAATGGAATCGTCAATCAGAATGACGCGCTTGCCTTCAAGGAGATTGCGCACTGGGTTGAGCTTGAGCCTCACACCGAAGTCGCGCACACGTTGTTCGGGTTCAATAAAAGTGCGCCCAACATAGTGATTGCGAATCAAGCCAAATCGAAATGGGATGCCACTCTGTTCCGCGTAGCCTAGCGCTGCCGTCACGCCCGAGTCAGGCACCGGCACAATCACGTCCGCGATCACGCCCGACTCGCGTGCCAGTTGACGACCCATCTGGTCGCGGCTCTCCTGCACCCAGCGCCCGTAGATCCTGCTGTCGGGCCGCGCAAAATACACATGCTCAAAGATGCAACTCGACTGAGGAACACCGGTCGCATACTGGCGGCTTGTCACGCCGTCGTCCGTCACCATCACCAATTCTCCAGGCAGCACGTCGCGCTCGTACTCAGCGCGCAGCAGATCGAATGCGCACGTCTCCGACGCGAACACAATCGTGTCTGGTCCGTCTTGATTTTTGATGCGACCCATTGAGAGTGGCCGAAACCCACGCGGGTCACGCGCGGCAAAAATCCGGTCGCGCGTCATCATCACAATTGAAAATGCGCCTTCAACCTGCCTGAGCGAATCGGCAATCGCATCCACCAGCGAACCCGCCTTTGAATGCGCGATCAACTGCACAATGATCTCGGAATCAGAGGTGGTCTGAAAATAAGCGCCATCGCGCTCCAGTTTCGTCCGCACCGTTCCCAGGTTTACGAGGTTGCCGTTGTGCGCAATCGCGATCAAGCCTTTGGTCGAATCCACGCGAATGGGCTGCGCATTCAAAAGCGCGGAGTCGCCGGTCGTCGAGTATCGCGTGTGCCCGATTGCCATCTCTCCGGGGAGCTTCTGCAGCACCTCGTCGGTGAATATTTCCGACACCAGTCCCATGCCCTTGATGTTGGCAAGGTGTTGTCCGTCGGCGGTCGCAATTCCGGCTGACTCCTGCCCGCGATGCTGTAACGCATACAGTCCGAGATAGGCCATCCGCGCCGCATCTGCATGTCCGTGAATGGCGACGACGCCGCACTCCTCGCGCAGCTTGTCATCCTGTTCGATCAATGGCGCGTGCTGAGGTGCGCTTTCTGCGGCGAGGATAGATGAGATATCTTCAACGTCCTCGACCCCCTGAAACAGCAACCGGCTCATGCCGTCACCTCATTGTGGAGTGCTGCTTCAAGTGCCCTGGCCCATGGTTCACGCAATTCATTCAGTGGTGCGGAGATCATCACATCCCCATACACCGAAATCTCCAGCCGATCGCCACCTGTCGTGCCGATCCGTGCGCAGAAGAAGCTGGAATCGCTAGCCAACTGCTCGATCTCGGAGATGTTTTCATGCACTGTCGTAAGAATTACCGTCGATGCCGGCTCCGCGAAAAGTCCGAACAGCGGGTGCGTCATCAGCGACGGCTCCTGTTTCACCGTTGCCCCAATTCCGTTTGCGAACGCGGCTTGAGCCACTGACACCGCGATGCCGCCATCGGAGATGTCTCGAGCCGAGCGAATCAGCTTGCGGGCCGCCAGCACAATCAGCAACTCATGCAAGTCCGACTCCGCATCAAGATCGAGCGATGGAGGTGTTCCCCACAAGCTTCCGAGAACCGCCTTCGCAAACTCCGAGCTTCCAAACGCCGCCAGATTCTGCGCCGCCGTAGCCTCCGGTGTTTCAGGATCTGCTTCCGGCACCGGTTTGTTTTCAACATCCACCGGGTAATATCGCATCGGCTCCGGACTGAACGGGACTTTCAGATCAGGTTTAGGATCTTCGCCGCGCGGTACCGGCCATAGCAGCAAAATCGCATCGCCAGCCCGTTGAAACGCCGCGGGGACAGCCTTGGACACATCGTCGAGAATGCCGACGATACCCAACACCGGGGTTGGATAAATTCCTTCGCCCTTGGTCTCGTTATAGAGCGAAACATTGCCACCCGTAATCGGCGTTCCCAGCGCAGTGCAGGCTTCCCCAATGCCATCGATGGCCGTCGAAAGCTGCGCCATAATTTCAGGTTTCTCGGGATTTCCAAAGTTCAGGCAATTCGTCGCAGCCACAGGCAGCGCGCCGGTCATTGCAACCTTCCGCGCAGCTTCGGCTACTGCGTGCATCGCGCCCAGTTTCGGATCGAGATAACACCATCGACCATTGCCATCGAGCGCCATTGCAAGGCCGCGCTCATGGTTCACAGCTCCGGTGCCCTTGATCCGCATCACACCGGCTTCTCCGCCCGGCCCCAGCACTGTGTTTGTCTGCACCATGGTGTCATACTGCTCATGCACCCAGCGCTTCGAGCTCACATTTGCACTTGCTAGCAGATGCTTTAGATCAGCCGTGAAGTCGCGTTCCTTGGAAAGTTCATCCAGAGCCTCCGGCGGCGCATCTGACGGCACCCTGGAGGTCCACGTCCCCACCGGCCGGTGATAAAGCGGCGCGTCATCAGTCAGTGACTGGTTCGGAATATCGGCCACAAGTTCGCCGTGATGACGAATGCGCAACCGCGGTCCAGGCTGAACGGTCCCAACGATAACTGCATCCAAGCCCCACTTCGCAAAGACCCGTAGCACCTCGTCTTCGCGTCCTTTTTCGGCCACCAGCAGCATGCGCTCCTGGCTTTCCGACAGCATGATCTCGTACGCGCTCATACCGGTCTCGCGTTGGGGAACAAAGTCCAGTTCCACATCGAGCCCGACGCCGCCGCGCGCGCCCATCTCGCAGGTCGAGCACGTCAGTCCCGCGGCACCCATGTCCTGGATGCCGACAATCGCGCCGGTCTTCATCGCCTCGAGGCAGGCCTCCAGCAGTAGCTTCTCCATGAAAGGATCGCCAACCTGCACATTCGGCCGCTTTGCCTCAGTTCCTGCGTGGAATTCCTCGCTAGCCATCGTCGCGCCGTGAATCCCGTCGCGCCCAGTTTTCGCGCCTACATAAATCACCGGATTCCCGGTTCCCGTTGCTTTGCCGTAGAAGATCTCGTCCTTGCGGACCAGCCCCAACGCAAAAGCATTCACCAGCGGATTGCCGCTGTAGCATGGCTCAAACTTTGTCTCCCCGCCGAGATTCGGAACGCCAAAGCAGTTGCCGTAGCCGGCGATGCCGCTCACCACGCCTTCAACTATGGAGTGGTTCTTCGTCACCAGTTCCGGTTCCACACCCGGTTCCGGCTGGATCGGCCCAAACCGCAACGAGTCCATGACCGCCAACGGTCGCGCGCCCATGGTAAAAATGTCGCGCAAAATTCCGCCCACGCCGGTCGCCGCGCCCTGGTAGGGCTCAATGTAGCTGGGATGGTTGTGGCTTTCGATTTTGAATGCGCATGCCCAACCGTCACCCACGTCGATGATGCCGGCGTTCTCTCCCGGACCTTGCACCACACGGTCGCTCTTGGTCGGGAGCCGTTTTAAGTGCACGCGGCTTGACTTGTAGGAGCAGTGTTCGCTCCACATAACGCTGTATATGCCCAACTCGGTGAGGGAAGGGACGCGTCCCAGTGCCGCCAGAATCCGTTCGTACTCATCCGGAGTGATGCTGTGCTGAGCCAGCAATTCCGGGGTAACCACGACCGGATCGGGAACGACTGCAGAAGAGGCAGTAGTCATCACGATTGCCTCCATTGTCGCACGGGATTCCGGGACCATTCGGCGAGATGCAGAGGTAAAGAACTTAGGTGGAGTTTCGCTGGGAAAATCCACAACATCCTTGTGTCAGCCCAATTGCACTGACATCCCGTCCGGCTTCGTCTGCCGACGTAACCCGAGAACATACGCTCGCCCTTGGAAAAGTGCGATGAACATAAGCCTGGCGCTGTTGTAACTAGCCTGATAATCAGCGTCTATGCGATACTTTTCATGGCGCCCCACCCCATGCCGGGATGGCGGAACTGGCAGACGCAGCGGACTCAAAATCCGCCGGCCCTTGCGGTCATGGGGGTTCGACCCCCCCTCCCGGCACCAACAAAATTAAGAGTTTAGGTTGAATTGGCCTCTCCGCTTCGGAAGGCCAAATCGTTTGGTGGCTGTTCTGATGGCTGGTGGTTGTAACTGATGTCCGCCCCTTCGCCCGACCGGAAGAGGAATGCTCTCGTGGAATATTCTAGGGGCCATGAATCAGACATCTCTCTGGGCGACGCCAACGTGAATGCTGCCACGGGCTACGTACTGAAGAAAATTGCTGACGCTGGCATATCTCGGATTACCGAAACGCTGCGACGGAGAAACGATGATGTCCACGCGGTAGGTTCCGCGCACGGCAGAGTGACTATCAGCTAGGTCGTGGAGTTGACGGCACCAGTAGAAACACATTGAAGCAACAATTCCGCAAGCTAGTCGCCCTGAGCCATCTCGTCCTACCCAGCAGCGCACGCGGTGCGTGGTACGCACTGCCTCAGCTCAGAATTTCCTCCGAACTGTGGGCAAGCAAGCAGACAATGGTGGCACTGGCCGATTAGCTTGGAGAACCTTATTTCACGCTCTTGTAGTCCTTATCGCTGACGGGCTCAAGCCAGATGGTCTTGCCCTTTGCAGTCGGTGTGACCGCGATATAGGCGAAGGTGTCATTCGGTGTTGCGCCGTGCCAGTGCTCCACACCCGGAGCGCATTTGATCACGTCTCCTTTGTGAACGATGCGCGCCGGTTTGCCTCTTTCCTGGTAGTAGCCGGTGCCCTCCGTGATGAGCAGAACTTGACCACCCGGATGAATATGCCAGTCCAGCTTTGCACCTGCGTCGTACGTCGCCATGGCGATGCTGGGATCGAAGGTGCTGTCCCCAACATTGAGCTCACTGAGCCAGATATTGCCCGTGTGATTCTTCGCGTTCGACAGTTCACCCTTGGGAAAGCCGGTAGCGGATGTTTGTGCCTGCGATTGCGGGATGAATAGCAGGCTCGCTGCGAAGGCGATGACCAGTGATGTTGTTCTCATGCCTTATGTTCTCCTCGATATTTGTTGTCGACGTTGCTGTTCTGCGTCTTCAGTCGGCGCGTTTACCTGATTCGGTCGCTTTCTGCATGACATCGAGCCGCGGCTTCCAGGGATCAGCCATCGCGCCTGCAGTGCCGTCTGGATGGAACTCGAAGATCAAACCCTTCCCGGGGTCGTAACGCGGCCAGGTCGGCAGGCCCGCGCCATTCGGATTGCCAGTCTTGGCGAAGTTGACCCAATAGCCCTGTGCCATTTTTGAGACCGCCCGATCCTCGTCTGTTGCAGGGGGTGGCGGTGGTCCAAAACCCCCGGCGCCCAACGTGCCAAAGACAAAGCCAATTTCGCCGCCATGAGGTGTTCCAGCCCGAAGCATTTGCCGCATGCCGGTCTGCACGTACGAGAACCGATAGAGATAAACCGGTGAGCCGTGAGTCGCGAACTCGCTCGCTGCAAAGCGGGCCGGCTCGGCTTGGCCGAAATCGTCGTTAGCCTCCGATACCAGCGTTGCCAGGCTCTTCGTTCCGTCGGGGTCGTAGGCTGCCTTTGCTTCTGCGCTCCACTGGCCGAAATGGGCCCACAACTGATCCTTGGTCGTAGCTCTGATCCGATTGCCTGCGGTATCGGCACTGTTGCTTCCGAGCATGAGCGGAACACGCGGCTCGTGATGGGCCTTATACGCAGTCTCCGCGGTCTCAGTCACGAGTTTCCCGTCGAGAATCGGCGTTGTCTCAAAAGACTGAGTGCTGCCGCCCTGCGGGGGGCGAGCGCCGCCGACAACCTGTTCGGCACTGAGCGCACGCAGTTTTGCCAGCGCGACCTGATCCGTTCCCTCGATCCCCATGGATTGCGCGAATTTGATCCCAATGGTTTCAGCCGATACCGGATAGTTCGGATCGACGCCGTCTTTGCTCATCGGGCGCGCGGTCAGCACGCTGTCACGCGAACCGCCAGACTCGACGATCGCCTTCTGGAACAGCCCGCGTGCCATTGGCGAAGCCAGCATGCTGTGCACCGAGACACCGCCTGCGGAGAATCCAAAGATGGTGACGTTCTTCGGATCGCCTCCGAACGCGGCGATGTTCTGCTGTATCCACTTTAGTGCGGCAATCTGGTCCATATAGGCGTAGTTGCCCTTGGGCTCTTCAGGATGTTCCTTACTTAGCGCCGGGAAGGCGAAGAATCCGAAACGTCCCACGCGGTAATTGAAGGTGATCAACAGGACGCCTTGCTTGGCGAACTGCACTCCCGAATTGCTCGGTGAGGAACCACTCCCGAATACGAACCCGCCGCCGAAGATCCACACCATCACCGGTAGTTTCGCCCCCGCCGCGGCATTCGCTGGTTTCCACACGTTTATAAAGAGGCAATCCTCCGACGATGTCGGCGACATTGCTCCGGCGCTGGGACCAAAGGCGCCCTGCGGACAGTCAGCTCCGTACTTGGAGGCATCGCGCTCGCCCTGCCACGGGGACAACGATTGCGGCGGGCGCCAGCGATATTCACCGACAGGAGCCGCGGCAAAGGGAATCCCCTTGAAGCTGGACACGTCTTCCTCGGTCACGCCGCGCACGGCACCGTAGTGCGTCCGAACCGTTGGCGCCGCAACTGCGCTGGGCCCGGCGGCGGTGCCTGCAGGCCCCGACTGAGCAAATGCCGCTTGAAGATTAAAGACGAAGAGACATAGCGTCAGGAGGGCGAGCTTCAGTTTCATTTCGTAGTCTTTGCCTTTCGACTTCTGTTGCAGCCAATCTGTCCAATTGAAGAAGATGATCAGAGCCCCGTCATCTTCAGCACAGCTTCAGGAAGGCGAGCTCCTTCGAGTTTCATGCTGGAAGATGCTTCATCGATCTGCTTGAGGTCAGCTTCGTTGAGTTCGACGTTCGCTGCTCCGAGATTCTCTTCCAGCCGGTGCGGCTTTGTCGTTCCAGGGATGGGTACGATCCATGGCTTCTGTGCGAGCAGCCATGCCAATGCAATTTGCGCAGGCGTCGCGTTCTTGCGCTCCGCCACGTTCTTGACCAGATCAACCAGCACCATGTTGGCTTTGCGTGCTTCGGCTGTGAAGCGCGGCACCATGTTGCGGAAGTCAGTGGGATCGAACTTGGTGTTCTCGTCGATCTTTCCCGTGAGAAACCCGGCACCCAGCGGGCTGAATGGGACGAAACCGATACCAAGCTCCCCGAGCGCCGGCAAAAGTTCCGCTTCCGGGCCACGGTAGAAGAGCGAGTATTCGCTTTGCACTGCGGTAACCGGCTGCACGGCGTGGGCCCGGCGAATGGTCTGAACGGCCGCCTCCGACATGCCGAAGTGCTTCACCTTGCCCTCAGCGATCAACTCCTTCACCGCACCCGCCACGTCCTCGATCCGCACGTTCGGGTCGACGCGGTGCTGATAGAACAAATCGATGGTGTCGGTCCGCAAACGCTTCAGAGCAGCGTCGGCCACTTGCTTGATGTGCTCCGGCCGGCTGTTGGTCCCTCCGCGGCGGGCACCGGTCTCAAGATCAATGTCAAAGCCAAACTTGGTGGCGATCGTCACTTTGTCGCGGATCGGCTGGAGCGCCTCGCCTACCAGTTCTTCATTTACGAATGGACCATACGCTTCGGCGGTATCAAAGTGCGTCACGCCAAGATCGTATGCGGCTCGGATCAACTTGATCATTTCGCCCTTGTCTGCGGCGGGGCCATAGGCCGAGCTCATGCCCATACAACCGAGACCGATTGCAGCTACTTCAAGGTCGCTCTTTCCTAACCGTCTCTTCTTCATGTTGTTTCCTCGCCGACCATGCGTGTGGCCGGACCCGCGACTCCAAATCTCGTCGCAGATTCTTTCGATGTTTGCAGCTAATTCTTATTGCTGTTCATTTTGACCGGCCTGAGGAGATGCGAGAATGTGAGTTGGGCGAGCTTCCACTTGCCGTTTTCCTTCACGTAAACCTCAGTCACCATAAAGGGATTTGTGACTTCGTGCTCACCTACTGCCGCCTGCAGATCAATGTCCTCCAGGAGGATGGCTGTGTTGCCAAATATGCGAGCGTCAACCGCGTAGACCACGGCCTTTTTGTACCAGATGCCACCGCTCTTAATGGTCGCTAGCTCCTGCGACTTCCCCCAGGTCCCTCCCATGTGAGTGAACATAGCTTTGTCATCGAATAGTGTCTCCAGGGAATCGACATTCTTCGCTGCCATCCAATCCCACTTCGTATTGGAGAGGTTGATCACTTCTTGTTGCTCGGGTGTTTGAGTTGCGGCAGTTTTGATGGTTTCCGTTGGTGGCGCTGGCGATTGCTGTGCGTAGGACGATGGCGCAATCAGTGTTGATAGGAACAGACCAAACATTAAGGTCTTCATGGCTCTCCTTGATAGGTTTCGTTGACCTTTCGGTATCCGTAGTGCATTGTTCGCTTTCTATTTCCTCGCCGGCGCCTCTACGCCCGAGAGGGCGAGAATCCCGTCCGGCAGGCGTTTTCCCTGAATCTGAATACCCGATACCGCGGCGTTCAGCTCTTTGATCTCGTCAGGGGTGAACACAACCGAAGTGGCGCCGACGTTTTGGATCATGTGCGCCATCTGCGTCGTGCCAGGGATCGGCACAATCCACGGTTTCTGCGCCATCAGCCAAGCAAGAGCGATCTGACCCGGAGCGGCATTCTTCCGTTCAGCCCATTGCTTGACGAGCTTTACGAGTTCGATATTGTGCTTCACGTTTTCCTGCGAGAAGCGCGGTTCCATGCCACGGATGTCGCCAGGCGCGAAGCGGGTATTCTCATCAATACACCCCGTCAGGAATTGCACGCCCAACGGGCTCCACGGTACGAACCCAATACCTAATTCCTGGCACAGCGGGATAATCTCTTCTTCGGGGCCGCGCCAGAGCATTGAATATTCATTCTGCACGGCGCTGACAGGAAGCGCCGCATGCGCGCGGCGAAGGGTATTTGGGCCCATCTCGCAAAGACCCCAGTGCAGAATCTTTCCCTCGGACATAAGGTCCTTGACCGCGCCAGCAACATCTTCAATCGGAACTTGCGGGTCAACGCGGTGCTGATACACAAGATCGATTCGATCGGTCCGAAGCCGCTTGAGCATCCCCTCGACAGCCTTCTTGATATGGTCAGGCTTGCTGTTCAGCCCCATTTGGAAACGACCGGTCTCCGGATCGATATTCCAGCCGAACTTCGAGGTGATTGCGACCTTGTTGCGGAATGGTGCGATGCTCTCACCGAGGATTCGTTCGCATTCCAGAGGCCCATAAGCCTCAGCCGTGTCAAAAAACGTCACGCCATGGTCATAGGCTGCGCGGATGATACTGATCATCTCGGGGCGGTACGGCACGAGCGTTTCATAACTGCGGCTCATATTCTGGACGCCCAGACCCACGCTCGATACCTCGAGCGAACCCAGCTTCCGTCGCCCATTCATTCGCACTTGCGTGCCTCGTTCGGCTGCTGCCGAAACTGCATGGCCGCCCGCAGCCGTTGCAACTGCGACGGTTCCGGTGATGCCTAGGAACGAGCGGCGGTTCATGCTGCGCTTTGTGCCCGCGTCATTGAATTCCTGCATTTCTGAGCCTTTCGTCCATCGTGGAAGGGTGTTTGAGACTGATTGGCTGACTGCGCCCAGCACCGATATTCCCCACATTAGCCTCAGTGTCATCGCTGCGCTCTGCCAGACGCGCCAATATGGCTTCGAATCACGCCAATCTTTTTTGGCGCCTTCTGCTGGCATTCTGGCGCGGTCTGAATGGTGCGCAAATCGGAAATCCGGTACGCTACCAGCTGGAGGACTCCGTCATGCTGAAGCGTTTTCGTGTTCCAGGCCGTCTTGCCCTCAAGTTGAAGGAGCACGGCGTATCAGTCGTCGCAGTGCTGCGCAAGGCGGGACTTCCCAGAGATTTGTTTGAGCAGACGCGCGTTCTCGTCTCCACCGAAGAGCTTTTTGCACTATGGAACGCCGTCGAGGTGGTCAGTTCCGATCCGCTTATGGGTGTAAAACTGGGCATCGAAACGAAGACAGAGCGCTTTCACCCTATGGCGATCGCCGCTCTCTCAACTCAGAATCTCGTGACCGCCACCGAGCACCTGGCTCGCTATAAGAAGCTGACCGCGCCAGAAGAGATCCTCAATAAGCTCGGCAAACAGGAGTTCAGCGTTGCGTTCCGATGGCTGCTTGCGGTCGATGCAGAGCCGCATGTGCTCACGGACTACTGTTTCTCGTGGATGATTTCTCTCGCTCGACATGGAACCGGAACGCAGCTGAATCCACTCCGAGTGGAGTACGTGCAACAACGTCAGAATCTGCGCGTGCTTGAGCGCAGCTTTGGCTGCAAGGCGGTATGCGGCGCTCCGCGCAACGCAATCATCTTCCGTGCCTCCGATGCCACCACGCCATTTGTCACCCGGAACGTCGAACTGCTCGAATTGCTCGCGCCGCAATTTGAAGAGCAGCTGCGACAGTACACGGAAAAGGAAGAGGACAGTTTCATCGAGTTGGTGCGCCGCGCGATCCAGGATCGATTGACTGGGGAGCGCCCCTCAATGGATGTGATCTCCGAGACCCTTCACATGAGCTCTCGCACGTTGCAACGTCGCTTGCAGGAATCGGGTTCTAGCTTCCAACGGGTTTTGGATGAAGCTCGACACCAGATGGCGCGGTACTACCTCTCCAATTCCGTACTGGAATTGAATGAGACCGCATACTTACTTGGTTTCGAAGATCCGAACTCGTTCGGTCGCGCCTTTCGCACATGGGAGGGCGTGCCACCGAGCGATTGGCGTGAGACTCACCGCACTGCTGACGTTAATTGAGGCAAGTCGCGACCAGAATAAGAGGTTCGCGTCCAAACAGGCGTTCGGCAGAATGAACCCAGAACGAGACCAGATGCCCTCCCGCGCTCTCATGAAGGCTCGGCGACATGCGCGTATCTCTCAATTGCTTTTGGGGCATGCAGGTTTCGGGCGGGATCTCAGCGCCCTTGTATGGTCCCGCGGTTGATTGCGTGTCGAACCGTTCAGCGTTCTGACTTTTTCAACACCATAGACATGGCGCTGCCAACGCTCGCGAAATCCGATATGTCTAATGATGGATCGGAACCGTCGGGTGCAGGGCCGATAACAGGCCCATTGGGATCCGGTTTCTTTGGAGCGGGCATGCTCCACGGTAGTTTGACCGTACGTTGAAGCTCGAGTTGCTCTCCCTTCATTGTCCCCTCAAAGATGTTGATGCCGGATTTGAAAGTGACACGATCACCCTGAACAACGCCGTCAACGACAGGGGCCGGCGCATCGCTCCCAAACCATCCCCCGGGCCCTTCTACCGTGCCGGTGATTTTTCCGTCTTGCTGAGTGAGCGTGAAGATGCGCGGGGAGCCGAGGAACGAAGACACCATGCTGGCGCCGGGATCCGAAGCTGCGATCCACAGCCCTGTCACGCCGGCACCCTTGGGAACGGGCCGCTGCCAGATCGCGACTTGCGGGCGCAGTTCGGTTTGCTTGCTTGAAACGGTTGCGACTGCAGACGTGAGCCCGGCGGATTTGGCCTCGACGGTGATGGTGCCGGGAGTCTTCGTTACTTGGACAAGGGCCATGCAATATCCGGAGAATGCTTTGCGCGATGTGCCCTTGTCGGCGGTCTGGTCGGTCGGATCCCCGTTTCCTGTCCCGATAAGCTTCGCAGGTCCAGTCACCTTGAATGTCACATCGTTGTCAGTGACGGGCACGGTGCGTCCGCTTGCGTCCTGCACTTCGACGGCAAACATGGCCACGTCTTCGCCATTAGCGGACAACGAATTGCGATCGGGCGTGAGTATTAGTTTGGCGGCGGACCCGGTAGTGTCGCGGCGCGTGGTCATGACCTGCTTCCCATCTTTAAACCCGCGGGCCTCGATGGATCCCGGCGCATACTCAACCACCCATGCAACGTGTGCGTCCTTCTTTACGTCTTTTGCGCCAAGACTCTTTCCGTTGAGCAGCAGTTCCACCCTGTCGAGGTTTGAGTAGACCCACACGGCGATTTTCTTTCCCTCGTAGCCGGGCCAGTTCCAGTGCGGGAAGGGGTGAAGCACCGGCTTCTGAGTCCACCACGCCTGGTAGTAGAAGAACGAGTCTTTAGGGAATCCGCACATGTCGAGGATGCCGTATTGCGAACTGATGTTGGGCCAACCATTGGGCGAGGGCTCGCCGCGGTAATCAAAGCCGGTCCAGACATAGCCGCCCCCCAGCCATGGGCGCGCGTTGCAGAAGCTCCACCACCCTTCGGCGGAGGCGCGGCCGGAGTTGGTGTAGGGATCGTAGGAGCTTACGAAGCCTTTGGACTTGTCGGTAATGTAAATGCCTCGCGTGCACACGGCGCTCACGGTTTCCGTTCCCAGCACCAGTTTTTCGGGATGTGCTTTGTGGAAGGCTTCCGCTTGCGGATCGGCATAGTGATATCCAATGACGTCGCAAACAGCAAGACCACCGGTGCCGCTGCCCGCGGCTTCCCCGTTGATCATGCCGTCAATCGTTGTGGGACGCGAGCCGTCATGCCGTGTGGCAGCCTGCTGCATGGCAGTTACAATATTGGCTCCCTTGTCGTTGGTAGCCGTCCCCTCCTCGTTGCCTAGCGACCACATGAAGACGCTGGGATGATTGCGGTCGCGGCGAACGAGATTGACGAACTGGCCGAGACCTTCGGGATTGGACGACATCATGCGCGTCTCGTCCATCACAAGCATTCCCAACTGATCGCAGGCATCCAGCAATTCAGGGGTAGGAGGGTTGTGGGACGTGCGGAGAGAGTTGCATCCCATCTCCTGCAGCTTGCGGACGCGATAGTACTGCACTGAATCCGGCAACGCGACTCCGAGTCCCGCATGGTCCTGGTGGTTGCAAGTGCCCTTCAGCTTGACCGCTGCTCCGTTGAGCAGAAACCCTTTTTCGGCGTCAAACTTGATAGAGCGAATGCCGAAGATCGTCTCAAAGCGATCGACGGGTTTGCCATCCACCTGCACTTCGGTCACGAGTTTGTAGAGGTTGCGTTCTTCGAGCGACCACATCGCGGGCCGGCTGACAGCGATCTCTTGAGTGAAGTCGTGTTGATCGCGGGTCAAGATCGTCGCAGAGGCGGAAACATCTTTTGCGACGGGTGAACCGGAAGGATCGACGATGGTGGAGATTACGCGCACATTGCTTGATGCATTACCCCTATTCTCGACCTCACTCAGAATCGACAGCTTCGCTCCACTGGGTCGAACATCCGAACGGACCAGTGTGCCCCATTGTTTGACGTGCACAGGGTGCGTCTTTACCAGCCATACATGCCGATAGATGCCAGCGCCTTCATAGAACCACCCATCACTCCCGGTAGCGTCTACGCGCACGAGAAGCACGTTGGGCTGGCCGGGATTGGTGAAGTCTGAAACGTCAAAGCTGAACGAATCGTAGCCGCCGCTGTGCTGGCCGATATAGAAGCCGTTGAACACGACCGTAGTCTCGCGGTACGCACCATCAAACTCGATGGTGATCCGCTTTCCCGCATCCTCGGCTGGAATCTCAAAGATGCGCCGGTACCAGCCGATACTGTTCTCGGGATATTTACGGCCGAGCGGATAGAAGCCCTTGCTTTGCAGATCAGGATCATTCTTGAAGGGCAACTCGACCGTCCAGTCATGTGGCAGATCGATGCGTTGCCAGTCCTCCTCAACGAAGGAGGTTGAACCGGCCGGCATGAAGTTCCCAGTCTTCTGAAAATTCCCAGCGGAGGCACTGCCGTAGCCGAAATCCTTAGCGGGATCATCGGCGTTCCCGAGGTGGAAGCTCCAACCGAAATCGAGCAGGAGGCGCTCGCGCCCGGCGCCGGGCATCGGAGAGGAAACGGTGACCGGCGCGCTGAGCGGTCCAGAAACGTCGCTTGTCACAGCGCGAACGGCGGGATCGATAGGAGAAAGTGCATGGGCCGTCGCAGCGACCGCAGGTGCAAGCAGACTGGACTTTAGGACATCGCGGCGTGAAAAGGTTTTCATTTCTGCCTCCAATTGAGGTTGCTACAGGCCGAATTAAGCC
Organism: Telmatobacter sp. DSM 110680; assembly: GCF_039994875.1. Lineage (GTDB taxonomy): Bacteria > Acidobacteriota > Terriglobia > Terriglobales > Acidobacteriaceae > Telmatobacter. The sequence continues at coordinate 140,600 of NZ_CP121196.1, read as the reverse complement.
AGGATTTTTATACGTTGACGTTATACACCAGTGGGTCACGCTCCATTCGCAATAAAAAGAAACGGGCTCGTTGTCGTCTCCTCGTTGGTCTACGATTCCTCTACGCTCTGATAAGGTGATGTGGTGAAATTGTTGAAGATCGGCTATCAATTCGCTCAGGTTGTTCTCAGCAGCTATTGGGCGAAAATGGCACGCGGGGGCCGAAGGTTTCAGATTGTCGCTCTGCTTGGTCTGGGGTTTTTGTGCGGTGCCTATAATCAACAGGTTCCGGCCCAAGCAGGTATTTCTGGCAGCGCAACAGTTCACGGCAAGGTATTAAATGCAGCGGGCGAGCCTGTCGTCGGCGCTACTGTTCACCTTCAGCAAAAAGGCACTTCGAAGGCTGAAACAGTTGCGGATGCGAAGGGCGAATACACTTTCGCAGGGCTTGCGTCCGGCAGCTATGTTTTGATTGCAGAGGTGGCGGGTGTCCAAAGCCATGACGCGGCTTTGACGATTTCTTCACTCCACAGCCAATATGAGTTGGATCTGAGACTGGTAAATCCTTCGACCAACGGCGATAAATCGCACAAGGGATCGACGGCTTCCGCCGCGGCGATGGAGTTCGCTGACAATCCTAATTTCGCGGTGGCCGGGGTCACGGATTGGACGGCTGCAGGCGGACACGGGTCAGATACCAGTCTTCGTACAAGCGAGGCTCTCACGCGCGAAACCCTCACGCTCAAGCCTGGCGCTGTCGGACCGGGAACAACCGCCATACCCGCTGATGGCGCTGCCGCCAGAACTTCGGAAGAAAAACTGCGTACGGCTGTTACCGATGCGCCCAGAGATTTTGAAGCCAATCACCGATTGGGCGAGTTCTATCTGCGCCAGGGCAGGTATCCCGAGGCCGCTACGTTGTTGAAGACCGCATTCGAGATCAACCCTCGCGACTTTGACAACGAATACGACCTGGCGCAAGCCTGCGAGAATGTTGGGGACCTGACGCAGGCGCGGAATCACGTACAGCAACTGCTCGCAGAACACGACGCGGCCGACCTGCACCGTCTTGCCGGCTCAATCGATGAGAAACTTGGCGACCCTTTGACTGCGGTTCACGAATACGAACAGGCGGTACGCATGGATCCCAGCGAACAGAACTATTTTGAGTGGGGGTCCGAGCTACTTTATCACCGTGCTGTTTGGCAGGCGCAGGCCGTTTTCGAGCAGGGAGTGAAGGGTTTCCCGAAATCCGCCCGGATGCTGACCGCTCTTGGCGCAGCTTTGTTCGCGGGTGCACTTTACGACGATGCCGCAAATCGTCTGTGCGAGGCCTCCGATCTAAATCCGGCGGACCCTGATCCGTACACGTTCATGGGCAAGATTGAGATCGCCGCGCCTAACCCTCTCGCTTGTGTGCGCGAGAAGCTGGAGCGTTTTGTTCGACTTCAACCAGACAACGCGCTAGCGAATTATTTTTATGCGATGGCCCTTTGGAAGGAGAATGGCCGTTCTACTGATCCGCAGACTATGCAGCGGATCGAGGCCATGCTGACCAAGGCAGTCAGCGTTGATCCTAAATGCGCGGAGGCTTACCTGCAGTTAGGCAATCTGGATGCGTCGAAGCGTGAGTTTGAAAAGGCGACGAGCCTCTATTCGAAGGCAATCGAGGTTAGTCCACAGTTGAGCGAGGCTCACTATCGCCTCGGAGTCGCCTATGAGCGCATCGGCGAAAAAGAAAAGGCGAAGCTCGAGTTTCAGAAGCATGACGAGATTGAAAAGCAGACTGCCGCCGAAGTTCTCCGCCAGCGTAAAGACGTCAAGCAGTTCGTCATCGCTCTTCCCCCCAACCCTGCGTCTCCGCCTCTCAACTGAGGAGTCGAACGAATCGCGGTCTAGCCCGCGTGTGGCTTCATCGTCGACACAATGCCGTCACCCTCGCGAATAGTGATGATCTGGTTGGCCTTCACCCGCACAAACTTTTCAAGTTTCTGGGTCGTGGGCCACTTCACCTCGATCATGTCCACGGTCTCAACGGTGCCGAGTCCGAAATGAAGCCGCAGATCATTCTGCGACATGACGCTGGTGCCGCTGCTTACTTCGTCCATCTGGATATGTTTTCCTGTTACGACGCGGACGCGTGCGCCGATCGCCGTTCGATTGCACTTTGTGCCCACCAGCTTGATCTTGATCCAGTTCTGTTTGTTGCCTCCGATGTTCTTGAGCAGCGATGGCAATTCGTTCATATTCAGGACCAGCACATCCATGCCACCATCGTTGTCGAAGTCGCCGAATGCCGCGCCCCGGCTGGAATATTTCGCAGTCATGCCGGGTCCCATCGTTGCCGAAACATCTTTGAAGTGCCCGTTGCCAAGATTTTTGTAGACGAGTCTTGGGTTCTTGAAAGTCTCGCCAAAGTTATAGTGGTCAATCTCCGGGTATACATGCCCATTCACTTGGACAATGTCTGACCAGCCGTCGTTGTCGTAGTCAATAAAGCCGCACCCCCAAGCCACGTAACTGTTATTGATGCCGACGCCGGAATCGAACGACAGGTCGGTAAATGTGCCGTCGCCATTGTTGTGGTACAGGTTGCACGTATCGTCTGCGAAGTTTGTTTTGAAGATGTCAAACCAGCCATCGCAATCGTAGTCTGCGACGCCGAGTCCCATGCCCGCCTGCTCATGGCCGTCATCGTTGTAAGCGCAGCCCGCCATAACCGCTATATCGGTGAATGTACCGTCGTGGTTGTTCTTGAACAGGATGCTTGGCTCCGAATCAACTGCCACATAGATGTCGGGCCATCCATCATTGTCAAAGTCATAAGAGATCGAAGTGATGGAATAGCGCGGCCCCGGCTTCAGGATTCCGGCTTTCTCCGATACATCTTTAAATGTGCCGTCTCCATTGTTGCGGTAGAGGATGTTTGTGTCTCCAGGAAGTCCGCGCGGACCACACATGGTGGGCACACCCTTCCATTGGCAAAAACTCTGTTGATCCATCGTCAGGGGCTTATCGGGATCAAGCTTGACGAAGTTGCATACGAATAGATCGAGGTGTCCATCCCGGTCGTAATCGAAAAATGTACAGCCCGTGCCCCACCGACCGTGATCTTGCTGGAGGCCGGCCTTGCGCGTGACATCGGTGAAAGTTCCGTTTCCGTTGTTATGGAAAAGAATGTTGTGACCCCAGAAAGTGCAGAACAGGTCATCCCAGCCGTCGTTGTCGTAATCGCCTACGCACACACCCGTCTGCCATCCGGAGCGTCCAAGGCCGGACTTCTCCGTTACGTCTATGAATGTTCCGTCACGATTGTTCTTGAAGAGATGTGTCGTAGGCTCTTTTCCCGGTGCCCAGTTCTGGTCGAGGCGGCTTCCATTGGTGAGATAGATGTCGAGCCATCCGTCGTTGTCATAGTCAAAGAAGGCGATGCCACTGCCCTTCGTCTCAATGATGATTCGCTTCTTGTCGACGCCTCCCCACACGTTGGGAATGTTCAAACCCGCCCTCTCCGCGACGTCTATGAATTGGACAGGAGAAGCGGGCGTTGCCGCAACAGTGGCATCAAGCCGCGCTCTTTCATTCCAAGCCCAAAGCGGAGTCGTCAGCCTGTCAAGCAAAGAAGCGCCAAGCACAAAAAGAGAAGACCCGAGGAAGCGGCGGCGTGGAATGATCATAGAATGCGTTGATTATAGGTTACCCATTTATGTCTCATAAACCGACCGGTGAGGCACGGCTTGGCCAGGCGCTATACCTCTTAGCTCATTTGCGTGGAACCTTGGGAAAAGGATGCGGCACAATCCCAACACCCTCTTTTACCGCGATGATCTGATCGATCGGCACATCCATAAGCTTATCCACCTGCCCACTTGGCCAGGTGATGACCAATGATTGAATCTTGCTTCGCTTGCCGAGTCCGAAATGTATCCGAGGGTCGCTGGCAGACATGTAGCTTGTGCCGCCCTTCGACTGCTCCACATGAGCGATCCCTTCCGAAGTCACTTTCAGAGCTGAACCAATTCCATCGCGATTGGATTTTGTGCCGATAAGAAGGACCTCGAGCCAGTGGTTCGCATTGCCGCCATCGTTGCGCAGAAGTTCAGGAAAATCACCTCTGCATACCACTGCGAGACCGACTGCGCCATCGTTTAAGAAATCGGCAGTCGCGAGGCCCCGGCCCGCCACCGGCTGATTGAAGTCAGGGCCAAGCGAATCTGAAACTTTTTCGAAGTGGCCACCACCCAGGTTATGGAACATAAGCAGCGGCTCTTTATAGGAGACTTCGCTGTGATAGAGCTTCACATTGTCCACCATGGCTCCGTTTGCCTGGACAATATCGGGCCAGCCGTCATTGTCATAGTCAATGAACTTTGCAGCGACACCACTGAGAGTTATCGCTTTGTTGCCGATTCCAGAGCTGTACGTGACGTCGGTGAATGTGCCATCTCCATTGTTGTGATAAAGGCGGTTCAACTCGAAATCAAGATGCGTAATGTAGACATCGAGAAATCCGTCGCCATCCATATCTGCGGCGTCGATGCCCATTCCTGCTTCATAGCGCCCGTCCTCGCTGGCCGCCAAACCCGAGATCAGCGATTCGTCTGAAAAAGTCCCGTCGTGCTTGTTCTCAAAAAGGAAATTCGGCCACGTGTCGTTCGCTATGGCAATGTCGGGCCAGCCGTCGTTGTTGAAGTCAGCCGCGGCCACGCCCATGCCTTTCGACTCGGCTGCACCAATTCCGGACTTGTCGCTCACGTCCGTGAACGTCCCATCATGATTGTTCCGGTACAACTTCGTCTTCTGGCCGTGATAGTTGTTGGGACTACAGTAGGAGCGATAGCCAGGAGCGCGTTCACCGCACCACTCGTTATTCTTCGGCGTCCACTCAAGGTAGTTGGTTACGACCAAGTCAAGCCAGCCATCCTTATCGAAGTCGACCCATGCTGCGCTCGTCGACCACTTACCCTCATCCGCCAATCCAGCTTTCGCCGTCACATCGGTAAAGGTGCCATTGCCATTGTTGTGATAGAGAATTGCGCGTCCGTAGCCGGTGACAAACAGATCGGGATATCCGTCGTTATCGAAGTCGCCAACGGCGACGCCCTGTCCATAATGCCCCTCACCCCCCACACCGGCCTTCTCTGTCACGTCGGTAAACGTTCCGTCGCCATTGTTGTGATAGAGAGCCGAGCGCAGTTGCTTCGCTGGTTTGTAGGCATCAGTCGCGCCTGCCTGAACAAAATACAAATCCATCAGGCCGTCCTGGTCGTAGTCGATCCACGCCACGCCAGTGCCCATGGTTTCCAGGTAATACTTCTCATCCGTCTCGGTGGAATCCTGCACAAAAGTGATCCCGGCTGCCTTGCGAATATCGGTAAAGGCAACGCCGATCGGCTTACTCTCTGTCTTTGCCGACTTCTGAGCGGACGCGATCTCAATGTATGCCATTGTGATAGTCAGAAAAGAAGCGCAGCCAACGATGAGCGCCAGTGCCATCGATCTGTTGCGCCATCTTTGCAACGCAACCGGTCGTTTTGTAGTTTCATCATGGATAAGTTGCCGGGGGACTCTCATAGTGTTCTGTCTGCAAGTGACAACGCCAGTTGCAGAAATTGTGCCTTGTCCGCCAAATTAGTAGGCTCTTTTTCCGCCACATTCGCTGGGGCGGCCTGATCCAGGACCTGCGCAATCCTCTCGATATCCAGGCTGGCATTTGCGCTGCTGTTTCTGAAGCGGTCAAGCACTTCCCGGGCCTTGCCGATCTGTCCCGTTTCAAAGTAGAAAACGCCAAGGGTTGAATAACCTCCGGCCCACTCGGGAAGCAAATCGACCGAGCGTTCGAGGTTCTCTGCTGCGTCCTTTGAATTCCCTAATAGAGCTGCCGTAAGCCCGAGGCCCCAATACAACTTGCCCGAGCCGGGAATTCGTTTCTGGCCTTTCTGCAGAATCCGTCTCGCTTCATCGATGTTGCCGATGCGCAAATTCATGAGTGCCAGTGACAGGTACGCCTGATCGTCATCAGGATTCCGGGCAATTTCATCCTCAAAGATCTTTTGAGCTGCCTCTGCATTTCCCATGTGAGCGTATATATCGCCGAGCAACGCCAAGTAGGCATCATCTTTGTGCTCATCGGGCGAGACACCCTGTGCGACGTCGAGTGCATGGGAATATTCACGCTTCCGGAAATATGCATTTGCCAAATCGAATTTCAAATCGTCTGAGTCTGGATTTGTTTGCAGTCCTCGCTGGAAATGTTCGATGGCGTCATCGTACAAATGAAATCTGGCGAGTAAAACGCCTATGCCGGCCAGCGTGCGAAAGTCTTCGTTCCCGAGTTGATCGAGCTGCGCAATCGTACTTCTCGCGGCAGCCACGTCTCCCGTTTTTAAGTACGCTTCGGCCAAGAGGTACAGATTCTCAGGTTGGTCGGGGTGCTTTTTTACTTCATTGGTCAACTCCGCCAGGTCGAGTTGACTACGCGCACCGGGAGCCAGCGTAGAGCGATTATTGAGATAGTTGAAGAGGTTCTCAAAAGGAAGAGGACCGCTTGATGAGTTTTTTGACATCGTCTTGAACGAATTCAAGTCACGGTCCGCGGCAGCAGTTTCGTGCAGGCTGCGCTCGGCCATGGCCAGCTTGTAGTAGCCATTGGCCGGGTCGCGGCTTACGCGGACGTATCTTCGCAGCAGTTCCACTGCCTCCGGAAGCTTCTTCGCTGCCATGCGTAGATTTGCAAGCTCCAGCAGCGCGTCAGAAAAGTCAGGATTAAAACGAAGCGCTTGCTGAAAATAATTCTCCGCACCGGCCGCATCTCCCTGGCGCTCGGCAATGAAACCGAGATTGAAGAGGCATAACGTGCTATGAGGGTCGAGTTTGATCCCTGCCTCGAAGTACTTCTTCGCTTCGTCGAATCTCCCCAGATTTCTGTAGGAAAGTCCCAGGAACGAATAAGAACGCGCGGAGTTCTCGATCTTTAGCAACTTTGTGAATTGGTCGATCGCCTTGTCAACCTTGCCCGCCATAAAGTAGCTCTCGCCGAGAGCCGCGACTAAATCAGCCCGCTGAGGAGCGATCTGTATCCCCGACTCCAATAGCGGGATCGCGTCTTCAAAATAGTTCTGCGACATGCTGATCTGCGCCATTAGAAAGATCACATCGACGTTCTCGGGCGCCAGTTTGTGCGCGCGCAACAGGAGATCCAGCGCGTCAAGGGGGCGTGACTCGTTTGTGTATGCCTGTGCCGACATATACATTGTTTCAACTGAGTCAGGCTTAAGCTTCATCGCGCGACTTAGCGCAAGTTCGGACTTTGAATTCTCTCCTTCGCGAAGGTAGACCTGCCCGAGGTTGTAGATAATCTCAAACGTCTCGGGCTGAAGAGAATCCGCCTTCTCCAACTCGAGTTGGGCAGCTTTGTACTGTTTCTGTGACGCCAGAAGCACTCCAAGAGAGAAATGTACCTGCACATCATCCTGGCCTTGCGTTGAGACTTCCCTGGCGATGCGAAGTGCGTCTTCAACTCGCCTAGTCTCAAAGTATGCGCGAATCAGGTTGAAGCGCGCGGCGATCTTCCGCGTATTCACTTTCTCGAAGTGAGGGATGGCTCCGAGAGCGTCGCCTTTCATCATCATCAGAACGCCCAGGTTGTAATTGCCGTCCTGGTTGCCCGGATCCAGTCGCAAACCCATGCGAAAGGCCTTCTCTGCCGAATCCAGATTCTTCATGGCGACATAGGCATTGCCAATGTTGTTGTAAGTCTTCACCGATTTGGGAGCGATCTGAAGAGCCTTCTTGAAAGCCTCAAGTGCGCTGGAGTAATCGTGCTGATTTGTATCGATGATCCCGAGCAAGTTGTAACCCTCGACGCTGGAGGGATGCTTCTGGAGCGCCTCCAATGTTGCCGTCTTGGCCTCCGCAACACGTCCTTGCTGCGCCAGCGTTGCGGCTTGCTCGAAGTCATCTGAAGCCTTTGCCGACTTCTGCTGCGCCATGCTGACGTGGCAAACACTGGGGCAAAAGGCCATAAGGATAAAGCATGCGAGGCGTACATCTGCCCGGGTGTTGACGCTGGCTTTCGCGGATCGAGCGTCAACGCGAGTATTCCTAAAAAAAGTCGATATGAATCTCGATGCGTTCATTGCAGCAATTCCAATGCTTGCTTCGCGGATGTGTTTTCCGGTTGTACGCGCAGCAAATTGAGCAGCACATTTCTTGCCTGCTCCTTCTCATTGCGTAATGCGTAAAGTCGCGCGAGATTGAGATAGGACTGGTCAAAAGCTGGAGCCACTCGGATTGCGGTCTTGAATTGGTCTTCCGCCTCTACGTACTTCTCGGTGTGCACATAAAGGACGCCAAGATTATTGAGCGCTTCGGGATAGCCAGGGCGCAACTCCAACGCTTTCAGCAAGAATTGGCTAGCATGCGGCACGTCACTCTGTTGCGCGTAAAGCATTCCCATGCTGTAGTTCGTTTCCGGATCTTCCGGCTGCAGTTGGAGTGCGCGGCCTAAACATTCCTGCGCATTCTCAAACGAACGCTGACGGCGGTAAACATTTCCAAGATTCAGCAGCGCAATAGCATACTCAGGCCTGAGTTGAAGCGACTTCTGAAAATCTCTGATCGCTTCGTCGAGCAGTCCTTGTTGAGCGGCCATCATTCCAAGATTGTTCCACGACTCGGGATGATTGGGTCTCAACTCAATCGTCTTCTCAAGATACTGTCGCGCCTGTTTGAAATCGTTCTTCCTGAGACTGAGTGTGCCCAGGTTGTAATAAGCGTCGGCGTTACCCGGTTTTGTAAGCAGGACCTGCCGAAATGACTCCGCCGCCTGCTCAAGGTAGCCATGCTGATACATTGCGACGCCATATGTAAAGTCGTTCCGCTGAAAGGCATCCTGAACGAGAATCCCTTTGAACGGCAGGGCCTTTTCCATGCGACTAGCCGTGCTCGTGGGCACGGAGTTCAAGTCCGACTGCAAGTGTTCAAGGTTCATCGGCCCTTGATACGCCTTAACAATCATTCCCTGTTGATCCAGCAGGAATGCAGCCGGAAGAGGCAGGTTCCTGCGTCGGTCGAAGAGATGGCGATAAATGACGTTGTAAATGCCGGCTACTTCATCGCCTGCAAACAGAATAGGAAACGAAAACTGTCCTCGTGTTGCAAAAGCGCGCGCCTTTTCTTTCTCGTCCGCGGGGTCAACGTTTAACCCCACGATCGAGAAGCGATTGGCTGCGGTAGTGGTCCGATGCTCACGGAGGTGCTCAAGCTGTTCAAGGCTTACCGGAGCCGTTGTGGCCCAAAAAATCAGCAAGACCAATCCACCTTGCAGAGAATTAAGATCGAGAATCTTCCCGGCGAGATCGGGTAAAGCGAATCCCGGAGCTTTCAACGGTTCAATCAACCACGTTTCCACCTGCAAGGGCAACGATTCAGCTAAAGGCACTTCCCCAGTTCGCTCATAAATTGCTGGCGTCTTACTGAAAAGTCGTGTTCCGAACTTGCTCTGCCCCTCGATGATTTCGATGCAATGGTTGAGCGGCAATTCTTCAAACTGCTGTGACTCTCCGTTCGGCCAGCGAACCGTAGCGCGGATCGGTCCGTCTGGCTTTCCGACCCCGAAGAATAGCTCCTTCGAGTGCTGCGACAGAAATCCCGATCCAGCCTGTAGATATTTGGTTGTGCGCAGCGTTCCGGTCTCTACAGTGACCGCCGCTCCTATGGCATCGCTGTTGCTTTTATATCCGCGCAGCCGGAACGAGATTGAATCGCCGATCTCTGTCAGTGCATTGTGCAGTATGCGAATCTGCGGAGCGTTGCGATTTTTGAGAATCACTTCGAGTCGTCCGTCGTGATCGATATCCGCAAGCGCAAATGCACGACTGTCATCGAGAAAATCCAAACCGACAAGTCCGGAAATCTCGGTGAATGTACCGTCGCGATTGTTTGCGAGCATCACGTTGCGCGCATAACCATGCCAGGTGTTATCGGATCGAACCAACTCGTTGATCGCTTGCCATCCGTGCTCATAGGCAGGAGCCGGCGTTGAGTCTTCAGAAGATTTGGCGACCACTTGGCGCCAGAAGAAACTGGCAAGATCGTTTCGTTCAGTCCCCGAAAGGTAGCCGTTCGCGACATAGAGGTCGACGTAGCCATCGTGATCGATGTCCCAGAAATCTGAAGACCATGACCATCGCCCCATCTCAACCGCCGCGTGCTTTCCAACGTTCTCAAATGTCCCGTCACCCTTGTTGCGGTAGAGCGCATTGCCGCGCGCATGCCGCTGATAGAGTTCGCGAATGCGTTCCGGAGCGCTCTCATGAAATTGCTTCTGTCCTGAGACGCGTTGCCCCGCAGCCTCCCACATGCTCGGTACGTAAATGTCTTGCCGTCCGTCGTTGTCGAAATCGGCCCAGCAGCAACTCATGCCGGCGCCTACGCCTTCAACGTGTGCCTGCGAGGACACAACGGTGAATGTTCCGTCTCCATTGTTGCGGTAGAGTTGTGAGCTGCCAAAATCATTGGCAACGAATAGATCCGGCTGGCCGTTCGAGTTGGAGTCGCCCCAAGCGCACGCAAAACTGTAGCGGTCATTGTCAGCATTCAATCCTGCGGCGTCTGTTGTCTCCACGAAATTGCCATTGCCCTCATTGTGGAAGAGGCAATTCGGCGGACCATTGCGCGCGTCGTAGTAGGGAATCGGATAGTGATATTGATCAAGGCCCAGGTAATACATGTACATACAGAAGTAGATATCGAGTCGCCCGTCCCGGTCGTAATCGGCAATCGCTGCATGCGTGAAGGTGCCCTGCGGCTGCCGAGCGAATTTGAACGCATCGCGCTTCAAAGCGAAGGTGCCGTCGCCCTGATTCCTGAAGAGCAGCGGTCCCGTCCCGCAAACTACAAGAAGATCCTGCACGCCCTTGTTATCGAAGTCAGCGAAAAGCGCGCAAGCCGTATTGTCGAGTACGCCCACGCCGGCTCTTTGCGTGACATCTTCAAACGTGCCATCGCCGCGGTTTCTGTACAGGCGGTTTGGCAGTCCTGCAGGCTGGCAAACATACAGGTCGTCGAAACCGTCGTTGTCGAAATCGCCAGCCGCCACGCCATTATTGCCGTAAACATCTACGCCGATCGCTCCATCCAGGACTGTGCGCCAGTAGTCGGCCCCGTGCGCCAATTGTTTCGTGTAAGATTCCGCATGGCCGAGGGCAGGTGTCGTCACATCGACGAAAGCCAGTCCGCGCACTGAGCCCTGTGTCTCTTCACCGGCCTCCCATCGCAGCGCCTTCCACGATTGGGATGCATCGCGCAACCAAACCATGCGCCACGATCCAACTCGCTCTTCGCGACGGTCATCACTCCGCTGCGCAACAAGGTCGTAACGCACGTCGACACGAACCGTCAGCGGCGCACTGGAGATCTGTTCGATCCCAAAAATTTCAAATTCCGCGGTTTCCACTTTCGTCAGTGGCCCAAGCCATGCGTCGACCTCCTTCAGCAAGTTCTTACGGCCTGTCACTGGAGTGTCGTCGAATTTTCTTTTCACCACATCAATCCCGAAGGAAGACCGCACTTTGGTCTCTTTGACGTTGGAAAACGACCCAGTTTGAATTGCTTCTTCAGTACATTCAGTAAGCACCGAGTGGTCGTGCGGCGAGTTCTTCAGGGTCTCGCTCCATCGTCTGAATGCAGATTCAATTTCGAACGCATACTTCTCGGTAACGTACTGGTCCGACCCTGGTGCCACCAGTTTCAGCAGATCTTCTAACGGAGACTGAACTGGATAATGCGGAAGCAATCGATGGTCTGCAAAGGGAAATTCCCCTCGCGGATCCGTCGGATCCGCCCGGAGACCCAATAGTCGCGAAGCTCCAAACAGCGGTGCCCAACGGAGTAACAAAGGGGCGGACCACCCCATGCTCTTGAGGAGATTTCGGCGAGAAAAGCGCGGGCTCACGGTGAGGGAAGGTGACTTCATTCTGCCGTCAATAGCTTGGACAATATGACGGGATAATAGCACCCGGCCAGGGGCGTGTCGGGCATCGGCGCTGCTCTTGCTTCACGCGTCAAAATCGGTTCCCGCAATCAAGTGTTATCCATTTCAACTCCATTGGGCGGCTTGGATCTGGCTTCTTCATCGCAATTGACCTGTCCTATAAATGGCTGATTTCATTGAGTATATTTCTCAATATCTAATTATGTAGCGTTCAATCCTGGTTTTGTTAATGGGGGTTACCAAGCTCGAAAACGGCGTCTACAACTTTCGGTTGACAAAGATTGCACGGATGTCCTAGGCTTCCTCGCACACCTCTGAAATCGTTTACAAAACGATCGGATGTGGATAGTTTCGAATCCCACTAAACCGACACGAAGCAACTTGGACAGGGAAGAGACGGAGGATATTCGGATGGGCCATAAGCGCATGATCCCCAACTGGCAGAGAGTGTCAATTCAAATAGCTCTCACGTGCTTTTGCCTCCTTCTTCTCCAAGGCCGATCGGCATTCGGCCAGGTAGACGAAGGAGCAATCACAGGAACCGTCCTGGACTCCACCGGTGCGGCGGTACCTAACGCAAACGTGACCCTGATCAATACCGATCAAGGCATCACGATTGAAACCAAATCAAACGCCACGGGAGGGTACACCTTCTCGCCTGTCAAACAGGGAAACTACACCATCACGGTCACGGCGCAAGGTTTCTCGAAGACGACCCAGAAGAACGTGCACGTCGATGTGGCTCAGACGCTGCAGGTCAATGTCTCGCTCAAGCTGGGTGCGGCCACGGAAACCGTTGAAGTCAACACGGCCCCTCCGCTGCTGCAGACTGAAGAGGCTTCTGTCGGCCAGGTGATTGGCGCGCAGGAAGTGAATGCACTGCCCCTCAACGGGCGCAACTTTACCTTCCTTGCCCAGTTGGGCGCCGGAATGCAGACGCCGCAAGCCGATACGCGTGGTAATGCGGCATCTGGAGCTTTCTCGGCCAACGGCCTTCGCCCGGCACAAAACAACTATCTGCTTGACGGTATCGACAACAACTCAAATGCCGTCGACTTCCTCAATGGAACCAACTTCATCATTCTTCCCCCAGTGGATGCGATTCAGGAATTCAAAGTTCAGACTGCGGACTTCAGTGCGGAACTCGGCCGGTCTGCCGGAGCGGTGCTGAACGCCACGATCAAGTCGGGCACGAATAGTCTGCATGGTGCGGCATGGGAATTCTTCCGCAACGACAAGCTCGATGCGGTCGACTGGTTCGAAAAGAACACCACCAGTCCCTTCAAGGGAGCATTGCGCCTCAATCAATTCGGTGCCTCCGTCGGCGGCCCGATCATCAAGAACAAGATGTTCTTCTTCGGTGACTATGAAGGAAAGCGTCGCGTTCAAGGCAACACCTCCGGTAGTGCGACAGTCCCCACCGCAACGGAGCGCTCCACCAACTACACCGATCTGACCGCGATCCTCGCTGCGAACAGCGGTACAGAGACTGACAACCTTGGTCGGACCGTACCCAAGGGCACAGTGATGGATCCTGCTACGACGAGGCGTGTGACCCAAGGCCAACTTGACCCGGTTTCTGGTCTCGCAGCGACAGCTACCGGATATGTGCGCGATCCCTTCGGAAGTTGCCCGGCGTCGACCGTCACATTCACTGCAGCCGCCTGCGGTTTGAATAATCTTCCTGCGGGCCGCATCGATCCAAATGCCGTCGCGCTTTTGAACCTATATCCAAATCCGACCAACTCGAGCCCGAATAACAACTTTGCATCGAGCCCGAAGCTCTACGAGCACGAGAACACCTTCGACACCCGGTTCGATTTCAACCCCACCGAAAAAGAACAGATTTTCTTCCGCTTCAGTTACTCCGATGATCCGCAATACATTCCGGGTCCTTTCGGGGGCATAGCCGACGGCGGCAGTTTCCAGCAAGGCATCCAGACTGCAAAATCCGATCAGGCCGTTGCAGCTTGGACCCACGTGTTCAGTCCAAGCACTGTCAACCAGGTGCGCGGAGGTTTTAACCACCTTCACACCACGCGGTTCGGACCAGTGGGCTCGGAGATGGGAATTCCGGCGAAATACGGCATTCAGGGCATTCCACAAGTATCCGAGAATGGTGGCCTCCCGGCCTTCGGTTTTGGCGGTCTGGCAACACTGGGAAGCAATAACTTCCTGCCTTCGGACGAAGTCAGCCAGACGCTCCAGGTCACGGATGATTTCACAAAGGTTTACGGGAAGCACAACTTCAAGACGGGCATCGAATATCAGCATGTGAAGTTCTCCACGCTTCAGCCGGCGTGGTCGCGCGGTCAATTCGACTACAACGGCTCCTTTACCGATGTTGTGGGCAAGAATGGTACAAACGGTATCGCGCAGTTCTTGCTTCAACCGGAAGCCGCGACGGTTCCAAATGGGATTGACTATTCGGGCGGCTCTGACCAGGTATATGCATCGAATATCAACAAGACCTACGATGAGAAGATGTACTTCGCCTCGTACTTCCAGGACGACTGGAAGGTCAATTCAAAGCTGACTCTCAACCTTGGTCTGCGTTGGGACTTCTTCGGCCCGATCAACGAACAGAATGGCGGACAGGCCAACTTCGTCCCGAGCGGCGCCCCCGACAACAAGCCGGAGTATCTAATCCCAGCATCAGGCAAGGACAATCGGGCCCTGTCCACGAGCTTTACCGACCTGTTGGCCAAGGATGGTATCTCACTTGTAAGCACCAACAAATACGGTCAGGGGCTAGTACAGACGCAGAAGACTAATTTTGCGCCACGTGTCGGATTCGCATACGAGGTCACACCGAAGTTGGTGACACGTGGCGGGTTCGGTATGTTCTACAACTCCTTTGAGAACCAAGGGTATGGACCGAATATCGGCGAGAACTATCCTTTCGTTTACAACTTCGATTTCGTTCCTCAAGGTACAGACAGTGCTGTCAACCCGGTAAGCATCAATACACCTTTCGCGGGGTGCCCGACGGGCGGCCCGGGAGGGACTGCGACATTTGAGTCCGGTTTCAGCTGCATTCCTCTCACTCCCACAGCTGTACAAGCCAACGGTTTGGGCTTACAAGGTCTGCAGTTCGATTACCAGACACCACGCACCTATAGCGCGAACCTCACCTTCCAATACTCGTTGACGCGCACTTTGTCAGCTCAGGCCTCCTACGTGTTTACCGATGGCCAGAACCTGCAAACAGGCGTCGGCACCAACAATGTCAGCCAACTCTGGCCGCTGAACCATTCCCTGTCGGATCCATACCCTAACAACGAAATCCCCTTCCCGGATTTCGGGCGCGGCTCCAGCTATCACACAACGGTAGGCCAAAGCCGATACAACGGTTTGCAGGCCAAGGTCGAAGAGCAGTACGCGAATGGGCTCACCTTCCTTCTCGCGTATACCTACTCCAAGACGCTTTCGGATGCGGGTGACCTCTTGAATGGCGGCAGTCAGGGTGGATATCGAGCTCCTGACGTACCGGGCCTTGGACCAAAGTTCGACTACGCTTTGGCCGACTTCGATATCCGGCAAGTGCTGCACTTCAGCGGCGGGTACGAGCTCCCGTTCGGTAAAAACAGGCGATACATGAACACGGGAGGAGTCGCCAACGTAGTTCTAGGAGGGTGGGCTGTTAACTGGATTGTGGTGCTTCAAGGCGGCCAGCCACTTAACATCGGTTGCCCAACCGGTGTGACCGCCGGAACCGGCTGCAACGCCGTGAAGGTTGCTGGCCAGAGCCAGAAACTTGGCATCAAGACCAGGATCGACACAAACGGGACGAACCTTCCGTATTGGTTCGGTAATCCGGCAGCTTTCCAGCAGGCATGCCCGTTGGGAGCTAGCCCAAGCCTTGCGCCTGGATGCCTACCGTTGACCGGGGCTGCAATTTTGGGCGATAAGCCCGGCCAGACAGTTACGCCGGGATTCCACAATTTCGACTTCTCAACGTTCAAGAAATTCCAGTTTAGCGAACGCTTCTCGGGAGAGTTCCGAGCAGAGTTCTTCAATATCCTTAACCACCCGAACTTTAACGCGCCTGGATTCGGCGGCAACGGCGTGGTGTCGATCGGCGGCTCGACCGACTTCACTAACACCGATAACTTCGGTGCCATCGGATCGACGCGCAATGCACCCAACGATCCGAGACAGATCCAGTTTGCGATGAAGTTGTACTACTAGGCTAGAATGAAATCGCCCCGGGGAGGCACGCCCAACAGGGTGTCTCCCCGGGGCTTTCTTATTCATGACAAAATGCTCACGGCGAAATCGCGGAGGCAGACAGTGAGCAACAGGTCTCGATACCAGTCGGTGCTGCTCGGGACTCTGTTGACGTGTGCCATCCTGCTTTCCGCCCAGGACTCGGAGAAGCAGAAACTCGATCGCGAATATCAATCCGCTGTATCCGACTATGATGGCGGACGGTATGCGGCGGCAGCGGAACAGTTGGAGCGGTTGCTTCCCTACGCGCCAAAAAGCTTTGAGATCCACGAGCTTCTCGGACTTGTATACGCATCCCTCTCGCAGGACGCCAAGGCAGAGGCACACCTCAAGACCGCGGTCCAGTTGAAACCTGATTCCGCCGTCGCCCGAACGAACCTCGGCACCAGCCTTCTTCACGAGGGCAAAACCGCCCTGGCAGGAGAGCAGTTTCTTAAAGCGCTGCAATTGGATCCTAAAAGTTTCGAGACCAACAGAGATCTGGGTCAGTACTACATTCAGATCGGCAAAATTGGGGATGCGCAGCCACTTCTCGAACAGGCAGAGCACCTCAAGCCAGATTCCTACGACAATGGCTACGATTTAGCGATGGCCGACCTTCTGCTCGGACGGCTTCCCGAAGCGAGACAGGCAGTGCAGCACACCATGACAATCCATGACACTGGCGAGCTGCACAACTTGCTAGGCCAGATCGAAGAGAAAGACGGCAAGTTTCTTGCGGCCGCCAACGACTTTGAAGCAGCAGCACACCTCGACCCCACTGAGGACAACCTGTTCGACTGGGGAAGCGAGATGCTTCTTCACCGGACCTACGAGCCGGCAATCGCTATCTTCCAGCAAGCGTCAAATCGATTCCCGAAATCGCCTCGACTTCGCATCGGATTAGGCCTGGCTCTTTATTCGCGGGGGAAGTATGACGAGGCTGTGCAGGCTCTTCTCACCGCCGCAGATCTCGACCCTAGCGATTCTCGCAGCTATGTTTTTTTATCCAAGGCCTACGACAGTTCCCCGAAACAGGCAGACGACGTGATACAGCACTTTCGCCGTTATGCTGAGCTCCGCCCCAAAGACGCCCGCGCACAATACTATTACGCGATGAGTCTGTGGAAGGGGAAACGCGCCGGAGATACCAACGTCGATCTGCAGACGGTAGAGGGCTTGCTGCAAAAGTCAATCGCCCTCGACAACAATCTTGCTGAGGCCCACGTGCAACTCGGAGATCTCTATGCCGGTCAGCATCAATACGACAAATCGATTCCCGAGTATATCCGTGCCCTGGAACTGAATCCAAATCTCTCAGACGCACACTACCGCCTCGGTACTGACTACGTGCACGTGGGTCAAAAAGATCAGGCCCAAAAGGAATTTGCGGTCTATCAGAAACTTCGTGCGGATCACCTCAGCGAAATCGACAAAGAAAGGGCGGAGGTTCAGCAGTTTGTCTATTCAGAGAAATCAGATTCCCCACCCAAGCCGTGATTGAGAATTTCCGACGCCAAACGGCTCGCTCGCAATTCGCAATCGGTAACCGTTACAGACGTTCAGAAAGATTGGATACGTTGAGTTGATAATCAGGTCGGCACTCACGAGATCACTCATCCCGGAATTCCTGACCGGAGCGGGACGAAATCAGCGGGAGATTGCTTCCGCACTCAGCAGCAGCCGCCGCGAGTTTTTACGGAACACCGCAGGCCTCGTGCTCGGATCCACGCTCTCCGGCGCTAGCCCCTTCCTGCGCGGAGAGAGCGTCCGCAAAAAGCGCAAGGTCATAGTAGTTACGTTCGGCGGCGGCGCCCGGGACCAGGAGACTTTCGCGCCCGAAGGCCAGGAAAATATTCCCCACTTGCTTAACGAACTGGTTCCTCAATCCAGCTTCTTCACCCATGTTTCGAACCAGGGAATCCTCGGCCACTACGTTGCCACCGCCAGCCTCACGACAGGCGTTTACGAAACACTCAACAACTTTTCCGCCGTTGCTCCCGAGCACCCGACGGTCTTCGAATACTTCCGCAAAGACCTAAAACGCCCGGCGTCCGATGCATGGGTTGTTGCGCCCAGCAACGGCTTCAATCGCATCGGTGAAAGCGAATGCCGTTCTTACGGTCCGGGAACAGGCGCGACCGTCATCCTCCCAAAACATCTGCTCGCCGCCGCGACCTCCGGCGGCGCCGCGGACTTTGATCATCTGCTCCGCGACAACTACGAGAATCCGCTATACACTCCCCAACTCGGCGGCGGCGAGTTCGAACTACAGCAACTCGACGGCATCCTCCGCCTCTCTGTTGCAGATTTCATGGCGCACGCCCGGACCCTTTCGAGTCCCGACGAACTCTCTATTTACATAGCCAAGCGCCTCATGCAGCAGGAGGCGCCCAGCCTTCTCTGGATCACCATGCACGACATCGACGTCGCCCACTCCGGCGCATACTCGCTCTATATCGAGGGAATTCGGCGCACCGATCGCCTCTGCACAGAACTCTGGAACGCCGTTCAAGCTAATCCTGAATACGCCGGCAATACGACCCTCTTCATACTTCCTGATTTCGGCCGCGACTCGGATTACGATGCCGGCGGCAACGGATTCCAGCATCACCGCACGGGCGACGTTGCCAGCCGCACAACGTGGATGATGGCCCTCGGAGCAGGCGTTCGCGAGGGCGTGATCTTCAATGACCCAATGCAGTCCATCGACCTGGTACCCAGTCTCGGCGCAATCATGGGCTTTTCGCCCGCCCAATCCCAGGGCAAGCCCATCAAGGATCTCTTGTAATCATGTTGCCGCGCGCACTCCAACCCGAGAATTTCAAGGCCTACCCGCCCGAGGCCAGAACACTCGTCCTCGCTCATATGGAGGTCATCCGCCAACTTCCCATTACATTTCTGCCGAGCCTGCTGCGCGAGGTCATCGAGTATGACTTCAAATTCCCAAGAGAAAGAGAAGCAATCGATAAGGAGCTTTCGACGATCGCCGCGCTCTCCCCGTCGAAGGCCAACGAATGGTTTGAGCCGTTTCAGGCAATCTCAATATCTCCAAAACTGGAGAACTTGGATTGGATCAATTCGCCAGCACAGTTCATTGAACAGCAATCCGCTTACCTCTGGAGCACTCACCAGCTTGATGCATTTCGCAAGGCAGCCACGGATTACGGCAACCGCCTGCAGTCGGCCTTCCCGCTGCAGCCTCTACCCATACGCAGACTCGGGATTGCGATCATCGGCCAGGGTGTTTCCACCTACGACGATCCGTTGTTCCGCAACTTGCGTGCACACGGTACCTACTTCACCCAGATCAAGCCCCAGAACGGACTGAATCTCCTTCTTGCTGCGGCTGCCACTCGCGCTGATGCTCATCCCGCTCCATTTGGCCACTGGTATGTCGATGGTGCAGCCGCAGCGGAGCACAGTCCGCTCCTGACGTCTGTCTCCTACCAGGCCATGCAACCTATGCGCGCGGCGCTCCTCAAAGACATTCAATCGGAGATTAAACGCCCCGGCATGGGCCCTGAAGAATTGCGTACGTACCTTGCGCGTTTGAACCCTTCCGATCTTGGTGCGGGCGGTGGGGGCAATGCGGTTCTCGAGCGCTTCAAGCTCAAGATCCTCACGGAGGGTTCCGGAACGCAGATTTTTGCTACCGCTTTTGCCCAGTGGACAACTCGCGAAGCCCTGCGCCGCGCTGAGCCACTCACATTGTTGGTCCGTTTCGCCCCACGGCAGAGGCAGCGCCCCATGAACGAGATGCTTTCAAACGCTGGCGGAGACACTGAAATCGACCCCGTGGGCTCGCTCGTCGACGCCGACATGGGCGCCTACTACCACTGGATCAATCAGCAGCGGCTCCCGGGCTTCGACCAGTCGGTCTTCCTTGTGTGGTTTGAAGGCCACAACCAAGCCCTGGTGATCGCCCCTACATTGCCCCGGGGAACGCAATCAAGTTCCGCGCTCGACCTCGGCCAGCTCTTGACATTGGCCCTCAGTTAAGCGCCGACCTCCGCATCGACTCCAAACTCATCTCCTCCTCTCGCAGTGCGCTCTTGTGATCCCCAACATGGAGCACTCTTTCACATTCGGCCTACAATGACGCTGTTTTCAGCCTTATGCTTCGCGACATGGCAGAACTCCCAACGTCCGCGCAGCCGCGCCCGGAAAGGTCATTCATGGAGATTGAAAACCCCGTTGACGCTCCCGACACCACATATGCCAGCGGTTCAAGCAACTCCATCGACGAGTCCAGGCGCACCTTCCTCCGCGCCGCGGGCCTTCTTGTCGCAGGCCTTGTCCTGCCCCAGTCGCGCGCCGATCAACGATCGCTGCCAACCTCGACATCTGAGCAAAAAGTCATTCTCGTCGTCATAGGCGGTGTGCGGCGCGCGGAGAGCTTTTCGCGCGAAGGATTGGAGAATATTCCTCATCTCATCCAGGACCTGCTGCCTCTCTCGCTCTTCTACACGCACGCACGCAACGACGGCGTAACGGCTCACTTCAACGCCATCTCCAGTATCCTCACCGGAAACTGGCAGCGCGTCGACGACTGGGGAAAGCTCGCTCCCACAACTCCCACATTGTTCGAGCAATTCCGTAAAGCCAGCCGCGCCGGCCGCAGCGACACATGGGTAGTGGCCAGCAACAAGGCGCTCACCAGCCTAATCGGCGCCAGTTCAGCAACGGGGTTCGGTCCTGAATATGGCGCCAACGTCGTTTTTCCGAAGCAACTCATGCTCACAGCGGTCGAGGAGGCGCTCCGCTCTGGCCGGACCGCCAACATGGCCGACCGCGTGAAGGTCGAAGCGGAGTTGCAGAACGCGCTTGAAGGTAGCAACTTCGAAGGCCTCGGCTGGAACGTGTTTGACGCCGCCGCCCAGCTTGATCCTCGCGTTGAGGGCAGCATCAAAACAGCCATCGCGAATTTCGTTCGTGGCGGCGGACCCACCTCCGGAGACGAACTCACTTTCTTCATGACCCGCGAAGTGATGCGCAAGTTCGCGCCTCGGGTGCTTACAGTTGCATTTTCTGACGTTGAAGCCGCGCACTTCGGCTCTTACTCACTCCATGTCGCCGGCATTCGCACCGCCGACCGGCTTGCCTATCAACTCTGGCAGGAAGTGGAGTTAAACCCCGACTATCGCGGCAAAACTACCATGGTAATTCTGCCTGAATTCGGCCGCGATCCCGATGGCTCATCGACAAACGGCTTCTTCAATCATCGAGCTAACGAAGACTCTACTCGCGACACGTGGATGATGGCGCTCGGAGCCGCTATTGACAAGCCTCAGATTATCGAGCGCCCGATTCGCCACATCGACGTTTGTCCAACGCTCACACAAATCCTCGACTGCCGGGGCATCGAATCTCAGGGCGCAAGACTTCCGGAATTTCGCGCGTAGCATTGTCATTTCGCAGGAAAGAAAAATGAAAACTGCAGACGGATTATCGCAGAATCTCCAGGACGCCTTGAATAACGGCGTGCTGAAACGCCTGCCACTCACGTTTCTCCCCTTCGTCAATGAGCAGCTGCAAAAGTGGCAGTATCTCTTCCCCAACGAGCGGCGCTCGGTTCAGGGGCTGCTCCTCTATGTGGACAGCCTGAGCCCGCAGCAATCCTTCGCGCTCTTCAAAAATGTGGTTCAGCTAGAAGAGAAGATGGACGTCCGACACTGGCAGTTTTCCACCACCGAACAAACCATCCAGAACTCCTCTCAACTGGCCCGCTCGCCCTGGTTCCTTGAATGGCGCCAAGCAGTGCAGGCCGTCTTCGACACCGTCGATCAACAATCCCCGCAATCCAAAAGCTCCTCAGCGAAGCGTCTCGTCCTCCTCGACATCCCACGTCCGCTGCCCCTGAATCCGGCAACCGCCTGGCGTCGCTGGCAGGGAATCGGCAAACCTCTGCATTTGCAATTGGACAAAGACTCAGTCGACCCGTTCGAATTCCTTCTCGCCGGCGTGCCCTCTTCCAGTCCCAACCGGTCCTCATCCGCAGACACGTGGGTCATCGATGCAGGCAGCAGCGCTGTAAATGCAGTCCTCAAGCGCACACCCGAGTTTCTTTCAAAGCCGACTTCCATCCTCCTCAGCTACGAACGTCTTTCCTCCTACCGCGAAAACTTTTCCCACGAGATGAACACCATGCGCAAAGACCTCGCCGATGCCGACGCAGTGTTCGATCGCCTTCGCACGGTCGACGTCACCCCGTGGAGCCCTCCCGAAGTCTCCGCCGATCCCGCCGTCCGGGAATTCGTCCGCTCACTCTATCTCAGCGGCAACGGTGCCGTGATCTTCGGAAACTCCTTTGTTGAATGGGGAGCCTCCGAGGCATTCCGACGCGCCCGGCCATCGTTTCTTGCTGCAAAGTTCGGCGTGCGCGCCAAGCCGAAACCATTTACGGGCGTGGCCGTCTTCGACAATCCAGACAAGGTCAACCCCGCGCCCTCCGTCGATGACCTGCCCGGCAGCGCTGCCGACGCCGAAATTCTCGCGCTCTATGTATGGCTCGCCGCGCAGCGCTTCAACGAGTATCAGCATTCCACCGTCTGCGTCTGTCTCGCCGAAAGCACCTCCCAGGCCTACCTCATCGCCCCGACGGAATTCACAGCCGCGTTCCACGCCGATACAGCCAGCTTGCCCCAACTCAGCTCTGCCCTGGCCACCTGGATCTCGTGATCTCCTGGTCTGCTTTTTTTGCTCCTGGATGATCCAAAATTCACCCGCAGCAGTTCCCTCGCTTTCCAACTGAAAACGAACAGCTTAAATCCATATTTTGATGCTCTTTCACAGAGTCCGGCTGGTATAGTTCCCATGGGTTTGGAATAGCATTTTGTTTCATTGCCAAGCCGGTGTTTCAGAAGGGAGTCATCCATTGATCAGACGTGACTTTATCAAGACTGCGGGCGCAGTCCTGGCATCCACTGCATTGCCCGTTTATCACGCGCTTTCCGAAGAACAAATTGCCTCGGGAAGGATGATTCTCCCCATCAACAGGAACTGGCGCTACCAGCCCTCAAAAGTCGCCGGCGCCGAAGCCCCTACTTTCGACGATTCGAAATTTGAACGCGTCGTCATCCCGCATACAAACGTTGCATTGCCCTGGCACAACTTCGACGACAAGGACTACGAATTCGTATCCACTTATCGCCGTCGCTTCAAGTTGCCCCCATCCGCTGCGGGTAAGCGTGTCTTCGTTGACTTCGAAGGAGCCATGACTGCGTCCACCGTATGGATCAATGGCACTCTGCTTGGCGAGTACAAAGGCGGCTTTACGCCCTTCTCCTTCGAACTGACTAAGCACCTGCATCCTCAAAATGAAAACGTTTTAACTGTGCAACTCGATTCGACGGAGCGCAGCGACATCCCGCCCTTCGGCTACGAAATTGACTACATGACATTTGGCGGAATTTATCGCGAGGTTTCACTTCGAGTCGTTCCGCAGGTCTACATCGACAACATCTTTGCCCAACCTAAAGATGTCATGAGCGGCAATCCCTCGCTCGATGTCAATTGCTTTCTCGCTGGCGATCTCGCGGCAGCCGGCTCTATCTCACTCGAGGCAGAGCTGCGCGATGGCGACAAGGTCATTGCGAAAGCGACTCACCCGGTCGAGCGCCCATCTTCGCCAATCGACCCATCGAATCCCGCCACCCCCCTCGATCCCTACACCGACGCCCCCGCCTACACCACAGTCGAAACGCTCAAGGATCCCGCGCGCTTCACCATCTCTCTCCCGCATCTCGCCGATATACAACTCTGGAATCTCGAGCAGCCGCACCTCTACACGGTCCACGTGCGTCTCACCCAGACCGGTAAAGTCATCGACCAGGACACGCGCCGTGTGGGTTTTCGCGAAGCTACGTTCACTGATCACGGCTTCTCGCTCAACGGCAAAGTTATAAAGCTGCGCGGCCTCGATCGCCATCAGACTTTTCCCTTCGTCGGTCAGGCCATGCCGGCCCGCGTGCAGCGCAAGGATGCGGACATTCTACGGAAAAACCTCCATTGCAACATCGTCCGCACCTCGCATTACCCTCAGTCCCGCCACTTCCTCGATCGTTGCGACGAGATCGGTCTTCTCGTTCTAGAAGAGATTCCGGGCTGGCAGCATATCGGCGACGAAAAATGGAAGCAGGTTGCCATCGACAACGTCGGCCGCATGATCCGCCGCGACTGGAATCATCCTTCCATCATTCTCTGGGGAGTCAGGATCAACGAGTCCCTTGACGATCACGACTTTTACACGCGCACCAATGCTTTTGCACACGCCCTCGACGATTCGCGCCAGACCGGAGGTATCCGCTACTTCCAGGAGTCTGAATTCCTCGAAGATGTTTTCACAATGAACGACTTCGGTTTTCCGCTGAAGCCACCCTGTCATCCTCGTTATCTCAACACCGAGTTCGTCGGCCACACCTTTCCTACCAAGACCACGGACGACGATGAGCGCCAGCGCGAGCACACTCTGCGTCACGCGCGCATTCACAACCAGCTTGCTTCGAATCCGCAATACGCCGGCGGCATCGGCTGGTGCGCCTTCGACTACAACACCCACTCCAACTTTGGCGCTGGCGACCGCATCTGCTATCACGGCGTCACCGATATCTTCCGCGAACCCAAACCTGCAGCGGGCTTTTACAAGTCGCAGTGCGATCCTTCTGAAGAAGTCGTGCTCGAGCCCGCATTTCACTGGGCGCGCGGAGATGAGTCAGTCGGATTCACCAAGGCTGTCTTCTGCTCCAACTGCGATCATCTTCAGCTCTTTGCACGCGCCAACTCCGATCCTGCAAACCCGTGGACCCTCGTCGCCGAGGTCGATCCGGACCGTTCTGAATTCGAACATCTCAAGTACCCGCCTTTCGTCCTGGACGTGAGCAAGATCGACCTCAAGAAACTGGGCGCGTTTTGGGGTGACATACGTATCGATGGTTTCATCGGCGGCAAGCAAGTCATCTCCAAGTCGCTGTCCGGCAAGGGAGTCGACACAAAGTTTGCGCTGCTGCCCGATGATCACGAACTGCACGCTGACGGAGCCGACACCACCCGCGTCGTCTTGCGCGTTACCGACGAGTTCGGCGCCATCCGCACCTACGCCAACGACCCAATCACTTTTACGCTGGAAGGCCCCGGAAAGTTGATCGGCGATAACCCGTTCGCACTCGTCGGCGGCACAGGCGCAGTCTGGCTTCGCGCAGGCGAACAGCAGGGCATTCTTCGACTAACCGCGAAACATCCGCGCCTCGGCGTGCAGAAAATCGAAATCAACCTGCTTGCCGCGGTTCACGAGCAGGTTTAGTTTTCAGGTGCAGCACAAGGTCTTTCGGCGCCACCAGGCAGGTGAACTGCGAAACGTCCATCCCTAAGCGCGCTGGATATAGTCCGATTCTTGGAGATCAGCTTGAAATCCAGGGGAGAGAGATGCTCATCATGTCGCGTAACATACTGACCGCCGCACTATTGCTCTCTGCTTCGTTTATTGCCACAGCGCAACCGTCTGGCGCAACCTTCGACGAAGCCACAAAAGTTTTTCGTCTTGATGGCGGTAATGTCACCTATGCTTTCGGTCTGAATTCGCGCGGTGAACTCCAGCAGATCTACTGGGGCGGACGAATTGCCGCAGGCGATCGGATTCCCTCCGCTGTTCCTGAGCGCGAGTGGGCCTCCTTCGATTCCTCCTACACCAACACTCCGCAGGAGTATGCGGGATGGGGCGCTGGCCTGTTTTTAGAGCCGGCGCTCAAAGTCACGTTTGCAGACGGAAATCGTGATCTTGTCCTCCACTACGACAGTTATCAAACCGCTTCCGACGGCTTCAAAATTGTTTTGAAGGATATTGATCGAAAGGTTTTCGTAACGCTGCATTATGGGATCGATCCGGAGTCTGGAGTTCTCGCACGCTCGGCAACAATCGAAAATCGCGAGCCCAAGCCAATAACGATCGAGCAGGCAGCCGCAGCGGCCTGGGCGCTGCCACCCGCTCACTACACGCTCAACTACCTCACTGGCCGCTGGGCAGGCGAGTGGACTCTCACGCAGGAAGCCCTGCATCCCGGCGCACGTGTCATCGAAAGCCGCCGCGGATCCACCGGTCACCAGGCCAATCCGTGGTTCGCGATTCAAGCGGGCGACAAACCCGATGAGAACTCGGGCGAAGTCTGGTTTGGCGCGCTCGCGTGGAGCGGCTCGTGGCGCATCGTCGTGGAACAAGATCAACTCGATGCCATCCGCGTAACCGGTGGCTTCAACCCCTTCGATTTTGGCTACGTCCTTCAAACCGGTCAGTCGCTCGAGACGCCGATCTTCTACGGCGGATACAGTGCCCACGGCCTCGGCGGCGCTTCGCGCATTCTCCACCAATATGAACTTGCGCATATCCTTCCGCATCGTGTTGGCGGTGGCGATTCTGGCGCACCCAAGCCGCGCCCTGTGATTTACAACTCGTGGGAAGCTACCGAATTCAGCGTCACAGAAGAAGGTCAGATTGCGCTTGCGGAGAAAGCCGCGGCCCTGGGCGTCGACCGCTTCGTGATGGATGACGGCTGGTTTGGCCAGCGCAAGGACGACCATGCCGGACTCGGCGACTGGTACGTGAACCCGCAGAAGTTTCCCCACGGCCTCAAGCCCCTCATCGACAAAGTTCACGCCCTCGGCATGGACTTTGGACTATGGGTCGAGCCAGAGATGGTCAACCCCGACTCCGATCTCTACCGCAAGCACCCCGATTGGGTGCTCAACTTCCCCGGTCGTCCGCGCTCTGAGCAGCGCAACCAGCTTGTGCTGAACCTCGCGCGCCCAGACACTCGCGACTACATCCTCGGATTCCTCGACAAGCTTCTTACCGAGAACGACATCGCTTTCCTTAAGTGGGACTACAACCGCAACTGGAGCGAGCCCGGCTGGGACCAGCTACCGGCAGCCGAGCAAAAGAAGGTCTACGTCGAGTTCACGCGTAACTTGTACGCTATTCTTGCCGAACTCAAGAAGCGCCACCCGAAGGTCGAACTCGAGTCCTGCTCCGGCGGCGGTGGTCGCGTCGATCTCGGCATTCTCCAGTACGCCGACGAGGTGTGGCCCTCCGACAACACGGATCCTTTTGATCGCCTCTCACAGCAGGACGGCTTCACCTATGCGTATACGCCACAGATCATGATGGCCTGGGTCACCGACTCGCCTCACTGGTTGAATAAACGCGCTACCTCGCTCAGTTACCGAATGCTCAGCTCTATGCAAGGTTCGCTCGGCATTGGCGCCAACATCAGCAAGTGGACCGATGAGGAGATGACCTCCGCCAAGCGCCTCATCGCTGCCTACCACCAGGTTCAGCCAACGATCGTGCAAGGGGACCTTTATCGGCTTATCTCACCGCTGAACGGTAGCGAGTTCTCTGCCACTGAAACCGTCAATCGCGACAAGACGCAGTCGGTGGTCTTCGCTTTCATCCACTCGACGCAGGAGGGCCGTAAATTCCCGCGGCTCACGCTCAAGGGCCTCGACCATGATGCGAATTATGCACTCACGCCCATCGAAGGCGCCGTGGAGAAGGGAACTCCTGCAATAGCCAGTGGAGCATGGTGGATGAATCACGGCTTCGACATTAACGACAATTTCAGAGGCGACTTTCAGGCCGCTGCCTTCCGCCTGGACAAGAAATGAAGCGAGTTTCGAGATGGAATCCATCATCACTGGAGAAAAACTGAACCGTATTTCTGCCGCTGCGACACCGGCTGTGATTTAAGTGTTGAGCGATCTTCAGCGCGTCTAAGTTGTGTCGTTAATTTAGGAAGCTTGGGGGAACATTCGCCTCACGCATCCAACAAATGAGTCTGAATCGATCGCCAACTACAAAGGATCCTGATTGCAAAGTTCGACGAATCGAGTTCGACGAAAATAGTCCACCGAGCGGGGGCTCTTTCAGGTTTGCCAGTCCCACAACTGCGTTCAGTTCCACAAACTCCGATACTCTCTTCGAATACCTCAGATGCTCGGCCGCTCATAGATCCAGTCAACTACATGGAAATTATGGAAAACAGAAAGCGTTAAACGTAACAAAACAATATGTCCGGCACCCTATTGGCGCCAACGCCCAAACTCAAAATCCGCTTGAAAGGTGCCGACCGGTCCCTGCGCCATACCCTTGCCATTGACCTGCCGAGGACGGGTTTTTTCATTATTCGAGATAGAAACAATGAACGAAGAAATATGAGTCGGTTTTTGGTTGCACAGACCAACTACTATTTGTATGATTCTTCAAGACCATCAAAGTGGGCTTGCAAGCACGAAGCGATTTCAACCGCAAAGCGGCAGCGGCGTCGCCCAAAATCCAAGGGCTTTCAGTTATTCCTTGGGAGTTCGTTGTAATTTATAGGGATCTCGCCAGCCGCGGATCGCAAAGGTAAGTCTGTTAGCAAGGAATGCGCTCTATTTATGCATTTCGAGGTGTTTCGAGACCCTGCAAGGTCACATCGAACACTTGAATTTGCACTTTCAAAATCGGCTTTGAAAGATAAAAAAGTTGGTTTTGTTTCTTGCTGTTAGACAATTCAGCGCACCGGGCGAAGGCCGTTGGTGATGTGCTTCAAGCGCCGCCTTACGGACAAGTGTATCGGTCTCGAACTTCGCGTTTCTCGTGAAGATCGGCTTTTCCCTGCGACGAATGTCTTGGCCAATCTTTAATACTCCAGAGGCATTTGTTGCGCCTTATGATGATCGATCCCGCTTCTTGTGCTTTTGTCGCGATCACTCGCTCCAGCGACTACAAGCCCGCAGACATACGCCACCGTGTGGCGGCCACCGTACATATCAATAGATGCCTAAAGCGGCATCCTGCACACAGTCGATTGGAAAATATTTCTAAGGTTCCGCAAACGCCCTCACTTCTACAGAACGACAGCGACTTAACGATCCCTTTCGCAGCTAAAGGAATCGCTGGAACTCTTTGTAAGAAAAGCTGTATCTGCATTGCGGCGTCGACCGCTGCCACGCAATCCGATTTGCGAATCGCCGAACCAAACGATATAGCCGGTCAAGTGACCGACGACACATTCCTTCCGGCTCGGCAGTCGCAGAATCATCGTAAGCACGGCCACCCCACGGAAAAACGGATCGAAACGCCAGAAAAGCCGTCCCGTCTATTTTTGCCCAACTAGGGCTTTGTTTTGCCTTTGCGCCTTGGT
The DNA here is from genome assembly GCF_039994875.1 of Telmatobacter sp. DSM 110680. Taxonomy (GTDB): domain Bacteria; phylum Acidobacteriota; class Terriglobia; order Terriglobales; family Acidobacteriaceae; genus Telmatobacter. Next base: position 111,239 of record NZ_CP121196.1, on the reverse strand, counting down.
TTGAGCTCGTTCAGTTAGCGGACCTATGCACGAGAGCGCTATCTGTGATGCGAGTTCGAGCTGTTCCCGGCCATTGCGGCCGAGAGATTGATCACCGTTTATTTAACCCGCAGAGGCTCTCACATGCAGTCAACAAAATTCATCACCGCCATGTTTCTTGCGACTCTGGCTTTTGCCGGAGCCCGTGCGCGCTGCCAAGCGAACATCACTGAAAGCCAAAACCCCGCAATCTATGTAGATAGCGAAAAAGGCTCCGATGCCGCTCTCAATGCCATGACTACAATGAGCGCAAACGCCGCCCTCGCAAAGATTAACTCCGTGGGTACGAGCGTTGCGCCTCTTCAAACGATTCAGTCCGCGATCAATCTGGCAACCTTGAAAAATCAACTGAACGTTGGCGCGAAAATCATCGTTAATCCCGGTGTATATCGTGAGTCCCTTAACATTGGAGCGAGTCAAACTGCCGCTCCGCTGACGATCGAGGCAGCCACGACGGGCACCACCTACATTTCTGGCTCGGACGCAATAAGTGGCGGCTGGAGCGCCCAATCCGGTGGTGTCTACTCCCACGCGTGGACCTACAATTTCGGCACGTGCCCGACACCTTCTGGTTGGCCATCCATGTCGACCCTTGCGCGTCGAACAGAGATGGTTTTCGTGAATGGCAACTCGCTCACACAGGTTTTGTCCTCGTCATCGTTAAGTCCCGGCAAATTTTATGTGAATGAAAGCTCAAATCAACTACTTATCAAGCCTCCGGTAAACACCAACATGTCAACAGCAAGTGTGGAGGTTGCAACTCGCTCGCAGATCTTGAGCATATCCGGACGCAGCAATGTGGTTGTTCGTGGCATGGTGATTGAGCATGCAAGAAGCTGTGTAAATCAAAATGCTGCAGTCATCTCTAACAGCTCAGGCGTGCTGGTCGACAATGTTCAAGCGGTCTGGAACAACTGGGGTGGATTGGAAATCTCAAACAGCAACAATATCACCGTGCAGAATTCTGTTGGGAGCCACAACGGTGGTGTGGGTTTTCACGGTTATCAGGATACAAATTCCCTCTGGGAAAACAACAAGACCGATTACAACAACTGGAGAGGAGCCGAAGGGGGTCTTCTCGATTGGGGTATGGGTGGCTTCAAGTCGATGTTGATGCACACCGCGACGGTACTGAATCACCACTCCTACGGCAACCAGGCGCAAGGCTTGTGGTTCGATACAGACAATAAGAACATCACAATCAACGGCGTCTATCTCTCTAATAACGAATTGGCCGATTTGCAGCTCGAAGCAAGTGAGGGGCCGATTACAGTGGAGAATAGCCACCTGTGCAACTCGCGGGCAGGCGTGGAGTTGCTCAACGCGGCGAAAGTCACTTTCAAAAGCAACACCTTCTATAACAACGGAACTTCAGGTCAACAGTATGACGCACAGATTTTTCTCGGCGGCAGAAGTGGCGGCCACGTAATTCGCGACTGGCAAAGCGGTGCGTACTACAACATATATACGAACGACACGGTCATGACGGGGAACGTCGTGGTGGACAGCAACTCGGGTCAGCATGTGTTTGGAACGTACCTGAGTAGCGGAGCCTTTTATGACTTCAAGAGCACATTGAACGCAGGAAGCAATCGTTGGTACGACCCGCATACGACGTCTGCATTCGAGCTGGTAAACGGTTCGAAAGTAAGTTTCTCAGGGTGGAAGAGTGCAATGGGAACGGACTACAGCTCGAGTTGGGGCGCTCCATCTTCATCGCCTGCCGGCGCCTGCGCTATCGCTGCCCAGTAGTCTCAACCTTCAGCCGTATTCCTGACGTTTACGGGCATCCAAGTTTCCTTGGATGCCCGTTCTGTCATAGTTATCCGCGCTGCGCAAAAACCGTGAGTCGCCATGTCGGCTCTGCGGTGCTCAACTGCGGTCGAGCGTGAAACGATAGTTAAGGCCATTCAATCTTTTTGATTTGCGGGGGACGCTGGTCCACCGAATCACAAAGTCTTTCCACCTTCTAACGCAAAGCGTCCGACTTCGAACACTCTTTCTCACTTGTGAACGCAACTTCGCGACGCTGAGATGGCTAATTTGTTGATTTCAAGCGTCTGTGGCGAAATTCCTTTGGCACGCGACATGCTCTTGTTTTGTTCAAGGTTACGTGTGTGGAGGTCCCCCCTTGCGAATTCTGCTGCAGGATCTGGGTTATGCTTTTCGCCAGTTGCGTAAGACGCCGGGGTTCACGGCGACCGTGCTGCTCACGCTCGCCCTCGGCATCGGTGCCAACGCGGCGATATTCACGCTGGTCAATGCAATCCTCCTCCATAACCTGCCGGTAACAGATCCCAAGACCCTCATCCGCATCGGCGATACAGACGATTGCTGCGTCAATGGCGGTTGGAATAAGGAGGGGGACTACTCGCTCTTCGCCACGGACACGTACTACATGTTCAAGAAGAACCTTCCAGAGTTCGAGGAGTTGGCCGCGATGGAATCCGGCTACGCCTGGCGGCCCATTACCGTGCGTCGTTCCGGACCCCAGACCATCGCCAAATCTGTTATGGGAACCTTCGTCTCGGGTAACTACTTTCGAGTCTTCGGTCTCTCGCCCGCAGCCGGCCGGCTTTTTATCGACGCCGACGACCAGAAGGGCGCACCCATTACCGCCGTCATGAGCTATGACGCATGGATGCAGGATTATGCGGGCGATCCCAGCGTTGTGGGCAGCGAGTTCTACATCAATACCAAACCGGCCACCATCATAGGTATTGCGCCCAAGGGATTCTACGGGGATCGCATCGATACCAATCCGCCCCGGTACTACCTTCCCATGAATACGATGGATCCGGTTATAGGTGCACCGTACTTCACCGATCCTGACAGCCAGTGGGCGTACATTATCGGTCGCGTGAAGCCGGGAACTTCCGTGCCAGCCCTTCAGGCCAAGGCTAGTGCGCTGCTCAAGCAGACTTTCGCGCCACTCAAGACATTTACCGATCAGCGCGCCAAGGAAGCTCTGCCCCGCACTCATGTTGTACTCACGCCGGGCGGTGGCGGTATCCAGAATATGCAGGATGGATACAAAGACCATCTCAAGCTCTTGCAATGGATCGCCGGTCTCGTCCTTCTCGTCGCCTGCGCTAACATCGCCAACCTGTTGCTGGTGCGCGGCATGAGCCGTCGCGCTGAGCTTTCCATCCGCTCCGCACTTGGAGCCCAGCGCAGCCGTATCGTCCGCCAACTCCTTACTGAAAGTGTTCTTCTCTCGGGCCTTGGTGGCTTGCTAGGCCTCGCTGTCTCCTATCTGGGAGCACACGCGCTACTTGCTCTCGCATTTCCAAACCAGGAAAACATGCCGGTGTCAGCCTCGCCCTCTCCACTGGTCATCGGTTTTTCGTTTGCGCTTTCGCTCATTACGGGAGTTCTCTTTGGTCTCGCGCCCGCCCTAATGGCCGCGCGCACCCAGCCCGTCGAATCGCTGCGCGCCAACGCACGCACCACCGCTCACGGAGCATCCTTCCTTCAGCGTGCACTGGTTGTCCTCCAGGCCGCGCTTTCCCTTGTGCTGCTCGTTGCTGCTGGCCTCTTCGTGCAGAGTCTCAACAAAGCTCAAAACGTCGACATGCGACTGGATGCCACCAATCGCTACATCGCCCACATCAATCCGCAAGCCGCCGGCTACAAGAACACAGAGGTCGAGCCTCTGTATCAGGCCATCGTAGACCGCTTCCATGCCATCCCCGGCGTTGTTAAGGTCGGCCTCTCCACCTACACGCCGATGGAAGAAAACAACTGGGGATCCGGCGTAAAAGTTCAGGGCGACCCAGACCTGAACAAAGGCGCATCCTGGGTGAAAGGTACCGCGGAGTACTTCGACTCCGTTGGTACCCACGTTGTTATGGGCCGCGGCTTTACATTGCAGGACACGCTGAATGCGCCTCCCGTCGCCGTCGTCAACCAGGAATTCGTCAAGCAATTCTTCGGCAAGCGCAACCCAATCGGTCATCGTTTCGGCTTCTCCGGTCCACACCAGGTGGGCCTCGATGGATCGCATGAGATCGTCGGCGTCGTAGAAGACACTACCTACACGAGTGTCTACTGGAAAGATCACGCTATGTACTTCCTTCCTCTGACACAGCGCGCAGGCAATGTGAACGACCCAGACAGTCCTCTCGAAAAGGATCAATCCATGTTTGCCGGCGCACTGGTTATTCAGACCAACCGCCCTGTTCCCGGCTTTGAGAAGATTGTCAGTAGCACCTTGGCGAGCATCAATCCCAATCTCACCATCGTTAAATTTCAGACCTTCCAGCAGCAGATTGACGATCGGTTCATCGAGGAACGGCTGATCGCGCGCCTCACTTCTCTCTTCGGTATGCTTGCGCTTCTTCTTGCCGCCATTGGGCTCTATGGCGTCACCGCCTACACGGTCGTCCGCCGCACGCCGGAAATCGGCATCCGCATGGCACTCGGCGCTGCACGCAGCCGCGTTATCGCCACCATCATGCGCGGAGCCATGCTCCAGACCATCATCGGCCTCGCGATTGGAATCCCGATTGCCATCTTCTGCGTGCGCTACGTCAAATCGCAGCTCTACGAGATCACCAGCGTAAATGTTCCGGTCATGGCCATCGCCATTGGAGTGCTCGTGCTCGCGGCTGCCATTGCTGGAATCATTCCGGCGCGGCGTGCGGCCTCCATCGACCCCGTGCGAGCCCTGCGCATCGAATAACGTGCAGCTTTGCATCAGTCTTGGGAATCGCACTTTCGCGACTGACTAACTTCACATTCATTCCAGAAGGAACTCCCGGTTGAGCGGTTAGAATTTGTGTGCTCGAAGATGGGAGAGTTTCGATGACCCTTACCGTTGCCGGTTTGCGCAGGTCGTGCGCATTTGTTTGTTTTGTTCTGTCGAGTGTCGCGGGATCGATGGCAATTGGGCAGCAGTTGCCGACTGCCTCGCCCGAATCGGTCGGGTTGTCGTCAGAACGGCTGCAGCGGATTGCCGTAGCGGTGGACCAGAGCATCAAGGACCAGCAGATTGCCGGCGCGGTCACGATGGTGGTCCGGCATGGCAAAGTTGCGTGGGTGAAGGGCCAGGGCATGCTGGACCGCGAGTCCGCCAAGCCGATGCCACAGGATGCGATGTTCCGGATCTGCTCGATGACAAAGCCGATCACCACGGTGGCCGTGATGATGCTGTATGAGGAAGGGAAGTTTCAGCTCGAAGATCCAATCTCGAAGTATCTGCCCGAATTCAAGAATCCCAAGGTGCTGGTAAAACCTGCGAACGGGGGCGCAGCTTATTCGATTCCGGCAACGCGTGAGATTACGATTCGCGATCTGCTGCGGCATACGTCGGGTCTGACGTACAACTGGAATCAAGACCTGGGAAAAATGTATGACGACGCAAATGTCGCGACTGGGATCATGCAATACGACGGCACAATCGCCGACAGCGTGAAGCGATTGGCCGCTCAGCCACTCCTCTTCAATCCGGGTGAGCGTTGGGAGTATTCATTAGGCGTGGATGTACTGGGGCGGCTCGTCGAAGTAGTGTCGGGGATGCCGCTGGATGAGTTTCTCAGGGCGCGCATTTTTGAGCCGCTAGGGATGAAAGATACGTACTTCTTTCCTCCGCAGGAGAAGGTGAGCAGGCTGGCTACCGCATACGGGATCTTCGACGGCAAAATGACCCGCTTTCCTGACAAGCCGGTCGTGGACGGTTTCCTGACTTACTCAGCGGATTATCCATACAACGGACCGAAGAAGCTCTTCTCAGGCGGCGGCGGCCTAGTATCCACCGCGGAGGACTATGCGCGGTTCTGTCAAATGGTGCTCGACAATGGCACGATCAATGGGAAGCACCTGTTGAGCCGCAAGACAATAGAGTTGATGACGCACGACCAACTGGGGAAGATTGGGCCGGAGCAGGGATTTGGGCTGGGCTTCGGTATCGATGGCACGAAAGCTCCGCTGGATGAACTCGGTACGCCCGGCGAGTTTGGGTGGGGCGGGTTTTTCTACACCACCTTCACTATTGACCCGAAAGAACAGATGATCGTGATCTTCATGGTGCAGTTGCACCCGGCAGGCGATGTCAATATTCAGAACGTGGTAAAGACGCTGGCTTACCAGGCGATCAATGATTGACGAGGCTAGGCCAACGAGGCTCTTCAGGCTAGTTTCATAACTCGTCCTGCACCTTGATCGCACAGCTCGTCCTTTCTCCGCGCGCCGCGCGACCCTCAAACGAAGTAACTCGATATTCATGCGGCTGTCAACGGATCTTCAACTGGCACTTCTACGCTTCACACAGCATTAATGAAGCCTCGATTCGTTCGAGTTTCCGGCTCAGAGCTGGGTTTAGGAGTGCCATGCGTAAGCCATTCTTCTTTCTGTCAGTGCTGCTCTCTTGTGTTGTCGCGTTGAGTCCGGCATTCAGCCAATCCACTAAAGGCATAATCAGCGGTGTTGTAAAAGACTCCGGCGGAGCAGTTCTGCAGGGTGCAAAGATCGAACTGCAACCTCAAGGTCGCCCGATCAGTACCAACGAACTGGGAGAATTCAATATTCAGGAAGTCAACCCTGGAACCTACACCCTCACCGTGTCTTACGTGGGGTTCGGGCCCTACGTCACCTCGTTCACAGTGGTTGCGGGTCAAACTGCGCACGTCGAAGCCGTGCTGAAAGTCGCGAACGCAAGCGACGACGTTATCGTCAGTGCTGATCGCCCCCATGGTGAAGCAGAAGCAATCAACCGCACGCTAGCCGCGGAAAACATCCTGCAGGTATTACCTGCCGACGTGATCGTCTCTTTGCCGAACGCCAACATTGCCGACGCGCTCGGTCGCATGGCTTCAGTGACCATCGAACGCGATGAGGGTGAAGGCAAGTATGTGCAGATTCGCGGCACCGAGCCACGCCTGAGCAATACCATGATCGACGGTGTAACGGTTCCGTCGCCCGAAACCGGCGTACGCCAGATCAAGCTCGATACCATCGCTTCAGATCTCGTGGACTCAGTCGAAATTAATAAGACCCTCCAGGCCAATATCGATGCAGATGGAATCGGCGGCTCCGTCAACCTTGTCACTAAAACAGCCGGCGAAGTTCCCGCTGCTACGTTCTATGGAGTAGGCGGATATACCCCGATCATCGGCGGCCGTACGGTCGATCAAATGGGCGGGACGGTCGGCAAACGTTTTGGTGCGGACAAGAAGCTTGGTCTCCTCCTCGGCGGCACATACGATTTCAATGGGCGCGGCATCAACGACATTGAACCAAGTCCCACCACAAGTAGTGCCGTCCCCCATTACGACAGCATGGATCTGCGCGACTACATCTACTACCGCACCCGTTGGGGCATGACCGCAAGCGCCGACTACAAGCTGAGAGAAGGCTCAGATATCTCGATACGGGGACTCTTTTCCACTTTCCGTAACTGGGGAAATAAATGGGTCTATACCTTAAACGACGGGGATGTCCCCCAATACAGCCAGGATTGGCGTCGTCCGAATATGGCGGTAGGCAGCCTGGCATTGCAAGGGAAGCATGTCTTCAACGCGTCCACCGTCAATTGGAGCGTCTCCGCAGGCCGTTCGCGTTCACTGAGCGGCAGCGGTAGCGTCAAGTACTCGTGGGTGGGCGATCCCAATATCGACTGCACCAACGTCCCGGGCGTAAGCGTCAATCGTCCGGGCTGGAGTTCTGGATGCTTCGGTCCCGGTGCAGATAACTCCGAAGACCCGAACAATTACAAGCTGAAAGCATTTGCGCCTCCCACCTTCGGCAAAAGCGCGCAAGTAAACCTTCAGGCCTCGGCGTCGTACGCAAGGTTCTATCACATCGGGACTCATTTCGGCACAATCGAGTTTGGCGGCAAGATCCGCAGTGCTCACAAATTCGACGATACCTACGACGAATCCTTCACGCCAAGTGGAACGACCCTCGTCGCAGCGCATCCTGAATGGGACAGCGATTTCACCGACCCTAACTACTACGACAAGACCTACCACTACGGCCCAGTCACGGACTACAACAAGGTCGAAAGCTACGTGAATCACAATGCAGGCGGCTTTACCCTGAGTGGCGGTCCCGGAGTCAATCCTAACAACTACGATTTCGTTGAGCGCATTCCCGCGGGCTACGTAATGAACACCATTGAACTTGGCAGCCGTCTTCGCCTTGTTACAGGTATTCGATTTGAAGCCACGCATCTCGATACGCTAAGCTTCGACCCCAACCTCAACCCTGCTCCTACGACGCTTACCTTCAAAGCCGGCGGAGATTCTCTTGATGTACTTCCCAGCGCTTCTTTACGCTTCGCCGTGGACAAAGATTCGGACTTGCGTCTTGTGTATGGCCGAGGACTCGCGCGCCCCGATCCACAAGACGTCACCGCAGCGGTTGGCCAACCAGACATCACCACCACTCCGGCGACCGTCAGCATCGGAAACCCGAATCTCAAGGCTGAATACGCCAACAACTACGACATTCTCTACGAACGCTCGTTTAACAATGCTGGTCTGCTTCAGGCGGGATACTTTTACAAAGACATCTCAAACCCCATCGTCACCCTTCAAACGTTGACCACCAACTACAAGTACAACCCCGGCGCACCAACTCTGGTTTCAGAGCCATCGAATGCCGGCAGCGCGCATGTGCAGGGCATAGAGGTTGGGTTCCAGCAGCGATTCTCGTATCTGCCCGGAGCATTCAGAGGAGCAGGACTTTCCGCTAACTACAGCTACACAAACTCGCAGGCCAATGAAGTAGATCCACTGCGAACTGACAGCCCGGCAATGCTTCGACAGGCCCCCAATAGCTGGAACATCAGTCCCACATTCGATACCAAAAAATTCTCGATGCGCGTAGGCATGACTTTTGACGACAAGATGATCTACGCATATCAATACGAAAATCTCGCCTATGTCTACGATGACAATGGCAATCCCGTACTTAACCCGAACGGTACTCAGGAAACCACGCCCAATCCGCAAGTGAACGGCGTCGCCGGTCCAGCGGGCGATAACTACCTCTATTCGCATTTTCAGTTTGATACCCAGGCGAGCTACAAACTGCCGTGGGGCTTTCAAGTTTACGGATACGGGTTGAACCTGAACAACGAGGTATTTGGCTTCTACAATGGCAGCCCGCAATATGTTGTGCAGCGCGAGTACTACCACCCAACGTATGCCGGCGGACTTCGCTGGACCTCGCACCACGAATAAGGTTCCGACTTATAAAATCTTGCTCAATGCGATCGACCGAGATTCCTCGCAAAGGAATCAGGTTGATCGCATTGCACGCACCAAACCGGAAATGAGGGCATTGATTGACTTTCATCAGAACTCGTCTGCTGACGTTCGCCACGATCGCCGGCGGCGTCTGCTTTCTGTCAGCCGCAGGGTTACAAGCAACAGCTCAGTCCCTGCAGGCTTCGAATTCGATCGTGCCGCCATCGAACCTAGCTCTTGAACAAGATGAAAAGAGTAGCAAATTACGACCTGAAGACCTTCCGACGAATTCGCTGATCAGTAAGCCGGGTCCAAGTTTCGTTGTGCAGGAAAAAGAACTGGTAGCCGGCGGCATGGTAATCGCCTTCGGTGATCAGCGCTTTACAGACCCTGCGAACGTCAAAGTGACCAACCCGAGGGTTCGTCAGTTGATGGTTCAGAAGATTGCCGAGGAGCATCCAGACGCGATCCTCATGAACGGCGATATTCCCTACAGCGGGGACGTCGTAAACGATTATGAAGTCTTCAAGACCGAGAGCGCGATATGGAGAAGCGAGCATCTGCGCGTCTATCCCGCCCTTGGCAATCATGAGTTCCACGGAGATCCCCAGCAGGCCCTCCAGCACTGGTGGAATGCTTTCCCGGAGTTGCAGGATCGACGGTGGTATTCAGTGGAACTCGGTAAGAGTATCTACACAATTGCACTCGACAGCGACGCTTCGCTTGCGAAAGGAAGCGACCAGCTGAACTGGCTTGATGCACAACTGACGCACCTTCCGAAGACCACGAAATTTGTAGTGATCAGCATGCACCATCCACCTGTGGCAGATGTGCAGACGCGCATCAATGTGAGCCATAATCCAAGGCCGAATGAGATTGTTTTGCGCGACGAACTTGAAGCGCTGGCTCCGACCATCAAGGCCAGAATCATTGTCTGCGCCGGTCACATACACAACTGCGAGCGCTTCGCTCGCGGTGATGTGACGTATCTCGTATCCGGCGGAGGAGCAGCTAGTCCTGTTCAAGTAGAGCGAACGCCTGAAGACCTATACCAGGGCAGTGAATTCCCCAACTATCACTTCGTGGAGTTCACGATTCATGGAAAGACTCTGATCGGAAAAATGTACCGCCTGGCAGACGCGAACGCGGCTACACCCAAATGGGAGTTGAAGGATTCGTTTGAAGTGAAAGCCAAGTAACTCCGAGCGTTCGGACGATACCGACGGATCGCCAAAGCAGAGCCGCTATTCCTTGTTGCTGACGAGCGAGAACATAGCTCCCTGAGGATCCTGGCCGTTGATGATCCACCCTCCACCGGGTACCTGCATCGGTCCGTTCAGGATCTTTCCCCCGCCGGATTCAACACGCTTAGCGGCTGCATTGATTGAGTCGACGTTGAAATAGAAATTCCAACATGAAACCGGTATATGCGGAGCTTTGGTCATCATTCCGCCGTCGCCCATCTCCTTCTGGTCTCCCTCATCGAACAGGCGATAGATACCCATTGGTCCCATATCCATATCGCTGACTTTGGTCCAGCCAAAGAGCTTGTTGTAGAAATCGAATCCGGCGTCGACATCTGTTGTATAGAGCTCATGCCAGCCGATAGTGCCAGGGGTCGGGGATGCAGGACGTTGCGGCGACGGCATATTCGGATCAGGTGTGAAAACCACGATGGCGGCGCCCTGCGGGTCAGACAACACGGCGAATCGAAGCATGCCGGGTACGTCCGTCGCGGGTTTCCATATCTTCCCGCCGGCTTCGACAATCTTTTCGATGTGAGCATCGACATCATCCACCGAGATGTAGCCAATCCCGCCGGAGTGTCCGGTCATGTGCAACATTCCCGCGATCCCGACGTTACCGAGGTTGAAGGTGGTATACGATGTGCCGTCTCCTGAGGGCATCTCCTGCGTAGTCCAACCCACGACGTCGGAGTAAAACCTGCCTGTACTCGCGGTATCGCTGGTCATGATTTCGTACCAGCTGAATTTTCCTTTTGGCGTAAACATCGTAATTGCTCTCCTTGTTGGCGAAGGCCCGAGATGTCAAAATTTACTGCACTGATAGCGTTGATATCAACTCAATCCATGATATGTCAATCAATCTAAGATTAATTTTGGTGCAGATTGAGATATACCAACTGCGCGACCCGCGACTTCCTGCGTCGGTCGTTTGGTTGCCTCCGCACGGTCTTGGGCCAAAACGAGATAACCTTTTTAGGCTTCAATTCCATCGAAGCGCCTATGCAAGCCAAACGCCTCCTGAATACGCCATTGGAAGGCCGAGCAAACTCCTCCATCTTTATCGATGGACGTGAAGCGCCAGCAGTGACTGGCGAGCCGCTCGTCGAAACGATCAACCGCGCTCTGCCTGCTCGCCACTTGCCGCAAGTCTGCTATCACTCACAGCTCGGTCCGATCGAGACGTGCGACTGCTGCATGGTTCAAGTTGACGGCGAACTCCGCCGTGCCTGCAGCACCCAGGTGATTCCGGGGATGGAAGTAGTGACTGAAAGCGCGCAAGCCGATGCAGCCCAGCGCGATGCTTTTGACCGCCTGCTGCAGAACCACAACCTGTATTGCACCGTCTGCGACAACAACAACGGCAACTGCACGATCCATAACACCACGGCCAATCTGAATGTAAAGCACCAGGCACGCCCTTTTCGCAGTAAGCCTTATGAGCAGGACCTGTCGAACCCCTTTTATCGTTACGATCCGGACCAGTGCATTCTATGCGGTCGATGTGTCGAGGCCTGCCAGAATGTCCAGGTCAATGAAACCCTCACCATCGAGTGGGAGCGCGAACATCCCCGTGTCTTGTGGGATGGAGGCGAGAAGATCGAAGGTTCTTCGTGCGTCTCCTGCGGGCACTGCGTCACGGTCTGCCCCTGCAACGCATTAATGGAGAAATCGATGATTGGCGAAGCCGGCTATCTCACCGGTCTCCCGCCCACAGTTCTCGACGCCATGATCAAGACCGTGAAGGAAGTCGAGCCTGAGACCGGCTATGGCCCGATCCTCGCTCTCTCGTCCATCGAATCGAAGATGCGCGAGTCACGCGTCAAACGAACGAAGACCGTGTGCACCTACTGCGGCGTCGGCTGCTCTTTCAACGTGTGGACCCACGATCGCCATATTCTCAAAATTGAGCCCGCCCAAGGCCCCTCCAACGGAATCTCCACCTGCATCAAGGGAAAGTTCGCGTGGGATTACGTCAACTCTCCTGACCGTCTTACGAAGCCTCTCATTCGAGTCGAAGACGCGCACGGAGAACACACCTTCCGCGAAGCAACCTGGGACGAAGCCCTCACCCTCATCGCAGAAAAGTTTTTAAAAACGAAAAAAATCTACGGCCCTGACGCACTCGCCTTCATTGCATCGTCGAAGTGCACAAACGAAGAAAGTTATCTGATGCAGAAGCTTGCGCGTGCCGTAATCGGAACCAATAACATCGACAACTGCTCGCGCTACTGCCAAACTCCTGCCACCATGGGCCTCCAGAGAACCGTAGGTTACGGAGGGGATGCCGGTTCAATTCAAGACATCGAAAAAGCTTCACTCGTCGTCATCGTCGGCTCCAATACTTGCGAAAGTCACCCAGTTCTCTCCACACGCATTAAGCGCTCCCACAAATTGCACGGCCAGCGCATCATTGTTGCCGATCTCCGAAAGCACGAGATGGCATCGCGCGCCGATATCTTCATTCAACCGCAGCCATCCACTGACACGGTCTGGCTCAACGCCGTCGCCAAATACATTCTCGATCAGGGTTGGCACAAGCATGCGTTCGTCGAACGCTGGGTCAATGGATTCGAAGAATTCCGGCAATCACTGCAGCCCTACACACTCGATTTCGCGTCGAAGCGCACCGGTATCGCCGTCGAAATGCTTCAGCGTATCGCCCAGGAGATAGCGCACTCTGATACCGTATGCATCCTGTGGGCAATGGGAGTCACGCAACATTGCGGCGGATCAGATACCTCCACCTCGATCTCCAATCTCCTCCTTCTCACTGGAAATTACATGCGTCCGGGCACGGGTGCATACCCCCTGCGTGGCCACAATAACGTTCAGGGCACCAGTGATTTCGGATCCATGCCCAACGTCTACTCCGGCTATCAAAAAGTGGCCGACGAGGAGGCTCGCAAGAAATTCGAAGTAGCCTGGAAGGTCAAGCTTCCCGCCAAAGATGGGCTCGACAATCACGAAATGATCCGGGCCATCCACGAGAAGAAGCTGAAGGTTTTATATCTCAAGGGCGAAGATACGATTACGTCGGATGCGAATGCAGGCGACGTAACCAAAGCTTTGTCGATGCTCGATTTTCTGGTTGTGCAGGATGTGAACTTCTCTGAGACCGCGCGCTTTGCCGACGTTGTGCTCCCCGCATCGCCCTCTCTCGAAAAAGAGGGAACCTTCACAAATACAGAACGAAGAATTCAGCGCATCTACAAGGCATTGGAACCCCTCGGCGACTCCAAACCTGATTGGGAGATCATCCAACTGATTGCAAATCGTCTTGGCGCTGGGTGGCGATACGATCATCCATCGCAGATCATGGAAGAAGCGGCGTCGCTAACGCCGATCTTCGCGGGCGTCTCCTATGAACGTCTCGAAGGCTATAGCTCGTTGCAATGGCCGGTTGCGAAAGACGGCAAAGATTCTCCTGTTCTCTTCACTGAGAAATTCAATTTCCCCGATGGGAAAGCTAAGTTCCATCCGGTCGAATGGATCGAGCCCTCTGAACTGGTCAACGACAAGTTTTCACATCACCTGAATAACGGCCGGCTTCTCGAACACTTCGAGCAGGGAGCGATGACGTACCGGAGCAAGGGAATTCGACAGATGACGCCCAGTAACTTTGTGGAAGTCTCGCCCGAACTCGCTCGTGAAAAGGGCTTGCAAGATGGCAGTATGGTCCGATTGACCAGCGAATACGGGGAGGCCGACGTCCCCGTTGTCGTCACCGACCGGGTTTCCGGCTCTCAGCTCTACATGCCGCTCAACTCCACAACTCAACCAGTGAATCGCCTGACAGGATCGAAGGTCGATCGTGCCACCCACACACCTGCCTACAAAGAAATCTCGGTTGAGATGACAGTGTTGCAGGAGACGCGTCCCAACCCGCTTCCTCCATCGAACTTTCGCCACGGTCATCCTACCCCGCAGTCCGGAGTCGAAGTGCAACGCAAATGGAAGCGCGCGGACTATAGTCTTCCGGGTTCCAACGACGGAAAGCAACTCGTTCAAATCACCACCAAGGTGTAATCATCCGAGGTCTCCCATCATGGCAAAACCAATCGCATTCGTACCAAAGTCTACCGACCCGAAATTCGAACTGCAGCATCAAGTCAGCGCCGCACCTGGGCAACACGCCGAAGCAATTCTCGCGGCATACGATCTTCTTGATGAAGCCCACCGCCAGGGCATTCTCGACGCCCTTCAAGGTGCCATCGGCGCGCGAGACACGATCGCCGGTACCATCGCTAACTATGCCGCACAGCCTGAAGGCACTAACGCAATGCGTAATCTTCTTGCGTTCGGAAAGCTCCTCGGCACGTTGGATCCTGAACCGTTTTCCAAATTCTCAAAGGAGGCCTACACTGCACTCGAGAAGCACGATATCGAAAAAGAACCGCCAACTCTATGGCAGCTGTTCAAACGCCTTCGCCACCCCGAAACTCGTCGCGGCTTATCCCTGGTGATGGCCATGCTAGGTGCAGTTGGACGAGCCAGCCGTAGCCAGTCGAGCACGGCAATGTGATCCCCGCTGACCAAGCCCGATCAATTTCTCAACAGGAACAAACCCTGCTGATTCCGCGCATCTAATTCGCCAGGCAATGAGGAGATGCGTCCCATGGCAAAGCTGGTTTCCGATCTGATCGTAGAGAGGCTGATCGAATGGGGAGTCGACACAATTTTTGGATATCCTGGCGACGGCATCGATGGTTTTTTCGAAGCATTGCGAACCCATCAGGATCAACTGCGCTTCATCCAAGTCCGGCATGAGGAAGCCGCCGCCTTCGCCGCCTGCGGTTATGCCAAGTACACCGGTCGCATTGGCGTCTGCTGTGCCACATCCGGCCCGGGCGGAATTCATCTTCTCAACGGTCTCTACGATGCCAAGTGCGACCAGGTGCCGGTTCTCGCCATAACCGGTCACACCTTTCATGACCTCATCGGCATGAACTATCAACAGGACGTCGATCTCGATAAGCTCTTCATCGACGTAGCTGAATTCAACGAACGCGTCATGGGCCCTGCTCACGCGGTCAACGTCGTCGACATGGCTGTGCGCACCGCGTATGGCCGCCGTGGTGTCTCCCATATCTGCATTCCTAAGGACATCCAGGAGTGGCCAGTTTCCGATAAGATGCGAAGCTCTCCCAACATTAAGGGCCATAGCGGCGATTGGGAGAAGCCATCAACCGCGGTTCCAGCAGAATATCTAATGCGCCAGGCCGCCGAGATTATCAATCATGGATCGCGCGTTGCTATCCTCGTCGGCCGCGGCGCTATCAAAGCCCGCGAGGAAGTTACGCAATTAGCTGAGACAGTAGGCGGTCCCGTCATCAAGGCGCTTCTGGGCAAAGGAGTACTGCCCGATCGCAGCCCCTACACCACGGGCGGAATCGGCCTGCTCGGCACGGCTCCCTCCGTCGATGCGATGGAAGAATGCGACACCCTCATCATGATCGGCACAAGTTTTCCGTACATGGACTTCTTTCCGAAGCCCGGCCAAGCTAGGTGCGTGCAGATCGAACTCGATCCCACACGCGTAGGCCTGCGCTATCCGGTTGATGTGGCGCTCGTTGGAGATGCGAAGGCGATTTTGCACGCGCTCCTTCCCCTGCTCAAGGAAAAGAGCCACAAGTTTCTCAAGAAGGCTCAAGACCGCATGAAGACTTGGAATGAACTAATGGAAGAGCGCGGCACGCGCACCGACATGCCCATGAAGCCGCAGGTAGTCACGCACACGCTCAGCAAACTGCTTGAAGACGACGCCATCATTGCTACTGACAGCGGAACCATCACCACCTGGGCAGCTCGTCACATCGAGATGCGCGGCACCATGCAGTTCGCGCTCTCTGGATCGCTCGCCACCATGGCAAACGGGATTCCATACAGCATCGCCGCAGCCATCGCGTATCCCGGCCGCCAGGTCGTGTGTGTCATCGGCGACGGCGGAATGACCATGCTGATGGGTGAAATCGCCACGCTCGTCAAATACAAATTGCGCGTAGCCGTCATCGTCATCAAGAACAACGTCCTCGGCCAGATCAAGTGGGAGCAGATGATCCTCGATGGCAATCCCGAATTCGGAGTTGAACTTGAGCCCATCGATTTCGCCAAGGTCGCCGAAGCCTGCGGTGCTCGCGGATACACAATCGAGCAGCCCGAGCATGCAGAAGGAGTTTTGCGCGAGGCACTTTCAGCTGCCGGCCCGGTGGTGGTTCAGGCCATCGTCGATCCCCATGAGCCGCCCATGCCCGGGAAGATCGCCACCGATCAAGCATTCAAATTCGCCAAATCGCTTTTGCGCGGGCAGAAAGATGCAATCAAAATTCTTGAGACTGTTGCCGAAGATCAACTGCGGGAAGTGATCTGATTTTCGTCACCGCAACATTCGTCCAACTGCTTTAGTGCTTCCCGTTCGCTGGCAGATGAAAGTCGGCGATCAGCGGCAAGTGATCGGATGCAATCATCGCTCTCCGGCTGCGCCAGATTTCTGTGCTCTTCATCTCCAGCGGCGCTTCGTAATAGCAGTGATCAAGACTCAATATTGGAAGCACTCCAGGATAGGTGCGCGCCGAACGCCGGTTTCGAATGGGACGATCGCTCTGAAAACTCTGCTGCAGTAATCTCGTCGTAAGCCCGCGCGTCCACTCGTTGAAGTCGCCGATAACGATGCGCGGTCCACTCAAGTCAGGCTGTGCCAGGATGTCCTCGCCGATTAACACCGCAATTTGTTTACGACGCTCCATGTAGCCTGTGCCCAGATGCACGTTAAACACATTGACAATTCTGTCCGTGCCCACCTCAATCGCGCACTGCAGCACGCCACGTTCTTCACGCGTCGACTTGGTAATGTCATGCGTGCGTGTCTCCACAATCGGAAAGCGCGTCATCAGCATGTTGCCGTAACGTCCTCCATGCAGCGGACGTGTTTCACCGAACGACACATTTAAATCCGGAAACGCCTCGGATATCTGTCGCGCCTGGTCGAACTTTCCTGTGCCTCCCTCGGCATCCACAATTTCTTGTAGACATAGGATGTCCGCTCCCAGTTCTTCAATAACGCGAATTACGCGGTCCGGCGATATCGTGCCATGAATCCCTCGGCACTTGTGGGTGTTGTATGAAGCGATGCGGAATTGAGCCGAGTCTTTGTTCATTGTTGTCGCTCGATCACCATGCCCATTAGCTCTGTCGCACGCTCCGTTAACGGTCGGTGATTCCAGTCTTCCAGTGAAATCCTGCGGCTCTGTTTCAGATCAAGCGCCATATCATTCTCAAATCGCATCGCCACCGAAGTATCTCTCACCGCAAGGTTCACTTCATCATTAATTCCAAATGAACGATTATCAAAATTCGTCGCCACCACCAGCCACAGGTCATCTACGCACAATACCTTGGCGTGAATCATCGACGGTCGATATTCGTACACCTCGGCCCCGGCTTTCAGCAACTCCCCGTACCCGGCCCGGCTCGTACTGCGCGTTACCATATGATCGCTCTTCCTGCCGGGGACGAGGATCCGTACCCTCAGTCCGCGTTCTACCGCATTGCACAGTTCCTGCATCAAGCTCTTATCAGGAAGAAAATACGGCGTGGTAATTGAGATGCTGCGCCGCGCAGACGCCAGCAGCAGCTGAAAGAGAATCCGCGCCCGCGTCGACCCGCCCACCGTCGGCGTGCTGTTAACCACCATCGAAACCAGCGGATGGTCATTCTGTATGCGTGGAAAATACGCCTCTCCCGTCAATAACTCGCCCGATGCTGCCAGCCAATTCTCTGCAAATGTGGATTGCAAGTTGTACACCGCTTCGCCCTCAACGCGCACCACGGAATCGCGCCACCGAGGCTGTCCATCCGCACCCTTGTACCACTGGTCTGCAATGCCCGCCCCGCCGATGAATCCGATCCTGCCGTCCACAATCATCAGCTCTCGATGCGTGCGATTATCCATGTGCATTAGACGATCCCAGCGCGGCGAGTTGTACCAGTTCACCTTGCCCCCGGCATCAAGCAGCGTCTTGAAAAAAGACTTCCCAGTCCCCGCGCTCCCAAAGGCGTCGAGCACGAGATTCACACGAACGCCGGTTCTCGCACGTTCCGTCAACGCATCGACATACTGCCGGGAGATATCGCTTTTTTGAAAGATGTACGCTTCCAGATTCACGCTTTGCGCAGAGCTCCGGATGGCTTCTAATTCAGCGGGATAAAAAGCGGGTCCATTGGTTAGAACTTCCAAATCGCCGGTTCGATTCAACTGCGCATCCGTCAGCGCTTCCACGATCTCCAGAAAGCGATCGCAATCATTCGGAGGCAGTTCGTCCACGCTGGTCAATTTGTATCGCGGAAGGGGTCCGATCAAACCGCCCAGCAGCGACGACAGGAAGAAAATCAGCGCAATCAGCGCAAGCACTGCCACGCCGGTGGGAACTGAGACTGCCAACATCATCACGCCGGGCCGCCTTTCCAAGCAGCGTTCGGGTCATCGTTCGTGAATTGAAGAATGCGGCATGCGAGGGCGATCACTTGGGTTTAGATGCACATGAAAAGGGAAGAGTTCGCGCCTTAATGCGATCTTCAACTCGGCAAATCAAGTCCTTCAATCCCGCGCCGGCAGATTTTGCAGATCGATCCCTAACTGCTGACATTTTTTGTAAAGATGGCTCCGTTCCAGCCCAAGCGCCTTTGCTGTCTGCGTAATATGCCGTCCGTGCCGCTCGAGTTCCGCGAGCACTGCCTCCCTCTCAAAAGCAAGCACTCGTTGTGCGAGCGGGCCCGCTCCGCCATCAGCCCTCATCTGCGCTCCACCGCCATTCGGCGTCGCGGGGAGCGCCATGCGCACATCTTCGGCTGAAACCGCATCGCCTGCAAGTAAGAGGAGTCGCTCCACGACATTACGTAGTTCGCGAATATTTCCCGGCCAGCCGTATTCCTTCAGCGCCCTAATTGCTTCGGAGCTGAATGGAACAGGCTTCCATCCGTTTTGAGTACTCACTTGCCGCGCAAAGTGTTCCACCAACGCTGGCAGATCTTCACATCGCTCGCGCAAAGGCGGCAGCGTCAGCGGAAACACCACCACGCGGTGATACAGATCGCGCCGGAATCCGCCGTTGTCGACCAACTGTTCTAGATTACGATGCGTTGCCACAACCACGCGCACGTCAACCTTGGTCGGCTTGTCGGAGCCGATCCGTTCCAATTCACCCTCTTCCAGCACGCGCAACAGCTTGGCCTGCATCGCCACCGGCATATCGCCGATCTCGTCCAAAAAAAGAGTTCCCCGATGCGCCTGCTCGAACTTGCCACTGTGCCGTTGCGCCGCACCCGTGAACGATCCCTTCTCGTGTCCGAACAGCTCGCTCTCAATCAACTCCGCCGGCACCGCCGCGCAATTCAACGTCACAAACGGTCCACTCGCGCGATGACTTTTTTCGTGCACAGTGCGCGCTACCAGTTCCTTTCCTGTGCCGGTCTCGCCATAGATGCAAACCCGTGTCTCGCTAGCCGCCACGCGCTCCACCTGTGCCATCACGCGCCGCATCGTCTCACCACTCCACACCATGGTGTGCTTGCCCACACGCATGCGCAGATCACGATTCTCCGCTTCGAGTCGCGTCAGCTTCATCGCGTTCTCGACCGTCACCAGCAGTTTCTCGGTCGTCAGCGGCTTCTCCAGAAAATCCAGCGCTCCCAACCGCGTCGCCCGAACCGCCATCTCGATATGCGCCTGCCCGCTCATCATCACCACAGGTGTAGCGACCTCGGCATTCTTCAGGTCTTCAAGCAGTGAAAGCCCATCGCGTTTCGGCATCACCACGTCGCTCAGGATTAAATCGAAGGGCTGAGCCTGCGCCAATTCCAACGCCCGCGCGGCGTTGTCGCACACCACAGCCTCGTGCCCCGCCAGCCTGAAGGCGCGCGACAGCGATGCCAGCGTGTTGGCTTCATCATCGACAATCAAAATCTTTGCGCTCATCCCTCATCCCTCGGCAGCGTGATCACAAACGTCGCGCCCCGTCCGTTCCTGCTCTCCACCGTTATGGTACCCGCATGATCCGCCACCACCGACTGCACAATCGCCAGCCCCAACCCCGTCCCGTGCTGCTTGGTCGTGTAATAGGGTGTGAACAGCCGCTCGCATTCCTCCTGCGTGAGTCCCTGGCCAGTGTCCGCCACCCGCAACTCCACTTGCTCGCCCTTCGCATGAGCTGAAATAGTCACCGTTCCACCTTCAGGCATTGCATCCTTCGCATTGAGTACAAGATTCGACAGCGCCCGATGCAGCAGGTCAGGATCCACCATCAGCGGCATCGGCCGATCATCAACTTCTGTCTTCACCGTGATTCTTGGACCGTCTTCGCCAGCAACTGCATAGAGCGCCCTCACTCGCTCCACTACCTCCCGCGCATCAATGTGTTCGAGCTCCGGCTTCGGCATCTTGCTGAAGTCGCTGAACCGTCCAATGATCTTCTTCAGATTGCCGATCTCCATCCCCAGCGTCTGCGTGCTCTCGTTGAACACTTCATCGAACTCCGCCTCCGGCAGCTGTCGCGCTCGCACCAGGTTCTCCACCGTCAACTGCAGCGGAAACAGCGGATTCTTCAGTTCATGCGCCAGCCTTCGCGCCAGTTCACGCCATGCCGCAACGCGTTCGCTCTGCACCAGTCGCTCGCGCTGATTCGATAACTCACCCGTCATGTGATTGAAACTGCGTGCCAGCACCGCAACCTCATCTCGCCCCCGCACCGGCACCTGCGTGTCCCAACTCCCGCTTGCCACTTCTTCTGCCGCCCGAGCCAGCTCCTCCACCGGTCGTGACACCCGCGCTGCAATCCACAAGCTGAAGATAATCGCCAGCAGAATCCCGCCACTCGCCACGCCGTAAGCAATCGCGCGAATCTGCTGCTGCTCCGCAACCAGGCCGCCTCGCGAAATCGCAACCGTCAGCACCGCCAGAACCTCACCTGCCGAATTCTTCAAGGGGATTGCTGTCGCAGTAACGCTGTCTTCGCGCCGTGAGGTCAGGTAGAGAACGCCACTCAACTGCTGCCCGCCGTTGCGCGCGCGATCAATCAAAGAAGCGTACCGTGGAGCTTCCGCCATGTCGCCATTTGCACTTACCAGTCGCTTAGGATCAAAGCCTTTCGCAAGCACATTGTCTGAATCGACCGCAATGCTGTACAGCCCCACCTGCATCCCTGGCGCAACCGGCAGATCCGCCAGAAACCCCTGGTCGAGTCGTCTGCCTGCTACAAGTTTCACAGCAGGTTCAGCTCCACGAATCGCACGCACTGCAAATAGCCCCAGCACCGAACTGCCATCCGCGAGTTCCTCACGTTTGAGGAAAGGTGTCTGCGCAGCCTCCCGTGCGGCAGCCTCTGCGTATCCAAATCGCGCCGGCCACTGCGCCGAACTCACAATGTTTCCATCCGGTCCTACGATCTCAAGAAAATCCAACTGCGCATCCTGCGCCAGCGTCTGCGCCTCATTCAAATACGGGGCAGCGTCGTTCGATTGCACAAGTTCGAACGCCATATTGCGCACGCGTTCCTGCGCTGCAACGCGATCCACGGCCGCGGCAACATCCGCCGATCGATGCTGAAATTCGCGCTGAAACTGGCTGACAAAAAGCGCAGTCTCTTCCTGGTCGCGCGTCTCAAACACCTGCCTGATCCGCACCAGCACCGTCCAGGCCACCGCTGCCACCGCCGCCGCCACAGTCAGCGAGAACAGCAGTAGCAATTTCTGACGAAGGCTCACTGTGCCGCCTCAAGTGATGCATCCGCCAGGTCCGGCATTCCATCCGTGCGAAGCCGCAAGTCACGCACGCGCGCTCCGGTAGCATAAGCACGCGGCAGATCAAGGAGGGGAACTACCGTCTTCTGATCCAGCGCGTTCTGCTCGGCTTTCAATAATTCCTGCGCAGTCGTTGCGGTCATCGGAGTAAAGTCTCCCACACTCCGCAGAATCTGCTCGAGCGCTGCCGATGGCTCAATCTCAGCCACGCGAATTTCGCGTAAGACTAGGTCCGCACGCTGCGCGCCTGGGCTCGCCATCTGTACATTGAATCCTGCCTCCCGCAGATTCAGCCCAATTCGCTGCGCTGCCAGTTGCATTGCGCCGTCGCCCTCGGTCGCCAGAGTCAGCGTTCCAGTCGTCAGTCCTCCACGAAGCTCATGCGCTTTGTTCAAATCCCGATCCGTCGGAAACAAGAAGGAATAGCCCGTCATTCTCTGCGGCAGCAAACTCGCTGTCACTTGTCCCTGTTTCTGGAAAATCACGCTGTAGATGGCGCTGCGATCGACTGCTGCCGCAATGGCGCCGCGCAATTTCACATTTGCCAGCGCTCCCATGTCAGTCACCTGCATCACTAGAAGCCTGACCGGGGGCGATATCAGAACCGTCATCCTCTGTTGCTGTGCCTGTCGCAACAACTCCGCAGGAACCTCGACAACATCGGTACGCCCCACACTCAGATCCAGCCATTGTTCGCGTACCGGCCGACGCACCCGGATCTCCATCGCATCCGCAAACGGCCGGCCCTGCCAGCAGTTTTCATTCGCAGTTAACGTCAACACGCCATTGCTAAATCCGGTCATTTGGAACGGTCCCGTCCCAATTCTTCCCGCCGGAGTCTCCCCATCTGGCGTGGTGGTCTGTGCGATCAGAAACTGATCACCCGCCAGCAGTGCAGGCAAATTCGGCATCGGCGAATCGCTCGTAAACACCACAAGCTGACCCACCGCTTTCACCGCGCCCCAAGGGCAATCTGCAGTGCACGAACCTGTAAGCGATACCGCCACCGCCGCCGACGTCAACGATGTGCCATCGTGAAAGTGCACTCCCGGACGCAGCCGAAATTGCCAGCGGTGATTGTTATTGTCTGAGTCCCAAGTCAGCGCCAGCGCCGGATGCACCGCGCCGCTTGAATCAAGTTCGGTCAGCGAGTCATACACAAGCCGCCGCGCAATTCCATCCTGCCGCTCCCACGGATCGCCCGCGATCTCCACCCGTAGCGTGCCGCCATAGTGCGAACGCGTCCTTCCCCATGCGCAAATCCCAACCGAGACCAGCAGAAAACTAATTGCAAAGCGCCGTAACACGGTCCACCTCGTATTGGTTGCTTGCATTACGCACCACAGCAAGCGCACTCTTCCCATCCGCAGCCGTCCACAGCGCGGTCACTGCTCCGTCCAGCGCCAGCGGACCGCTTACCGCGATTGCCTCCAGCGCAGGAATATCAAATGCGCGCAAGCTATCGTTCGCCGCTTCGCCCGAGCTGGACGAAATCACCTGTGTGCCTGCACCACATCCAGAGCGCACCACAGCGAAATCGCTACCCCAGTCACGAGTTCCCGCAACCGCGCGCAGCGCCCCGTTCTCCACGATTGAGACTTTGCCATCAATTCCCGCAACCAGCAAAGCTGCTCCGCCCGCCGCACGCGGAATCATTCCTGCCGAATAGAATGCCGGCAAATCCACACCGATCGCTGGCGTCACAACTCCAGTGAAGTAATCGCGCGCGGGATTGTAAAACGCCTTCAATGCGGTCGCACTACTCGCATCGGCGCTCTGATAAATGGGCCAGGGATCGTCGCTCGCATGACAGCGTACGCTCCAGCCACTGTCTGCGGTAGCGCCGGCCAGGGGAAGGGAATAGTTGCCCGTGCATTGCCCTCCCGGAATATAGGCCGTGAAGCTCCCGCCATCCGCGTTCGCCATCAGGATTGCCCGAGGATCTCGTGGCAGCTTCCTATTCAGCGGAAATGCATTCACTTCGGCCCAGCCACTCACTCCGGAAGAAAAAATCGAAATGCGATCCGCGAATATCACCACGAGGTGTCCGTTGATCTGAGCAAAAGCCAGAATAGGGTTGTCTTGCGCTGTTCCGCCAATTCGATTGAAGAGCCCTGCGACCTTCTCTTTGCGCAACACCAGCCTTGAATCCGCAGCTGCGACCCGCTCGGCAGAAAGCTCCACATGCACCATCGCCACGTGCGTCACGTGGCCTTCCACTACCTCAGCAACCCACAATCTCTCGCGTGCATTCTCACTCAGCGTCACGCGAATCAAATTCGCGCTCTCCGCACCGGAAGTCAGCACTCCATGGGAGTTCAAATCCTGTTCCAGCGATTTCCGAATCGCGGGAATCTCGCCCGTCTCAATCGTGGATAAATTTCGAATGGTCAACTGCACCTGGCCAGGCCCGAGAATGTCGCTGACCTGTCCCGCTAGGTCCGCTGCGGGTTGCGCCCAGCGGCTCGGCTTCACCGATGCCTGCGACGCGCATATTGCGACCGCTGACAACCCTGAAAGCCCCAACATGATTGCCCGGATCCGCCTCATTGCCCTCATCATTTCTCTGCTTGTTCTTTGCGCGGATTATATCGTTTGCGGCTAAGTGCGTCCGTGAATCCGCACTGCCAAGTGTCCTGCTGGTAATGAAGAAGCGCAGCTCCCGCTGCGCCTCTTCTGCCACCCCTTTGCGTCAATGCCCACTTTTCGGTCCAACCTCCGACTCTGAATCCATCTCCTGCTTCACCACCGGCGCATTTGCCATGCTCTTGAACACATCGTTCGCAAAGAAGAACTTTCCGTCCGACGGCACCATCATCACCTGGATCTTGTCCGAAAGTCGCTCGGCCACGATCTTGTTAATCAACAGCGGTGACTTGTTCAACAGCGCTGCCTCGCTCGTCATCCGTTCTGCATTGGCACTGGCAATCAACTTGATGCGACTCGCCTCCGCATCGGCCAGCAGGTTGCGCCGTTGCAGTTCAGCCTTGCTGTCAATCACTTTTGCTTCCGCGTCTGCCTGCGCATTCTGGATAGTCGCTTCCTTACGCGCTTCCGCCTCCAGCTTGCTCTGCTCAATCTGTTTCTGCTTCAGCGGCAGCGTGTATTGCATCGCATCCGCCTCACCCTTGGCTTCAATCACCCTCGAGTGCGCATCGCCTTCAGCCTGCTTCTCCTTTTGTTTTGCCATGGCCTCAGCCTGCAACTCGGCAATCCTCACCTGCTTCTGCTGGATCTCGGTGTCCACAGTCATCTGGTCGTCTTCCTGCTCTTTCAACAGCAGTCCTTCCAGACCCTTCGCATACTGCTCTGGCAACTGAATGTCCGCCAGCATCACTTCTTCCACTACGATCCCGTCCGCACCCAGCTTCTTCGTAATAATTTCTGCAGCCTTATTCCTCACTTCTTCCCGCTTGCTCGAAAAAATCTCGCGTACCGTGTACGACGGCGCCAGTTCGCGCCACGCACTCGCCACCACCGGAGGTACAAGCTGTTTATCCGCCGGTTGCTCCAAGTGCGCCTGCACGCTGGCCAGCTTGTTTGGGTCGAGGCGATACCGAACGGTCACCGCCATCCCGATGTTCAGTCCCTCGCGTGATTGCACCGTCATCGAATTCTTGATGCCGGGCGTGCCTGCATCCGCTACTCCCGCAGTGAAGATGTGATCGCGCAAATCAAACAGCTGTACGCTTTCCACCAGCGGTGTCACAAAGTGCAAACCCGGATACAACGTTCCCGGTTCTGTTCCGCCAACCTGGCTGATGCGCACGCCGCCCATCCCGCTCGGTACCACCACCATGCTCGTCGCCATCAGCAGCGGGATACATGCCACCAATGCCAGAGCCACTGGTCCGCGCCAAACAATCGGACCAGGTTCCGGCTCCACAACGCCCGACTCCAACAGCAAGCCATCCTTGCCGGACTTCTTCTTCATCACATAGTGAATCTGCATCCACAATCCATGCAGCGGGATTCCCGCTGCAATCGTCATCAGCAACATTCCCGTGATCATCAGCAACGTCTTCAGCGCAATCATTTTCCGCCTCCACATACGTGGGTGTGCTCTTTCCGTCCGCACCGTGGCGACATTCCGCCTCTGGGCGCCCCGTGTTTTCTGGCTAACGGCCATGGAGCAAGCAACAGCCGGACCAGCCCGCCAAACGTCAACTCCTCAAACAACAGCGCCGCCGCTACCGGCAACAGTGCCGCCCCCATCCCGCTCATCGCATCTGCCAGCAGCCTCATCGCGCCCTCCCCATCATTCGTTCCGGACAAAACTCTCAGTCGACCCTGACTACCAGTTGCCTGTAACCGCCACACCGTCCGTAGCTGACGCGATCGTTGCTGTCGCCGGGGTTGCCGTTGCGCTAGCCGTCATCACCGGTTCCCGTGTGCCCGCAACCACTGGCTGCTGCTCTCCGCCGAACAACTGCGCCGTCTCTTCGTTGCGCTGGCCGACTAGCTCCACCGTGTCACCCACATTCACCAGCTCGTACATCTCTTCCAGATCTTTCTTCGCCATCCGGATGCACCCATGCGAAGCAGCTTTGCCGATCGACTTCGGTTCATTGGTCCCGTGAATTCCGTAGCCCTTCACGCTCAGTCCCATCCACCGCGTCCCCACCGGATTCCCGGGTCCCGGCTGCACTGTCTTGCCTTCATGCTGATAAACGGGATTCTTGACGCGCCGTGCAATCGAGAACGTTCCGGTGGGACTCGGTGTCGTGGGCTTGCCCACCGCAACGGTGTAGACCTTCTTCACTTGTCCGTCTTCCACCAGCGCCAGCTTGCGGTCTGCCAGGCTCACCACGATCACGCGCTTGGCCGGAACCGCGACCGTCTTCGTCGCAGCAACCTGCTGCCCCATCGCCTGCACTCCCAGAACCGCCGCCGCACTCGCCGTCACCGCCCATTTGCTCAATCCGTTCATCGCGTCCCCCACTTGATCTCGTTCCGCCACGCTGAAAGAGATTGCAGGACGCATGCCAATGCGCCAAGCATTGAAAACAAGACATTTAGTGGAAGAAATTGCGATCAGGGTCGTGTCTCGATAAACACGACTGTGTCTCGGCTGACACGTTCGAAGACGAGCCAGTGTGGCAATCAAGCTGATTGCGCTAGCAGTCGAGGCTATTCACTTAGAACAAGAACTGTTTCGTCAGAATTCCGACGATCAAGACCTTGGGTGCCCCATCCATGCGACCCCTTTGTCGCATGGGTGGGAAAGCGAGAGTCCACCCTCCAGCACCGCCATCCTGGGTCTCTCTTGAGACATGAGAGAAAGAACCGAACGAGACGCGATCCCTACGCCAACTCCACCCCGCGCGTCTCCGGCAGCATCAACGCCACGCAAGCCGCCCCGGCAAACGCCGCTGCGCTAGCCCCAAACGCCCACGGCAGTCCATGCCGCTCGCTCAGCACACCAATCGTCACCGGAGCCAGCGCACTCAATCCACGCGCCACGTTATACGAAATCCCCAACGCCGTAGCCCGGCTTTCCGTGGGAAAAATCTCGCTCCCGATAATCCCCGATCCCGTAAAGAATCCCGTTCCGAAAAATGCTGCCACGCACGCGAAAAGAAGAATCCATCCCGGCTGTCGCGCCCCCGCCAGCAGCGGAACCGCCAATGCAGCCGCCGCCAGATACACGACGAATGTCCGCTTCCGGCCAAACCTGTCTGCCAACACCCCAAACAGCAAATAGCCCGGCAGCATTCCCAGCAGGTTCACCGTCACCAGAAATCCCGTCAGGCTTAGCGCCGCAAATCCACGTCCGCCCTGCGCCGCCGGCAGCACCAGGTAAGCCGGAATCCACGTAAACAATCCCCACCACCCGAACATCCCCAGCGTGTTCGTAGCCGTCAGCACCGCGAGCGCCTTCACCGATCCGCGTAGCCTACTGCATGTCTCGTCCTTCGCCCGTGCAGCATGAGCACGCTTCCATAATGGCGGCTCCGGCACATGGCTCTGAATCCAAAACACCAGCCCCGCCGGCAGAATCCCCGCAAAGAACACCCATCGCCAACTCGCATGGGCCAGAATCAATCCCGCCACCACCGCCGAGATCGCATAACCCACCGCCCAGCTGCTCTGCACAATACCCAGCGCACGTCCTCGCAGCGCCGACGACCAACTCTCCGCAACCAGCGCCGCACCCGTGTTCCATTCGCCGCCCATCCCCAGTCCCAGCAGAAACCGGCATACCGCCAGCATCGTGATGCTGGTCGAGAAACCGCACGCAAACGTGAAAACTGAATAGACGAGGATGCTCACACTCAGCATCCGCCTCCGCCCGAATCTATCCGCGAGCACGCCAAATAACAGCCCGCCCAGCGCGGAAGCGATCAGGGTCAGCGCATTCAACAACCCCGCCGTCGTTCGGCTCATGCCGAAAGCGCGCATCAGTGTCGCCAGCACAATGGAGTAGAGCATGACGTCGAATGCGTCCAGCATCCACCCCAGCGACGCCGCCAGAACCACCCGCCGTTGCGTCGTCGTTGCCTCGCTCCAACGGAACGAAACTACCGGCGCTAAATTTGGGTTGATTGAAATGGATAAGCTCCGTTCAGCATTCGTTCCGAGTGAACTCCAGCGTCTCACTCCTCATCGCTTCAGGTCTACATTCAGAAAGCCTGTGCCTGATATGTTTTGTGAAGTGGCTCCGCACCTCACCATCGCCATCGACACCGGCGGCACCTTCACTGATTGCGTCTACCGCATCGGCAACCGCATCAGCGTGCTCAAGCTCCCCTCCACACCTGACGATCCAAGCCGCGCCATCCTGGAAGCCGTACGCCGAATTGCGAGCCAAGTTCCTCATGCGACCGTCGAAGTCCGACACGGCACCACCGTCGCCACCAACGCCCTGCTCGAACGTAAAGGCGCACGCGTTGCGTTCGTTACCACCGCAGGATTTGAAGACACGCTCGCCATCGCCCGTCAGGCACGCCCCGATCTCTACGACTGGAATCACCATCGCCCCGCGCCCATCACCGACATCTGCTTTGGCATCCCCGAGCGCATCGGGCCCAACGGCGAAGTTCTCCTCGCGCCTAGCTCATTCTCGCTCGATCATCTCTGGCGCGACATCCGAAAATCCAAAGCTGTATCCATCGCCGTCTCACTCCTCTTTTCCTTCGTGAATCCGGCGCACGAGCAAGCCGTCGCCAAGGCTCTCGAATCTCTGCACCTCCCAATCTCGCTCTCTCACCAGGTTCTCCCCGAGTTTCGTGAATACGAACGAGGATCGACAGTAGCCCTCAACGCTTACCTCGCTCCGCGCCTGCAAAAATATATTCAGGCCCTCGAACGGGGTCTCGCTAGACGCAACGCGACCCTCAGCATCATGCAATCCTCGGGCGGAATCCTCTCTGCCGCCTCCGCCGCGCGCGAACCTGTTCGCACCATCCTCTCCGGACCTGCTGGAGGCGTCATCGGCGCACTCGGCGTCGCTCGCTCCGCCGGCATCGATCGCATACTCACCTTCGATATGGGCGGAACCTCCACCGACGTTGCGCTCCTCGATGCAACGCGCGAGCCGCCTACCAGCACTGAAGGCCAGATCGCAGGTCTCCCCGTCGGCGTTCCCATGCTCGACATTCACACCGCCGGCGCGGGCGGTGGCTCTCTCGCATGGATGGACACCGCCGGCGCTCTGCAGGTTGGTCCGCAATCCGCCGGAGCCATTCCTGGTCCTGCGTGCTACGGCCGTGGCGATCAGGCCACCGTCACCGATGCCAACCTCGTCCTCGGCCGTCTTCATCCCGATTACTTCCTAGGCGGTGCCATGCGTCTCGACGAAGATCGCGCACGCAGATCGCTCTCCGCCGTCCCTACAAAATCCTTCGACTCACTCGAGCATCTAGCCGAGGGCATCCTACGAGTCGCTAACGCCCGCATGGAATCAGCTCTTCGCCGTGTCTCCGTGGAACGCGGCCACGACCCGCGCGCCTTCACGCTCCTCGCATTCGGCGGTGCTGGTCCGCTTCACGCCTGCGCCCTGGCTTCGGCACTCGGCATTCGCCGCGTTCTAATTCCCGCCGCTCCCGGAGCACTCTCCGCACTTGGCATCCTAGACGCCGACCTACGCCGCGAATTCTCGCGCACCGTCATGCTCGCGCCTGGTGCCCCGCAAATCGCGAGAATCTTCAGCGACCTTGAAGCAGATGCCCGAGCAGTATTCACAGCCGAAAACGCAAAGCCCATCTTTACACGTTCCGCTGACGTCCGTTATCAAGGCCAGGGCTTCGAACTCCGCGTCGATTGGTCCGCCAAAGCGGTGGAGAAATTTCATAGCCTCCACGCGCGATCTTACGGATACTCCGACCCCACCCGCACGGTCGAAATCGTAACCCTGCGCGTTCAAGCTGTCGCGCGCTCCCGGAAGCCGCGACTCACGCGCGCATCTCTCAGCAAGCCCGGCGCAAGCCAGGCGCAACTCTCCACGCACCGCATCTTCGAGGACGGCCGCTGGCGCAATGCTGCGCTCTACGACCGTGCCCTTCTTCATCCCGGCAATCGCATCACTGGCCCAGCGGTCATCTCGGAACTCAGCGCCACCACCTATCTGCCCGCCAACTGGACAGCCGCCGTCGACTCGCTCTCGAATCTCGTCCTCACCCCAACATCAGGAGTCCGTGGATGACAACGCGCCACCAGCCCGACCCAGCCGAAATCGCCGTTATCGGTCACGCGCTCCACTCCGTCGCCGTCGAAATGGGTGCAGCTCTGCGCCGCACCGCCTTCTCGCCCAACATCAAAGAGCGCCGCGATTATTCGTCTGCTGTTTTTTCCGCGGACGGCGACCTCATCGCGATGGGCGACGACATGCCTGTCCACCTAGGCTCGATGCCGATGTCCGTCGCCGCCGTGCTAGCGGACCTTCGTCTTGAAAACGGTGATGTGGCTCTGCTCAACGATCCCTATCGTGGCGGCACCCACCTGCCCGACATCACCATGGTCGCTCCCGTGTTTTTCCCTGGCCGCAATCGCGCTGCGTTCTACATCGCCAACCGCGCCCACCACGCCGACGTCGGCGGCATGTATCCCGGGTCCATGGGGCCCTGCCGCGAGATTGCGCAGGAAGGTATCCGCATACCGCCGGTCAAGCTCATGCGCGCCGGAAAAATGGACTCGCAACTTCTCGCAACCATCCTCGCCAACGTTCGCACTCCCAGAGAACGCGAAGGCGACCTCACCGCGCAACTCGGTGCATGCCGCATCGGCGCCACACGCATGCTTGAACTAGTCACCCGCTTCGGCCACGCCCGTCTGCTGAATGGAATACGCGCCATGCTCGACGGCTCCGAGCGCCTCATGCAAAACGTCCTGGCCTCGTTGCCCGCCGGCCAGTGGCAGGCTGAAGATTTTCTCGACGACGATGGCGTAATCTCCGGCCCCATCGCCATTCGCGTCAACATCAGAAACGATTCCAAACGCCGCCGCGCTATCGTCGACTTCGCTGGTACTGATCCCCAGGTTCCCGGCAGCATCAACGCTGTATACGCCATCACCTGGTCGGCAGTCTTCTATGTTTTTCGTTGTCTGTTGCCGCCGGGCGCCATCGCCACCGCCGGACTCATGCGTCCCGTTAAAGTTCTCGCACCCGAGGGCTCCATCGTCAATGCGCGTCCACCCGCAGCTGTTGCAGGCGGCAACGTTGAAACTTCGCAGCGCATCGTCGACACTCTCATGCGCGCTCTCGCTCCCGCACTGCCCGATCGCATCCCCGCCGCCAGTTCCGGCACTATGAACAACCTCACCATCGGCGGTATCGATCCGAGAAACGGCCAGTCTTACACGTACTACGAAACCATCGCCGGCGGCCACGGCGCCTCGCCGCAATCCCCCGGC
This sequence comes from Telmatobacter sp. DSM 110680, assembly GCF_039994875.1. GTDB lineage: Bacteria > Acidobacteriota > Terriglobia > Terriglobales > Acidobacteriaceae > Telmatobacter. The sequence goes on along the minus strand of NZ_CP121196.1, from coordinate 79,120 downwards.
GCAAGCGGCCATCACGCCCACATGACCAACTCTCTCAACACTCCCGTCGAAGCGCTCGAGTACGCCTATCCCTTCCGCATGATTCGTTACGCGCTCCGACCGAACTCCGGCGGAGCAGGGAAGCATTGCGGCGGTGACGGCATAGTTCGCGAACTCGAATTGCTAGGCGATGCGCAGGTGACGCTACTCGCTGATCGGCGTAAGACACAACCATGGGGACTGCATGGCGGTAACTCCGGCGCAGCGGGTCACACCACCATCGTTCGCGACAACATCGAAGAAGAACTCCCCGGCAAATGCACCCGCGAACTCAAACCCAGCACCCGCATCCGCATAGAATCCCCCGGCGGCGGTGCCTGGGGCAAGTCGAGTTCCTGAACACCGGATGCAAGCTTCCAGCATTTACCAAGCTAGTTCATTAGATAATGTGTCATCCTGAGCAGCTTGGAGCCCCCACAAAGTTGGAGTAAGCGGATCGAAGGATGTCTTATCCTTCGATCGATGCAGCCGTGAATAAACAGATAGGCACCGCGAAGGGTCCGCCCTTCACTCCCCGGTTCTCGGCTTCCACACCCGAAACTCCCCGCTCACATGCAAAAAGCTCATCAGGTACAACATCCCATCGTAATACCGGTTCTGTCCCGACGGAATCGGCGCATTCCACAACGCCTCCGTGAACTTCTTCTCGGTCGCACGGTCTTTAGCCGCCAGCCCCGCCACAGCGTTCGTTCCCATCAGTCCAATCGGATGATCTTCATGCGTCAGCCCCGGCGTCGCGCCCAGATCTTTCCCATCCAGCGTGAACACAGGGCCGTACTTGTCGACACCCTGCGACGCGAAAAACTTCTGTATGCGATCGCTAAGATCCTGCTCTGCGGGAGCCTTGTGCCACCACGACCAATCGACTGACCAGTTGCTCGCAGTCCTCCAGGCGTCGTATCCGAATTCACCCGACTGCGGAAACCGGTTCACATGCGGAGTTCCATCGAAGTTCGCATAACTTGGCGCCAGTCCCGTCACGGGATTGGTGGTCTTCACAAAAAATACTCGACTCGTCTCGGCCGCCTCTGCCCAGAACGCGCGATCCTCCTTCGGTCCCCATCGCGCCCACAACTCATAAAATGCCGGAAGATGATAGGAAGGGTCCGTAAATGCCTGGCCAAACACATCCGGCACAAACAGGATCATTGGAGGATCTGGATTCATCATCGGCCCCACCGTGTGTGGCCCATACTTTCCCGGCGCGGTGATCAGTGGCCGATGCACCATCGCTGTCAGCAGTTTTTCCGCTTCAGCGTGATAGTCGTAAATCCCTCTCCCATCTCCCCAGCGATTCGACGCGAACAATAGTGCCATCGCAAAATACGATTCCCCATCCGGAGCGGCTCCCTCGGAGTTGTGGGTTCCATCCGTCTTGCACGACCACGCGAAAAACTGGTAACTGGGCACTTTGGGATCGGCGATGTACATATACGTCTTCGCCCAATTCCAGATCGCGTCGAACTCATTTTTTTTCCCCAACTCAACCGTGATCATCATCCCGTACGACATGCCCTCTGTCCGTACATCGTGATTCGCCCAGTCCGTCACATACATTAGTGGCCCATTCGCGTTGCTCCCCGCGTCAAACGCAATCGCCTGAGTCTGCTTGTCGCCGTGAAACAGTTGCTGATACGCCGCGTCAATCTTTGCTTGTATCTCTTTCTGTGAATGCCCATCCTCCGCAAACATGTTGCGGTATTTGCCCGTTGCATAGGCTCCGATTCCGTCTTGGAAAGCATTCTTGGCGATCGCCATCGTGGAGCTCAGCACTAATCCAAATACGACTGCCCTCGACAACTTCTTTGCCACGCGCACGCTATTCCTCCCGGGGTATTCTCAGTGAAACGGTTTACTCGCGTCCAGAAGTATACCGTCACGTCATTACAATTGTTCTCAGCAAAAAAGCCCGGGCAAAAAGCCCGGGCTTTGATTCTTGTAGTCTCGCTAAATGGAAAACTGCGCCGTCGCGCTTTCCTTTACTTTTCCGGAGGAAGCGGTTGCTTCTCCTTCTTCTTTTTTCCCTCATCCGCTTCGCGAGCCTGGGCATCCAGCCCGCGCGTCGGATCCTTGTGGAACCATTTTCTTGATATATCAGGCCAGAACTCCTGGAAGATCGAACCTGCCGTCCCTTCCGCTGTCACGGTCATTCCGTTGCCAATGGTCTGTCCTATCCCCGAATCGCTCGACGGATAGTAGTAGTTTGAGAGCGCGCCCGAGACGATGTTGCCTGCAATATTGGAATAATTCGGCTCCCACTTCCCCGAATTGTCGTGCTTGCAAATCACTGCCGAAGCCATCGCATAAAGCAACCGATGCTTTGTGCTTCCATGGCCCAGCCGAAAATAACGCGGATCCTGGTGAAGCAGCGCCGGCAAAAATCCGTTGCCAATCATCGTTCCGTCGAAAGCATCGAGATACGCAGCACCGGATCGTTTGAAATATCCCTCAGTTCCCCATCCGAATCCCGGATCGTCGTCCAGTCCTTCGTGCAGACCCGCCACCACAAACGCCGTCGCAAATGTGATCGGATCGACCGCAGAGCGAAATGCCAGTGATATCTTTTCTTTCCCCGTCAGCGATACCGCGTCTCCGCGATAACTGGTGTTGAACGCGGGAATGATTCCGAGCACGCGTTGATGTTCCTGCTCGTTGATCTGCTGCTGAGCCTTCTTGCGCGCATCGTCTGATTGCGGTTGGGGCATCGAGGGCTGTTGGGAACTTGAACTGCTTTGCCCCGTGATATCAAAGTCGCCGCGTGGCAAAGCCGCTTCCGACGTCTCTCCTATTGAAACCTGCGGCAGGGGAGCATCGGGTAGCGATCGATCAAGTCCCATCGTCGGCGCACTCGATGTCCGAGGTACCTGCCCTTCCTGTTGCGCAACGGTGGCAAGCGGCGCCGATAGAAGTGCGCCGCACAAAATTAAGCGTAGAGCAGATTGCATTCAACCACCAGTCGTTGGCCTTGCCGGAATCTCGTGCTTCTCTTCAGCGCTACGGGATCGGGAATCGGGAATTTGCTGTCTCATACTCAGACTCGCTGCAAACTCCTCCGATTCTAAAATTCTAGACGAAAAATCCCTTAACCCGCAGGCCCCTGTTCCAGTTAGACGGACAACCGTAACGTCAAGACGACACCAAGCGGAGAACAAAGGGAAGGCCGAAAGCCCTCCCTATCCATTGCTCGCCATTCTGCTCTTCATTTCGTTCAGCATCACTTCGACTTTGTCTTCGCTTTCAAGAGCCCTGAATTTGTCTTCAAGCGACTGCGGTGTCAACACTTCCGCCGACGCCGCGTTCTCAGCTGCCGTCACGTGTACTTTGCTCTTCATGCGGTTAATCGTGTTTTCTTGATCGTTCCCTACGATGTGCTGCGCCTGCGCTGCGCGGCCTATCACCCTTGCCCTGCGATGCTCGGCAATCAACATCTCGCAATGCGCGCGGGTTTCGGTCAGCTTCTGCTCCAACTTGTGCAGCGCCTGCCGCAGGCTGTCCGCTTCCTGTTTCTGATCCTCAGCCTGCGTGGTGAAACCAATCGCCAGTTGATCCTGGCTCAACGCACGCTCCAGAGCGGCACGAGCCAGATCATCCTGGCCTTTCTGCACCGCCAACTCCGCCTTGCGCCGCCATTCCGCTGCCTGCTGTTCGTGCTCCACCTTCTTCTTGTCCAGCAGATGCTGATCAGCAATCGCAATCGCCACCTGTGTCTTCACCTGCATAAGCTGGTTCTCCATATCCAGTACAACCTGCTTCAACATCCGCTCCGGATCTTCGGCTTTCTCCACCAGATCGTTCAGGTTCGCCCGCAACAATGTGCTTACTCTATCCAGTAACGACATAAAACCTCCTCGCCTTCCGTAGTTCGATCTTCATTTGTTTCATTCAACTCGCACTGTTACTTCGCAGGCGGCTTCGTCGCACCTTGTTTCGACGCGGCCTGCTTTGATGGCACAAACGCCGCCATCTCCTTCATCATTTCCTTCGTCATGGCCTGGCTTCGTGGCATCACTTTCCCCATCACGATCGGCATGAACTCCTGCGCGATGACGGGTTGCGCATTTAAAAGATGTTGCCCAGCCGGAGAGCTGTAAAACACAATCAATCCGTCGACGTCATCCTTACTTAGATGACGCTGATAAATCTCTCCCATGTCCGTGATCATCTCGTCGGCTGGATAAAGATCCATCGCCTTACCAACATACTTGCTCATTACCGTTTGCATGCCTTCACGTTGTTCAGGCGTGAGTTTTGTCCCCGACGGCAGCTCTGCCTCAGTCTGTTTCATCGCCGAAGTGATCTGTTGCTGCACCATCGCGGGCACCATTTGCCGCATCGACTGCATCTGCTCCTTCAGCCGCATTACTTCAAATAACTTTGTCAACTGCTCCAACGTCGGCTTCTGGTCAGCCGGCACCACTGCAGTGGACGCCTGTCCTCCAGCCGGCACCACTTCGGACGACTGGGGACTCTGCGCAAACACGAAGGCGGACGATGTGCCCACTGCAATTCCTAAAATCATCGCCGTACGAATAATGCGAATCATGTCTTCCTTCCTCAACTTTCTTTCTGGCTGGCGTGGCAGAAGAGCTTTCTCCCGCCACGCGCCTGTTGAACGATGTGAACCACTCAACTACTATTTCGCCGCCTCGCCGTTTGCCGGCTTCTTGATCGCCTGCACATTCGACATCAACTGCTTGATGTCCATGCCGCTCAGCGCTTCAAACAACGCCGGTACCTGCGCCGCGATCCGCGTCATGTCGCCGGTAATTTTGTGCGCACCCGCAGCATCGTCGTTGCCTGTGGACACAATCGTGATGTGATCCACCTTGCTCAACGGCTCAGCCATTGCACGGACAACATCGGCCATATTGGTCAGCAGCTTGTCGACGACCGCGGCCTGGTTCCACTGCTGGTAAGCCTCGGCCTTCACGTTCATCGCCTTCGCTTCCGCCTCGCCTTTCTGGAAGATGATGCTGGCTTCAGCTTCACCCTGTGAACGAATCGCAGAGGCGCGGCCTTCTGCCTCGGTCGTCAAGCGAGACTTCTCAGCAGAAGCAAGATTCTCAATCCGCTGACGCTCGATCTCGGCGCCCTTCAACACCGTCGCAATCAACTCCTTCTCGTGGCGCATGATCTCGGCTTCCTGCACCTTGATCTGGCCTTCTTTTTCGACCTGCTGTACCTTCACCTGCTCAGCGGTCACCTGCTGCAGCATGACGTTGGTCTGCAGTTCATAAGCCTTGTCGGCCGTGGCCTGCTGCCTGCGGCTCTGCTCTGCATACTCGGCCTTCTTGATTTCAAGATCGCGTTGCGCCTCTGCCTGCCGCGTCGCCGAAGCAGTCTCCGCAATCACGCGTTCCTGGTCAGCTTGCGCCTTGGCAACAGCGGATTCCCGCAGCGCCGTAGCCCGCTTGATCGCCGTATCCCTCTCCGCATCGGCGGTCGCCATCTCCGCGTCGCGCTTGATGCGCGCCACATCCGGCTTGCCCATGTTGGCGATGTAATCGTTCTTGTCGCGGACTTCCTTGATAGTGAACGAAATTACTTCGAGCCCCATCTTGCTCATGTCTTCCGCGCACGTCGCACGCATCCGCTCGCCCACCATCTCGGGTTCTTTCACAATCTGCTCGACAGTCAACTGACCGATGATCCCACGCAGGTGGCCTTCCATCACCAGCCGGATCAGCCCCTCGCGCTGCGGCGGAGTCTTCGTCAAAAACTGCTCGGCTGCCGTTAATATCGAAGCCTGGTCGCTGCGCACCTTGATCTGGGCGACAGCCTCAACCGTCACGGCCACACCTTGCTTGGTGTAGAGGTCCTGCTGCGGAGCCACATCGAAACTCATCAGTTCCAGGCTCAGTTCGCGGCAATTCTCCACCATGGGGAAGATCACCGTGCCATGTCCCTTGATTACACGTGGCCCACGAAATCCATAGACAATCAATGCTTCATTGGGCCCTGCCTTGCGATACATCCTGGCCAAAATGCCCATCAGGAAGATCAGCGCCAATACTCCCAGACCGACAACAAGAATCATTTCATTCGTCATCATTCGATCCCTGTCCCTTCAACAGGGGTTGAATTGTTGATGGTTTACTGCTCAGTCGACAATATTCAGAGCAAACGTCCGCACTGCACACTGTTCACTGCACACTGTCCACTCTTCTGTTGCTCACTACTTCGCTTTGTGTCTGTTCTTTGGAAACAACTTCGCCAAAAGTCCCAGCAGAAAGATCCCTACCAGGACGCCCATCTCCGCAATCAACACGGTTGAGTTCGTCATTGGAATCCCGGTCCTTCGGCCGGGCACTTCTTGTTGCGCCGATCACTTTAGCTGGTAGCTAGAAGCTAGCGGCTAGTAGCTTGTTTCGAATCTCCAGTTGCGAAGCCCTGCTCTACGTCTTCCCACCGCTTCACATACGCGATCCCTTTTTCGTAGCGAATCACGTAGACCTCTTCTTCTTTCCCAATCGCGTCACCATCGTCCGAGCGCGCAATCGCCGACCGCGTCGCACCCAGTTGCTGGTACACAATCTCTCCCACCCCGCCAGCACGAATCGGCGATGACACGCGCCCCACCACACCCACAACATCCGTCTCAAATGCGGTCAGCTCACGCTCATGCGGCATCAATACCTTGGTCAAAAACATGAAGATGATCGCTCCTCCTGCCAACCCGCAAATCAACGCCAAAACCACCACAACCCCGGCGACAAAGCTTCCATACTTCGTCAGCAAATATCCCGCCGCGCCAAACCAGCAGAGAAAAATCATGATGGAGAATGCATTCCACCACGGCACATCCGGCCCACCGCTTGCACCCGATCCTGCACCACCGCTCGCAGGATGCGAAACGCCCGCGCCGTGCGGAATATGAACATGCCCCACATGCGGCACGTGAACATGCGGCAAATGCACATGACCGCCAAAATGTCCCATCCCCCCAAGCAGCGAGACGAAGCTCAGCATCAATCCCGCCAGAAAGCAAACCAGATAAAAAGTTTCCCAATTCATCGCCGTCCCCCCAAATGCCTCAGTCCCTAGTCCCTGCGTCCCTTAGTCCCGGTCTCTCTCGTCCCTGCTCGGCCGTTCTTGCTTGTTACTCCCTGTTCCCGGATACCGTTTCCCGGTTTTCTCAACACTTCTGTCAACCGCCCCATCAAGCCCGGCGTCTCCAGAATGGCTTCCAGCAGCAACAGGCATTCCCGGGTCCGCTCGTGCTGCGCCACGGTCAACAGCGCGCTCTTCAACTCCGGGTCGCGCCTGAACCGCTCCGCCCCCGACACCATCCACGAATCCAGCTTGTCCTCAAGACCTCTCACCTCGCTCAACAACTCCGGGTGATAACCCTCGGGATCATCCACCAGATACCCCGGATGAACCTTGAAGAACTTCGCGAGGATCTGCCTGGTTGTATTCGTCAGGTGTGGTCGCGCCCCGCTTTCAATCTGCGACAGGTAACTCTGGCTCAGCTTCGAGCCCGTCTCCGCTTCGATCGCCCGCGTCAGTTCCTGCTGGCTCATCGCCCGATTCATTCCCCGCAAGCTGCCTTCGACCTCGCGGAGATATTTAATTTTTTCGCCGAGCTTCATTCGTACTTCCGGCGATCAGCTTTTCAAATCTCGAACTAGCCAATCGCAAATTGCAATAACAGTATCGCAATCCGCAATAAACGTCAACAGAAATCGAACATACCCTTCTTTTCCATTGTTTTCAAGTGGATGCGCGGATCACTCACCTTAATGCATCGGGCGTTTAACTCTTGATCAACAAAAAACCGCCTCAAGCTACAGTTTTCTGCCGGCTGAGCTGAAATGGAGGGAGCAGCGGCCTTCAGGCCCTGAATAGAAGCCTGGATGGGCAGGGGCTTAGCCCTGGGGACCTTCGTTCGAGTTCAAACATACGAAGGCCCTCCAGCCAGTCGCTGGAGGGCCTTCAGGGTTACTGCCCCAACCCGCCTACGCTGTTATTGTCCGCGAAGGCTTGGATCCCCACAGCCCGTAGTAGGCAATGAAGAGATAGCAAATGATGGGAATGATAAAGGACTGATGAATTCCCATCTTGTCCGCCAGTACGCCAATCAGCGGCGGAATCACTGCACCGCCGACAACGGCGGTCATGATAAGTCCCGAGCCCTTGCTGGTCATCGGTCCCAGCCCGGCGATTCCCAGCGTGAAAATGTTGGGGAACATGACGGAGTTGAAGAAGCCACACAGCACCAAGGTAGCGATGGCAATATGCCCGGTGGTGAACATCGAAATCGTAATCAGCACGGCAGCCGTAAAGCCGAAGATGCCGAGTAATTTTCCGGCTTTCACCTTGGTCATGATGCCCGCGCCGAGCAGACGGCCGACCAGCGCACCGAGCCAATAGAGCGAGACCAGGTAGGACGCAGTCTCTGCGGTGCTGATGCCCTCCAGCTTGAAGTAGTTCACCGCAATCGATGCCAGCCCAACCTCGACGCCGACATAAAAGAAGATCCCAATTGCGCCGAGCACGGTGTGCTTGTAGCCCCAGATGCTGCGGCTCAGAATCGGATCGCCTTCCTTCGCGGGACGAAATGCCTGGGTCTGTTCAACGTGGGGCAGGTGCATAAATGCGACCGCAAGGCCAAGCAGGAGAAGTCCGCCAGCAATCAGCATGTACGGCATACGCACCGTGTCTGCAACGCTGGCGGGCGAGGCCAGCTTCGCGGGATCGGTCAGAATGTAGGCGCCGGCAACGATCGGCGCAAGCGTCCCGCCTAAGGAGTTGAGAGCCTGTGCCAGGTTGAGTCGAATGGAGGAACTACTCTCCGGGCCAAGAATCGATACATAAGGATTGGCGGAAGTTTGCAGAGCCGTTACGCCTGCTCCCACGATGAACACCGCGGTAAGAAACAGCGGAAAGCTCACGAGCTTCGCTGCCGGAATGAACAGCAGGCAGCCGACTACCTGGATAAACAGCGAAACCACCATCGTCCGCTTGTATCCGATAGTTTCAATCAGCTTCGACGTCGGGGAGGAGAATACAAAATACGCCAGGAAGAATGCTGACTCGGCCAACATCGCCCATGCGTAGGGAAGCGTGAAAATTGCCTTCAGATGTGGCACCAGGGCCATGTTCAGGTTGGTAATAAACCCGAAGATGAAAAACAGCGCCGTCACAGTGATAAACGGCACAAGATACCCGGCCGAGGTTAGTCCTCCTCCTGCCGGTTGATTGGTTTTTGTTGCCATGCTGGTTTGCTCCCCTGTTCATCAAAAATTTCGCCCGGTTAGGGCACATTAAGCGCTCGTGCGTTCTTCGCGCTCTCATTTAGACCAGCTTGTTGATGCTGGGATTGCAATTCGCAGCCGGATTTACGGCCAAATTGCTGCACACAACACTATACGTAAAACCCCAAATTGGGGAAGTGATGTGGCCAACTGATATCAAGTCCTGTGCGGACTACACGCCGCCATTCACCCAGTCCAGCATTGCTAGCCTGTTTTCCGCCGTCTACGTCCCTGCGATTCCAGCGCAAAATGCCGTATCCTCAAGACAACGCAAGGAGACGCACCCGTGGCCACCACCACCCTGAGCAGCGCCAAGTTGAAAAAAGTTCTAGCTGCCCTCGAAGCCAATTGGCAAGCCGAGATGGAGGGCTACTACACATACAAGACCCTCGCCGATCGCGATAACGACCCCGTCCGCGCCCAGGTCCTGCGCCACCTCGCCGGAGCCGAGTGGGAGCATGCTGCCCTCTGGCACGGCCGCATCGTCGAACTCGGAGGCCAGGAGCCCGTTTACACCGGCAATCCCGGCGGAGAAGCCAACTCCTTAGCCAATCGAGCGGGTGGCGTCCGTATGGCCCTCCGCCGTCTCGAAATCGAAGAAAGCCGCCACATCGCCAACTACGGCAAGCAGCTCAAAGACCTCGGCGACGAAGGGTCCATTGCCATCCTCGATCACGTCATCGAGGACGAAAAAGACCACCACAGGGAACTGGGCTCCCTCTTGCGCGGCCACTATCAACCGCCCGCGGGTGCACCCAAAGTCGATGCCAAAGCCGTCCTCGAAGAACTTCTCGCCAAGCGTGCTGAAGGCCGCAAGCAGCCCGGCGCCTGGATCGGCGATGCCATCTACGGCGTCAACGATGGCCTCGGCGCTATCTTCGGCATCGTCTCCGGCGTCTCGGGCGCCACCGCCGGCGACAGTAAATATGTTCTCCTCGCCGGACTCTCCGGCATGATCGCCTCCGCGCTCTCCATGGGATCCGGCGCGTACCTCGCCGCCAAAAGCGAGCGCGAAATCTACCACGCCGAAATCGCCCGCGAACGCGAAGCCATCCAGATGAATGGCCCTGAAGCGCGCGAACTGCTCTCCCTCTACTACCAGGTCAAGGGGCTGCCGGAAGCCGATGCCGACCACATGGTCAACCACATCGCCAGCGATCCCGACCAGATGCTCCGCGCACTTGCGAGCGAACGTCTCGGCACGTCTGAGGAAGCACTATCGAACCCCATGGTCTCCGCCACCTCGGGTGCTCTCTCAACCGCGATCGGCGCCATGATCCCCATCATCCCGTTCTTCTTTATGAGCGGAGTGCCGGCTGTCATCGCCGCCGCCGTTGTCTCCCTCATCGCACATTTCGCGGTGGGCGCCGCCAAGAGCCTCATCACCATCCGCTCCTGGTGGTCCTCAGGTCTCGAAATGACTGTCGTCGGTGCGGTCGAAGGCGCCGTCACCTACGGCATCGGTATTCTCCTCGGCAAGGGCGGAATGTAAATGGGTGGCTTTATTCCTCTGGGCGATGCCTCCCGTCCACCGACCCGCTTCGCCGTCGTCACCCTGCTCATCATCGTGCTCAACGTGTGGGTCTTCTTTCAGGAACTGACCTATGGCGACCGCTTCGTCTATATCTGGTCCGCAGTTCCCAACCGCATCATTCACGGTCACGCATGGATCACGATTCTGACTTCCATGTTCATGCATGCCAGCTGGATGCACATCATCGGCAACATGATCTACCTGTGGGCCTTCGGTCGCGAGATTGAAAATGCCATGGGTCCCATCCGTTTCGCCATCTTCTATCTCATCGGCGGCATCGTCGCCATGTCGGCGCAGATCCTCGGCGATCCCTTCTCCCGCATCCCCGCACTCGGGGCCAGTGGAGCCATCGCAGCCGTCATGGGCGCCTTCCTCATCACATTCCCGCGCGATCGCATTCGCACCCTCGTCTTCTTCCTCATCTTCTTCCGCATCACGCTGATTCCGGCCGCGCTCCTCATCGGCTTCTGGTTCGTCATGCAGGTCCTCAACGTCGGCAGCGTGGCACAAGTCCGCACCGGCGGAGTCGCCTACCTGGCCCACATCGGCGGCTTCCTCTTCGGCGTAGTCACCGCCAAGCTCTTCATCAGCCCGCAGCGCATGACCTATCGCCGTTTCTCTTGAGCGATTCTGAACGAGGTGGAGGAGAGTCCAAAGATCTGCTGTTGCACCTTGCATCGATCCGCACAATCATGGGTGCCCCATCCATGCGAAGCCTTTGTCGCATGGGTGGGAAAGCAAGAACCATAATCAACTCCACGTCGGTGGAACAGAACGATCTCAGGTCTGCCCCGTTACAATGTCCTCGTTTGTTTCACCTCAACAAAAACCATGCTCAAACAAATCTTCATCGCCCTCTGCCTGGCCCCCATCGCCCTCGCGCAAACCACGCCCGACATCACCATCGAACGCGGCGTCCCCATGAAGACCCGCGATGGCATCATCCTGCGCGCGGACATCTACCACCCCGCCGGCGATGCCAAATACCCCACCCTCCTTCAGCGCACCCCTTACGATAAAAACAACGCAGCCGACTTCGGCCGTACCGCCGCCGCCCGTGGCTACCTCGTCGTCGTGCAGGACGTTCGTGGCCGCTACACCTCCGAAGGTGAGTGGTATCCCTTCAAGCACGAAACCGAGGACGGTTACGACACCATCGAGTGGGCTGCCGCGCTCCCCAACTCCAACGGCAAAGTCGGAATGTTCGGTGGATCCTACGTCGGAGCCACGCAGATGCTCGCCGCTATCGGCCACCCGCCGCATCTCGCTGGAATATGCCCCGTCGTTACGGCCAGCAATTACCACGAGAACTGGACCTACCAGGGCGGCGCATTCGAGCAATGGTTCAACGAGTCATGGACCGCAGGCCTCGCGCAAGACACCCTCAACCGCGCCATCCGCCGCGACACAAACGCACTCGCCGCGGTCGACACCTTGCCTCTCACGCAATTCCCGGTATTCAACCTCGCCAAGCCACGCACCGGCGTTGAACTCACTCAAGCCCTCGCCCCTTACTTCCTTGACTGGGCCGCGCACACTGACTACGACGACTACTGGAAGCAGTGGTCCATCGAAGAGAACTTTCAGAACATCCAGGTTCCAGCTCTCACCGTCGCCGCCTGGTACGACATCTTCCAGGGCGGCTCGCTGCGCAACTACCAAGGCCTCAAAGCGCACGCCGGCAATGAAGCGGCCCGTACAGGACAGCACCTGCTCATGATGATCGGCGGCCATGCCGGTGGAGGGAGCCACATCGGCACCGTAGACTTTGGTCCCGCTGCCGCGGAATACGACGAAAACAAGACCATCCTCGAGTGGTACGACTACCTCTTCCAGGGCAAGCAGAACGACTTCGCCACCCACCCCGTCAAGATCTTCGTCATGGGCGAAAACAAATGGCGATTCGAAGATGCGTGGCCTCTCGAACGCGCCAAATCCACACGCTACCTGCTTCACTCCACCGGCAAAGCGAACTCATCCACAGGTGACGGCGCTCTCTCCATCGCATCCGCAAAATCCGAACACGCCGACAGCTTCACCTACGACCCCGCCAACCCCGTCCCCACCACCGGCGGTCCCCTCTGCTGCGATCCACAGCATCTCCCCGCCGGCCCCCGAGATCAGAAAGAAGTGGAAGCCCGCCCCGATGTCCTCGTCTACTCCACGCCCCCGCTCGATAGCGACGTCGAAGTCACCGGCCCCGTAACGTTGGACCTCTACGCCGCCTCCACCGCCGTCGACACCGACTTCACCGCAAAATTAGTCGATGTGTGGCCCAACGGCTACGTGCAGAACCTGACCGAAGGAATCCTCCGCGCCCGCTACCGCGAATCCACCACCGGTCCCGCCAAACTTCTTGAGCCCGGCAAAATCAACGAATATAAAGTCGATCTCTGGTCCACCAGCAACGTCTTCCTTAAGGGCCACATCATCCGTCTCGAAGTATCCAGCAGCAACTTCCCGCGCTTCGACCGCAACCTCAACACCGGCAAACCAGCATCGACAGACTCCACCTTCGTCAAAGCCACCAATACGATTTACCACGACACCGCCCACCCCAGCGCCCTGATCCTCCCCATTATTCCGAAGTAGCAGAATGCGAGTTAAACCGGCAATCCTTCCCTCACTCGCAATGCAGGTGTCATCCTGAAAGAAGCGCTGCGGGGTAGGCGAAGTGAAGGATCTGCTTTTCGCCGCTTCAATCCGCAAGAAAATGGGTGCCCCATCCATGCGAAGCTTTCATCGCATGGGTGGGAAAGCACGGACCTACCCAGCACCGTCATCCTGAGCGAAGTCGAAGGATCTGCATCTGCTTTTTACACGCAACCGAAATGTTGCGCTTTACAAAGAGTCAAAAGCTAGCGACTAGAAACAGCAACCTGCTTCTCCGCCAACAATTCTTTAGCCGCGTTTCGTCCAGTCCGAATGCAATCCGGAATGCCAATCCCGTCATAGGCGTTTCCCGCGAGCCGCAACCCAGGCAGTGCAGCTACATGCTCTTTCACGCGATTCATCCTGTCCTGATGGCCTACAGCATATTGAGCCATCGCACGACGCCAGCGCGAAACCTGCGTCGCCTCTGCAGGAATGTGCGGCCCCACCACGCGCAACCCGAGAATCTCGCTCAACTCGCGCCGCACCGTAGCCACCAGAACTTCATCGCTCTGGTCCAGCAGCGCCTCATTCTTCGCACCGCCCAGAAACGCCCGAAGCACAGCCTTACCCGTCGGAGTTCGTCCCGCAAATTTGCGGTGCACAAAGGTGCAAGCCAGCATGGCTCTTCCTTCGACCGCCGGCACTAGAAATCCGAATCCATCCGGCAGCCGCCCCAGCTGCGCCTCGTCAAATACCAGGTTCACCGTAATCGAAGAAGAGTAGGGAATTCCATTCAACTCGTCGCCCAGCCCAGCATCCGTCGCTGCCAGCATTCCACCCGCAGCCCATGCGGGAGACGCCACAATCACCGCGTCATAGGTCTCGTCGGCTCCGCCCGACCGCACCCGCCAGCCATCACCCACGCGATCCAGTGCGCTCACCGACGTCGATTTCCGTACCCACTTCGGATTGAGCCGCGCTTCCAGCGCATTCACCAGTTGCTGCAAGCCGCCTTTCAGCGTCGTAAAAATCGATCGCGGAGCAGAACGCTTTTCTTCTCCTGCTGGCTGCCCCCCGGAATTTCCACTTGAGCTCCGCGCAGCCGCCATCTTCGCCCGCATCTTTTTGTGCGCCGCCAGCATGCCGCGAGTCAGCGAGCCATACTCGGTCTCCATCTCCACCAGCTTTGGCAAAACCGTCCGAGCGCTCAACTGCGTTGCATCACCGCCATAGATGCCCGACAACAGCGGATCCGCCAGCCGATCCACTGCCTCCTGTCCAAAATGTCTCTTCACCAGCGCTGCCACTGACTCATCCTGACCACTTGGCCGAGGGGGATGCAGCAGCTCCAGCCCCATCCGGATCTTCGTCGCCGGGCTGAACAAACCTGACAGCGCCGTCGGCACAAGCTTCGTGGGAATCAGGAACATCAGCCCATCGGGCAAGGGAACCAGCTTGTTCTTCACCACGATGTAAGTCTTGCGGTTGGCGTCATTCGAAGGCGTCAGTTGATCAGCCAGCCCCAGTTCGCGGCAGAGTTCGGCCCCCGCGGGCTTCTCGCTCAAAAAAGAATCCGGCCCGCGCTCCAGAACCACGCCATTTACAGTCTCCGATGCGAGCGAGCCTCCCAGCTTTGCCCGCGCTTCGAACAGCGTGTATTCCACGTCTGCACCCGCTGCGCGCGCCTTTTCCAACTCAAAGGCGGCCGCCATTCCCGCAATCCCGCCTCCAATAATTGCTACCCGCATCCGTGACCTCAATCTCTTCTTATCACACCGGGCCGCGTACGCAGGGGTGTGCACCGCACGAGGGCCTCACCTCCAGCATCTATCCCTGAACCCGTCTGGCAAGTGATTTAAATCACTCTTCGTTCCAACGGCGTTTGACTTAGCCAATGCTTCGGCCCACTCCGTCCCGATCTCCATCTAGGTGAGGAGTTTCCCAGCAAAAAAATATCGGGCAACGCTTTCGCCCTGCCCGATACACCCAACCCACAAATCTATGTATTTATAAGGACACTAAGGGACCCAGGAACTCCGGCTGGCACGCTGCCTGAGACTCCGTAGGCACCCAATTCTTCGGTTGATAGATGCAGCAAGGTTCCTGCGCCAGAGGATCGCCCGTAACCGCGTACGCCCTTGCACGCGACCCGCCGCAGATCTCTTTGTATTCGCAAGCGCCGCACTTGCCCTCAAGCCGCTTCGTGTCCCGCAACGCCTTAAAGATCGGCGAATTCTGGTAGATATCCGCCAGCGGCTTCTCCCGAATGTTGCCCGCATGAATTGGCAGGAACCCACTGGGATAAACATTTCCCATGTGTGAAACGAAAAGAAATCCCTTGCCGTCATTCACCCGCCGCGTCATCCAGTTTGATGTCCGCGTCTTCGCATCTGCCTCTGGCGCGCCCGGTTCGTACTCGTGCGCCCCGCCCATCGGATGTCCAGCGCCATGCCCCATCTTCCGCTCCTGCAGATTATGCTGCAGCAGGTAACGCCGATAGTGCATTGCTTCCGTCGTCTTGATCTGAAAACTCACGCGGTTCGACAACTCGTAAATCTTTCCGAACACATCTTCGAATTCTTCGCCGCTCAGCAGATCGCCCAATTGTCCGCGTCCCACCGGAACCAGAAAGAAGACATTCCACATCACGATATTGAGCTTCTCAAACAGCGCGCACAAATTATCGAGATCGTTCGCGTTATGTCGGCTGATCGTCGTATGCACCTGGATCGGCAGCCCTGCTTCCCCGGCCCATTCCACCGCCTGAATCGTGCGCGCCCACGCACCCGGCAATCCGCGAAACGTGTCGTGAATCTCCGGCGAAGATCCATCCAGCGAAATCCCCAGCCGCACCACCCCAGCTTCCTTCATCTTGAAAATTGCGTCCCGCGTCAGCAGTGGAGTAGCGCTCGGCGTCACCGCCACCTTCACGCCTTTTTCCGCCGAATAGCGAATCAGTTCATACAGATCAGGACGTTTCAGAGGATCGCCACCGGTAAAAACGAAAATCGGAATATGCATCTCCGCGATCTGATCGATCAGGGCCTTGCCTTCAGCAGTGCTCAGTTGATCAGGATGCGCAATCGGTTGCGCGGCGGCCCTGCAATGTTTGCAGGCCAGATCGCACGACTGCGTCACTTCCCAGATCGCTAGAAACGGCGCTTCGTCGTAATTCAATCCACCTCGGGCCGGTATGTGATGCATTGGCTGTTGTTGCATAAAACTTCCAACCTCCTCGGCGCGGAGAACGCCTTGCTTCGCATACAGAAGAGCACCTTCGCGACCGGTCGATCTGTGATTCAGATCACCAAATAATTGAGAATTTCATCTCGGCAAGCGTTTTCCGGGCTGGACAAATTATTGGTATGAGTACAGAATCCAAGTCAACAGGGTGATCCTCCCGTAAAGTACGTTCGTCTCGCTGGGTCGAGGATCAGGCAACAAGGTCGTGCCAGCTACGGATTCGACCTGTGATTTAACTCACCTTTCCGTGTGGTCTGCGGCACTGTAAGCGCATTGGAAGCAGCCTAATATCTTTAAGCACTTGAAGGAGGTTCCCCATGGCCAACAAGCCGGGTTGGAGCAAGCCCTCCACCATCCTCTTTGCATCCGAGATTCCCTCGAACGAGCGCGCCTTCAATTTCGCCGTCGCACAGGCTAAAGAATTCGGCGCAGATCTTGTGCTGTTCCATGCCTACGACACTCTCGTCGTCGCAGCGTCTGAGACTTCTGGCATTCGCTACTACGACTACGCTGCCGCCGCGCGTGCTGACGTCAAACACCTCGAGCCCCTCGCCCAAAGCGCCCGCAACGCCGGTATCAAGTGTGATGTGGTGGTGCGTCCCGGCCTCGCCGCCGATCAGATTCTTGGCTATCTCCGCGAGCGACATATCGATCGCATCGTCATGGGAACCCATTCGCCCGGCCCCATCGGAAAAATTCTCGTCGGCTCCGTCGCAGAAGCAGTCCTGCGCAGCGCCAACGTCCCGGTGTTCGTCATCGGCCCAGAGGTCGTCGACGGCGCTTACCGTAACTTCGCCACGCGCTCCATCCTCTGCGCCGTCAGCTTCATTGAGAGCAGCTTTGTCGTCGCCAACTTCTCCGCCGAACTCGCCTTGCAGCACCATGCACGCCTGACCCTCCAGCATGTGATCCGTCCGCAGGACCGTGCTGAAATTCTGGCAGGCCATTCAATCGAAGAAATAGAGTCCGACCTTCTCTGCCTGATATCTCCCGAACTCCGCGATCAGATTGCCATCCAGACGATCGTCGTTCCCGGCGATCCGACCGAGGAATTGCTCTACCAGAGCCGCGCACAGCAGGCTGACCTTATCGTCCTTGGTGCGCACGGCGCATCTGCCTTTGCTGCCATTGCCCGTCACGGAGTGGTCTACAAGGTCCTGGCGCATTCTCACTGCCCCGTGATCACGCTTTCGCCCGCCGTACTCGCCGAAAGCGGAGTCAAATATATACCCGAACACAAAGTGGAAAGCTTCCTCGCAGGAGTGTTTTAACCAGGATCACCGGCCACCGGTATCCACGGATATTGGGTCCTAAACAACACCGGGATAACC
This sequence comes from Telmatobacter sp. DSM 110680, assembly GCF_039994875.1. Classification (GTDB taxonomy): domain Bacteria; phylum Acidobacteriota; class Terriglobia; order Terriglobales; family Acidobacteriaceae; genus Telmatobacter. The sequence continues at coordinate 61,121 of NZ_CP121196.1, read as the reverse complement.
GGCACCAACCGGGCGCGCGCCGGGTGGATTCAATGGCAAGCGGCGGAATCCACCCGGCGATGCCGTCTCTCCCAGCGACGTCATCGCACCTGCCTACCACCAGCATCAATCTGCATGAACGAGGGTGCCCCATCCATGCGAAGCTTTATCGCAACCAATCGCCAGCCTCATCCAGAACCCTGATGCCGTCACTCACCAGGCAGTGTCATCCTGAGCGGACCGGCTTGGAGCCCCTTGAACACAGAGTGTTCAAGAGGTAAGCGGAGCGAAGGATCTGTTTTTTATTTTTTCCGACCGCGCCACCGAAGACCGACTCCCGATCTCATGCATTCGACGTCTCTACTTGGCCTTCGCGTCCGCGCACGCCTTCCCACCGCACAGCGCGCCCGTGATCCCCTTGCCCTCTTCGATCGTATAAATCCGATCCACAGCCGGAATCTTGACCGTCTCCTTCGCGCCGGAAGGCCAGTGAATCTCCGCAGTCCCCGCATCGGTCGCGTCACCCAGCCCGAAGTGCAGTCGGCGGTCGTTCGAGGAAATGTAGCTCCCACTCGACAACACATCCTGCCGCATCCGCATTCCATTCGCCTGTAAATAAACGGTCGCGCAGGTCGCATCCCGCGGACTCTTCGGTCCCCCTACCAACCCCATCTCCACCCAGTGATGCTTATCGGGATTCACGTTCTTCAGCAGCACCGGTGGGCCGTCCACGGGATTAATCACCACATCGATCTTCCCGTCATTGAAAAGATCGCCAAACGCCGCGCCGCGCCCCGGAACCACCACTGCCAGCCCCGATCCTTTCACCGGTGGAACATACTCGAATTTCCGTCCCTTACCCGTTCCGTCCGGAATGTTATGAAACAGCAGCGGCCGCTCCTTGAACGTCGTTCCCCAGTCATGCTGGTCTACTTCCGGATAGACATGACCGTTGGTTTCGAACAAATCCAGCCAGCCATCATTGTCGAAATCTAGAAACCCGTCGCCCCACCCCACAAATGGAATTGTCGTCTGTGCTATCCCTGCTTTGTAGCTCACATCCGTAAAGCTCGCGTCGCCGTCATTGTGGTACAGCACCTTGTAGTCGTCGCCAAAATCTGTAACGAAGAAACTGATCAGTCCGCTGTTTTCGTAGTCGCCCGCTGCAATGCCCATTGACGCAATCTCGCGCCCATCTTTATTCAGCGCAAATCCCGACACGTAACTCTGATCGTCAAACGTTCCGTCTCCTTTATTGATGTAAAGGAAGTTGGGTTCCGAGTCGTTCCCCACCACCAGGTCCGGCTTACCGTCATTATTGACGTCTACAAAAATCGTGGCAAAGCCGTAGTATTTGTCCTTGTCTTCAACGCCCGCTTTCACTGTGACATCTGTGAACTTCCCGTTCCCCTCGTTATGGAAAAGGTGGTCCGGCTCGCCCGGCAACCCGCGCGGCCCACAATTCACGCTCACACCGCGATACAGACACGAGGCATAGTTCACCGCTTTCGTCCCCGCAATCGGCAGATTGTTCCGGTCAAAGTGAACATAACCCGTCACGTAGAGATCGAGCTTACCGTCGCCGTCATAGTCCCCCCACGTCGATCCCGGTGACCAGTTGCCCAAATCAACTTTGGCCTCCACCGCTTTATCGGTGAAGGTGCCATCATGATTGTTGTGGTAAAGCCGGTTCGGTCCGTAATTGCCTACATAGAGATCAGGCCAGCCATCATTGTCGTAATCGGCAACCGAGCACCCATAGCCCCAGCGGTCATTCTGAACGCCGGCTTCCTTCGATACATCCGTGAACGTTCCGTCGTGGTTGTTGCGGAACAGGGCAGCATGAGGCGTGGGCTCTTTGCCGTCAAGCGCGTCAAACGTTGAGCCGTTGACCAGGTAAATATCCAGCCAGCCATCATTGTTGTAATCAATCAGGCAGACGCCCGAGCCATTCGTCTCCACGATGAACTGCTTGTTAGGCACGCCCATCTTGTGAATCCAACCCGACAGGCCCGCTGCCTTGGTGTCGTCCTCAAACACCACTGTGCCCTTGTCCTGGTCGACGAATCCACCCGCCGTGATCGGCCGCTTTTCCGCGTCGTACTGCGGCGCAGCCTGCACGCCGGCCGCAATGCCGCTGCTCATTCCCGGCTTCGGCGGTGGGGTTTGCTGTGGAGGATTTGCTTGAGGATTTACAGGGGCTTGGGAACTGCCTTCAAAGCTCGCAACCAGTAAGAACAATACAAAACAGAGCAGATCGCGAACTCGCAAAGACACGCCCCCTCAACGGTTGAAGTGTACCGCATCAAGGGCGTGCCAATCGAGTATCGAAGTCAGCGTGTCGGGACAGTCTGCACTGCCCTTCAACGCAAAATTAAAAGACCTTCAAAAGTAAAAGGATCAGCACGATCGTCAAAATCAAGCTGAGTCCGCCCCCGCCGTAGTAGCCGATTCCCGGACCTGCGCGGTAACCACCATAACCAAACCCAAAAATCAGGATCACCAGAATAATAATCAGCAACATAGTCTCTCTCCTTGCTCAGTCAGTTAATGTATGCAACGTGTATGTCTTCAAATACTCTCGACGCTGGACGCACCCTAAGAGAGAGAAACGCTCTAATAGAGAAATCTGTTGTCGTGAGAAGTTCGCACTCCGACCCTGCTCGGCGCACTGAACCTGTTGCTTGTGATGCATGTGGAGCGTGGAGCGCTGTACCGTTTTCCTTGCGGACTCGAACTATGTACATCCGTTCAAAGGAAAGGCCGCACATACCTACTGATTACATTTGTATTTCGGCCGAACCTCCAAACTATGTGAAGTTTCTGCGTTTCTCCGAACAACCTGCAGGATTCAGCACGGCGTCCAAGCTTGTGTTGTTGATATATCTAGAATTTTCGGGAGGTTAAAATGCTTTGGACAATCTTTGTAGTCCTCCTGGTCCTGTGGTTGCTGGGTCTCGTCAGCAGCTACACCATGGGTGGATTCATCCACATTCTGCTGGTGCTCGCACTGGTAGTTCTCGTTATCCAACTGATATCTGGACGTAGAGCCGCGCTGTAGCGCATCCCCGCGCCCCAACGATCTTCAAGAAGCGCGCACGCAAGTGCGCGTTTTTTGCGACAACATGTTTTCGAAAGAACCCACGGAGGTGGATATATGAATAGCGACGACATTAAAGGCACAATCGACGATGCAGCAGGTCGCGCCAAGCGTCAAGTTGGTGAGTGGACCGGCGACAGCAAAACCCAGGCAGAAGGTGCAGCTCAGCAAGTAAAGGGCAAAGCCGAAAAAGTAGTCGGCAACATTAAAGACGCCTTCAACAAGTCCGCGTCAACCACACGTGACACCGAGATCGACAACAACCTCGATAAGGAATCCGTCCGCGATCGCGAGTAGTCGCAAAGCAATCTCCGATTAACTCTGTATGCCCCATGTCTCGCATCTGAGACATGGGGCTTTCTGTCCCCTATCTCCCGTCACGATGCAGCGTTGAGGAAACCCGCCGCTTCACAGGTGTCAATTCTGGCACCCGACTTGCTAATCCTCTCCATAAAAGCTATAGATATAGGTAACGCCGAAGCGGCGGTTCCCCTACAAAGCCGCGCTGGCCCTGGTGAGGTGCGTCTTCAGCAGGAACTACGGTTCGCTGACGATCGACGGTTCACTCTCGGAGACATCCCGCTGGCGCGCCGTTGCGCGCGTACTCCGAAGTCCTCTGGACGCCATTAGTTCCGTTCTCCTTCCCGCCTCCTGCACTCTTTGCGGCTCCCCGCTGCCGCAACTCTCGTCCGTTCCAATCTGTAAGGCCTGCTGGAGCGAAATCTCAGCTCATCGCGGTGAAGTTTGCCATCTCTGCGGTGACTCGCTCGACCATCCTTCGACTCAAAATATCCCCTCCTTATGCCTCTGCCGGGCCTGCAGCCTCGCGCCTCCTCCCTTCGTGCGTGCCGTCTCTTTCGGGACATATGATGGTCCCCTGCGCGCCGCCATCCACGCGCTCAAGTACGATCGCGTCCACCCCGCTGCACAGCGGCTTGGCGCAATGCTCGCATCCGCTATTGCGCAACTCGCTCTCGAAGCTCCTGCGGAACTGCTCGTTGTGCCCGTTCCCCTGCATCGCAGCAAACGCAGACAACGCGGCTTCAACCAGGCCCGCGCCCTCGCGCGATACGCGATTCTCGAACTCCACAAAACGCATCCCGCGTGGCGACTCAAGTTAGCGCCCGCCGCGCTTATGCGCCTCCGCTCCACCGAAAGCCAGGCAGGACTCACACCCCATCAGCGCCGCGTCAACGTCCGCGGAGCTTTCAATGTCTCCAATCGATCCGCTGTCAAAGACCGTCACATTTTGCTCGTGGACGACATTCTTACCACCGGTGCTACCGCCCGCGCCGCCGCCCAGTCACTAATCAGAGCGGGAGCCGCTTCCGTCTACGTCGCAACTCTCGCCCGTGCGCGTCGCATCCACTTTAACCAAGCACAGTCCTTCGCAGACCGCGCTCAACCCGGCATCGAGCCGGCCGCTGTTCAACCGTTAGCAAGCATGCATTCGCCATCATCGACACATCAACCTTTTTAACGAGGGGAATCGGATGTCGCTGGGAAAAGCCATGATTCATGCACGCAAGCAAAAATCCGCTGCCCGCGCTGCCGCTCATGCTGCTGAGTCAGGCACTCATGTCGCCATGCACGCCAACCATATTCTGCAGATGCCGGTTCTCGTGCTCAACGCATCCTACGAACCCATCAACATCTGTGGAGCGCGTCGCGCACTCGTGCTCGTACTCAAGGGCATTGCGCGCACTGAAGAAGAGCACGGCCTCACGCTGCATGCCCAGCGCAGCTTCGTCGCGATGCCGTCCGTGATTCGGCTGCTTGAATACCGCCGCATCCCTCATCAAACCCGCGCCCTCTCGCGCAAAAATATCCTGCTGCGCGATCGCAACCAGTGTCAGTACTGCGGAGTTGTGCTTCCTTCCGGCGAACTCACCCTCGATCACGTAATCCCGCGTTCACGCGGCGGCAACTCCACCTGGGAAAACCTGGTCGCGTGCTGCCACGCATGCAATCGCCGCAAAGGCAACCGCATGCTCGTCGAAATCGACGACATGGTTCTCCTTCGCGAGCCGCGCCCCTTCTCGCTCCATACGAGCCGCCAGATCATGCGCATGCTAGGACGCGGCGACGACCGCTGGCGCAAATATCTTTTCTATTAGCATTCAGTAAGAGTTGACATGTCAGCCTGAGCGAACGCAGTGAGCTGAAGGACCTGCTTAACCCAGCATCAATCTGCATGAACCCCATCCATGCGAAGCTCTTATCGCATGGGTGGAAAAGCTCAGACCTCACAGTCCGCGCGATCCCTTGCGAGTTCGGGTGTGGTGAGCGAACAATCAGCCTCTTCCCCTACTGCACGGTCACGGTAAACGTCCCCGTCCGCGTGATATTCATCGACGTCGCCGACACACTCACCGTATAAGAGCCCGCCACGGTTCCGAGGTCAGTCGAGCCGCCTCCTCCGCTGCTGCTGCCGCTACCCCCGCAGCCCACAAACGTCCCGGCACACATAACCAGTACTAGAGGCAGCAGAATTCCACGTCGCCTTCCGCCGAATGCAAACAGCAAGATCCCCCCGGCGAGTGCCACAGCCATACCACCCACACGCTGAGCGTGATTCGCGGCTAACTTGTGCGCCGCCGTCGTCGTAATCGTCACGGTTGAAGTTGCAGTCGTGGTATTTCCCAGCGCTGCCTGTGTTGCGGTGCAGGTGGCCTCCGCCATTGCTGTTGGTAGCTTGCAGGTCACTTGGATTTGCCCGGCGAAGTTATCCACACCCGCGAAGCTCACTGTCGTCGTTGCGGTGCTTCCCGCCTTCACGTTCACATTTGCAATCGTTCCGCTGATATTGAATGTCGTATCCACAATCGTCACGTTCACCGGAAACGGACTCTGTGAGCCGAGATAATTTCCATCACCGGCATACGTCGCCGTAAAGTTGTAACTCCCCGGTGTGTCGATACTCGTTGTGAGGTCGCCCTCAAGATAAGCGAGACCCACCCCTGCGAAACCTCCGGTGTAACTGCCGTTCAGTTGATACGACGTCAAAGTTCCCGAAGCTGCATTGCCATTTTCGAGAATCGAGATCGTCCCTGTCGGAGCTCCCAGGATGCTCTGGCTATACGCAACAGCAATCGCATCAAACTTCTGCCCAGAGTACGCAACATACGTCTCGCCGTTCGCGTTAATCGTGGGAGAAAGGCCCTGAATCTCAAGGTAGTAGATATATGTCGGCGCCTGCGTCACCACAGCATTCAATGAAGCCTGGCTGGCGTTGTAACTCGCGTCTCCACCGTATTGCGCCTGCAGAGAATAACTGCCCACCGCATTCAGATCGAGCGCAATTCGTTGATCCTCCGCATACCCCAGCGAATTCAACGCATAGGTTCCGGCGTCCACAGGCTTGCCGCCGCTGGTGAAATTCATGCTTCCCGTTGGACAAGCAGCCTCCGTCTCCTTCGGATTTGGTGCGCAACTTGTCCCGGCTGTCCCAGTCACATCTCCGCGCAGGAAGACGATAGATCCATATGGCACTGTAGTCGTCGATGTGAAAACGCCGTTTGTGAAGTCGTACCACGCAAGGCTTGTCTTGGTCTGGCTGTTCTCTTTCGTTACCGTCACTTGTAGCGGTGCAGAGTCGCTCGCGGCGAAATTTCCGTCGCCCCCATAGTGCGCTACCACGTTATACGTGCCACCCGGCAGCAGCGAAGTCGTGCCGCTCGCTACACCGTTGACGATCGCAAAATCATCGATGCTCAGGTTCTGTCCCGCCGGCGAGGCTATCACTGTCACGCGCCCCGTCGGAATTCCCGAGCCGCTTTTCGCAGCCACGGTGGCACTCACGTTCACTGCCTGACCATGCGTCAAACTCGCCGGAGAAACATTCGTCAGTGTCGTCGTGGTCTGCGTCATCGCGACAGAACCCCACGCATTCACCAGGTTGAACGCGTCTATAGTGCCGAGCCCGGTTGCCAGGTCATATCCCGCCGTCGTAGTCCAGGCAGGGTTGGCGGAGTTATTTGGATCCACCAGCACACCAAATCCACCAAGGTTTGTCTGTCCACAATTCGGTGTGTTCATCGCGCAGGGGACCGCATTGTTCCCTTTGGTTACATCGTGGAAGATACACGCGCTTCCGCCCGCAGTCCCTTTCGAAGAGTCGCAACTCGCGCCGCCTTGCGCCGCAAGACTGTAAAGAACATAGTTCGCATTGCCTTGCCGCGCACTTAGCCCCTGCATCGCCATCTTCTGGTTCACCAGCGCCATCATGCCCGCAAACGCTGGAGAAGATCCCGAAGTCCCGCCCAAGCCAACAAAGCTCAGATTCGTAAGGTTGCACGGGATGTTGAATCCCGGTATCGGTCCGAACGGCGTGAAGTCCGCTTCGCAAATAATGTAAAAGCTGCCGTTCGATCCGGCGCTCGCAAATAACGACACATCCGGCAAGTCGCGCACGCCATCCTGCGGCACGCCATTGCCCGTCTGCCACGAAGGCTTCGCATAGCCTCCAATGCACTTGGAATTGCTATCCGCGCTCGCGCAGTTACTTGGCCCACCACTTCCCGCAACAATGTTGAGATTGGTCGCACCCGGCCCGCAGCCATCTAATCCCTGAGCCGCGCATGACTGGTTCCAAGTTGTCTCCGGAATATACGACTTCGCGGAAGAGGCCGTCGTCGGATCATTCGTCGCGTTCCAATACGTAGCGGCATTCGCTGCCGACTGGTCGAAATCCGTTCCGCCCACGGCCACGTTGTAAGGTGTTGAAGCAAATCCGCTCACTGCCAGACCTTGCGACGCAAAACTTGAACTGTTGAAGTCGTCGCAAACTGCTGACCCTGAATCTCCAGCCGATACCATCACAGTGATGCCTTCAGCCGCAGCCTGCTGCCATAGGGAGTTGTAGAAGGCATTGCCCGCGTTGCCTAGCGTCGCCTCGCACTCGCCGTAGCTCTCGCTCATTACGGGCGCTATGTCGTTGTCAACGATGTACAGCGCCGACAGGTCCACGCCCAGCGACGTTTCAGTACTCGCAGAAACTACCAGGTCGATCGTGGCATTCTTTGCCACTGCACCAGACCACGAAACATCCAGCAAAGCCTCAGGCTCGTCGCCTACAATCCCTGGATCGGAACCATTCAAAATGATCTTCGGCGGATTCGCAGGAAGCCCAAACAGACTCCGGAACGAATTCACATCGTTTAGGTTGATATTGGTTTCGCCCACAATCGCAATTGTCTGCCCGGACCCATCAATCCCTGCTTTCCAGAGAGGCAGCACATCATAAATCGTTGCAAAGTCGGTCGGCCCCAGACCGTAGAACGTCTGCTGGCCTGAAGTGAACGTGAAGTAGGGCGATGCCGCTCCATTCATCGGCTTCACCGGCTGCCCGTGAATTACCGCGTTCGAATGTCGCGGAAAATTGTGCAGCGTCAGTACACCTTTGACCACAGGCGTCATCTCTGTCGGTATCGAAGGATCCTCGGCATTGGCCCAGCGCTGCTCCCCCTTCACAACGTAGCTGTGAATCGCAGTCCTGAATGCTTCCTGCACCTGCCCGGCTGTGCCTGAGAACTCAATTGCGGTTCGTCCCTTGCTTACTCCTGCCACTTGGAATCCATGCGCATTCAGCCACGCCGTCACCTTCTCAATGTCGTTATCTGTCGGCCCAAACTGCCTTCCAAACTCTTCGGGTGTTAGCCATTGGTGATAATGCGCTGATCCCTTTGCTTGCTGATCGGCGAGAAGCGTTTTCAGCGTACTTTCCTGCTCATCACTCCGCTTCAGAACCAGCAGCATCCGCGTCATCGGTAGACCAGCGGGCGCCATACCGCGGTCAAATTCAGCTCTTGCCAGCGGATGCCGGTTGCCCCGCAATACCGTGCGCTGCCCATCTTCGATTGGTCGCGCGATCAGATCCCGCCCCGCAACATTCTTCGGCTGAGCTCCCTGCGCTTGTCCTGCCGCGTTGCCACTCAGAGTGACGGAGAGCAGAATCGCAAGCAGAAACCCGCAAGGCCGGTTGGATGATCGATTGGATTTGAAATGGGTGACCGAAGCAACAGAAGTAAAAAAGAACCCAGGCAAGCGCATGAAAGATTTCTCCTGCGAGGCGACGTAAGACTCCGCCTCTTGAAATCCCAATTACAAAGACTTCGCATGTTCGAGACCCCGAGCAGAAGTCCCGCCAAAAGTTGCTGTAAAGCTTCGAGAAGCATACTCCAGGCCGCTGTTTACTGCCGTGACGGCCTGCTCACTTTCCTCTATTGATTGTCGAGGCGTTCGCTCCGGCGACGGCCAGAGATATACTGAAGCACCCGGCCCACAATTCCTGCATCCGGAGCAGCGCGCTTGTTTACCAAGGCCATTCTTCGCATCCCCGGCAGTAACTTCGCCGACGGCCTCACCACCGTTGAGCTCGGTACTCCCCATCTCGACGAAGTGCTTGCCCAGCACGCTCACTATTGCGATGCTCTGCGCGAATGTGGGCTCGAACTCACCATTCTCGCGCCCGACCTCCGCCACCCCGACTCTACGTTCGTCGAAGATGCAGCGATCCTTACTCCCCAAGTCGCTATCCTCACCCGACCCGGCGCTGCCAGCCGTTTGGGCGAAGTCGCTGCCATCCGTCCAACTGTCGAGAATTTCTACTCCCGCACTCTAGCTATCGATCCGCCCGGCACCGTCGACGGCGGCGACATCTGCGAAGCGGAAGATCATTTCTTCATCGGGATTTCGCAGCGCACCAACAGGGAAGGCGCGCGCCAGCTCGCCGCATATCTCAATTCGCTTGGCTACACCGCGTCCACCATCGACATCCGTTCCATGACGTCGATCCTGCATCTGAAAAGCGGCATCAGCTACATCGGCGACGACACTCTCGTCGTCATGGAAGAGATGGCGGAGAATTCCCAGTTCAATTCCGAGTTCGCTCGCTTCAATCTCATCCGCGTCTCATCCGCCGAGAGCTACGCCGCAAACTGTGTCCGCGTGAACGATCGCGTCCTGATCGCTGAAGGCTTTCCACACCTCCGCGACGAGCTGATAGCGCGTGGCTTCAACCCTCTCGTGCTCAACATGTCAGAGTTTCAAAAAATGGATGGTGGCCTAAGCTGCCTCTCCCTGCGTTTCTAGCGCGAGGAACTAACCAGCGTTCTCAAGTAATCGTCCAGGTGTTCACTGTTCACTGAGCACTGCCCACTACGGTTGCGGCTTGGTCGGTTGCTTAGGCGGCGCTTGCTGTCCGGGCTGCCCCTGCTGCTGGCCGTTCTGCGTAATGTCCTGCCCGTCGTAGATCAGCTTGATCGTTGATCCGAACCGCTTGTAGTCGGTGTACTTAATAGTGTCGCGCATGTGCACATCTTCTGACATCGTGTAGCTGCCACCCTGGAAGTGCAGCACACCTTCGCCCTTTGTATATACCGGGAACCAGTAGTGCCCATCAATCTGCTGCCGCCACGTCATAAACGGCGGATGCAGATCCTCGCTGTTCTTGCGGGTGTCGTCCGGAACCATCCGTCCATTCGTCACCACGATCTGCAGATCCGTGGCGTCCACCCAGATGCGTCCCAGGAAGTAGCGCTTGTTCTTTAGAATCTGCTTCGGCCCTACGTCGAAAACGTAGCAATCGACATCATCGACCTTTTGCCGCCCCACGTACTTCGTGTTGTACTGCGCAATCTCCTCCGTCGTCAGCACAAACGGATAGCCCTTCTGAATGTCCTGCAAATCCGATGGAGACATCATCACGCGCTGCAACGAGCTCTCCGGCGCATATACCGTCTTCTCCATGCGCTGCCCTGTCGGATCGAACGTGACATCGTCCACCTGGTACCACTCTCCGTCCACTTTGTTGGTGTCATCGTCGATCGTCTGTACGCGCGCGACTCGCCGGTAGGTGTAGTGATTCAGTGCTTCCTGAAATTCACTCTCCTTGGCCGCGAATTTCTTGATGATCTCTTCCGCCGGAGTCGCAGGGTCTGACAAATCGAGCTTTCCAAACCCCGCATCAAGCGGCATCGGCGTAAAACTGTCCTTCTGCGCACCCGCTGTAAGCGCCAACACCCCAATCGTGGCCAGCGCCAACCACCATCGATTCCTCACCGTCGCACTTCTCCTCTGAATTCCTCTGGCATCTATCCTGACTCGCCCATCGATTCGACAGAATCCGCTCAAACCATGCCTGCTACAACATTAGACGTATATACAACCAGACCGGGTGGCCGCAAAATCCTCGATTGGCGGAGCTGTCGCTGTGGCCCGGCAGCCTTAAGGTCTACTTAATCTTCGGAGAGTCTTCTGAGGTTCGTGCCTCAACTCTCCATTTACCTCGCGGCATCAATGGTTTAAGCTCACTCATTATTGATTCCGAGCAGCCCCGGGGAATTCTCTAACTCTGACGCCGCATCCTTTGGTCCAACTTTGGATTTGCGGTAAAACGTCGACGGAGATACTTGCATTTCCATGCCCGACAGCTACCACCTTCCGGCTCTTGTTCTCACGGTGCTGTTGCTGCCCGCCTTCTTCCAGCTCTATCTGCGTTTTCGCGATGCCTGGACCCTCCTCTGGTTCCTCGGCTTCTTCTTTGCCGCCATCCGCATGCTTCAGTTCTACAACCTGGGTGCATGGAATTACTCCAACACTGAAACTCATCCCTGGATCGCGGCCGTTGGCCAAACCTCCATTCTCATTAGCTCCGCCCTGTTCCTCGCCTCGCTCGCTCCCCTCGGTTTCCGCGTTGGCAAAATCCGCATACTCTACGCCATCCCCTTCGCGATCCCCCTCGTAGCCTACGCCTTCCTTATCTATGGACTGTATGGCGGTGGCACCCCCGGCGGTTTGCCGTTCCTCATCTTCCCGGCCCTCGGCGCGCTCTCGCTCTTTGCAGGATGTGCCTGGGCGATCTCGTTTCGCGGCATTCCTCGCGGCATCCCGCTCGCTCTATGCATCGTTCTCGGCGCCGCCGGTCTGTGGATCTGCGTTCGCGTTGGAGGCGCTTGGCCTCTTACCTTCGTTGAGTGCGCTACCCACTTCGTCACTGCGATGCTGGTCTTCTACGTCTTCCGGCGCGTCTCTCCCGGAACCATCCTCGCCAGCCTCGGCTTTTTGGGCTGGTCCCTCAACATAGGTCAAACTCTTCCATTCATGCATCAAGGCGAGCCTGGAATCTGGGTCATCCGCGCCATCGCCATGTCCAAGGTCGTCGCCGCCATCGGCATGATCCTTCTGGCCCTCGAAGACCAGCTTGCCATCAACCAGACCGGCCAGCTTCGCGAGCGCCATGCCCGTGAGGAGATGGAAGCCTACGCGCGCCTCAATCTTGCCCGGCGCCGTGTCGAAGACTTCGACCGCCAGGCCGCTACCGTGTGCCAGGCCATCGTCTCCAATAGCCGCTTCCACCAGGCCGCTCTCGTTCTCCTGCAGAACACCGGTCACTACCGCCTCGCCGGCGCCGCCGGGTTTGACGATGCCACCATTAACGCCCTCGACGCCCTCGCTACCCGCATCCCCGTCTCCGGCTTCCTCGACTCGGGCTCTCAAGCAGCCGTCGAACACAGCCTCGCCATCAACCTCGATCTCACCCCGTTTCTCGTTCCTGGCGACGATCTCACCCGCCTCAAGCTCACCACCGTGCATGCCATTCCCTTGCGTGGCAGAACTTCAACCGAAGGAGCACTCTTCCTTACCGGAATCGAGGACCCGTCGAAGCCTGTCAGCGCCGTCGATCTTCTCCCCCTCGAAGTCCTCGCCTCCCGCCTGCAATCCGTGCGCGGCCAGACGATGATGCTCGAGAAGCTTGTCGAATCTGAAAAGTTCGTTGGCCTCGGTCAGCTCGCCGGCAACGTCACCCGCCAGCTCAACAACCCGCTCACCGTGATCCTTGGCTACGCATCGCTGCTCGACGAGACCGAAGACCTCAATCCTCAGGCCCACAAGGCCATCGAGGCCATCCTCAATGAGGCACGCCACATGCGTCTCACCCTTGAGAGCCTCGCCCGCATGTCGCGCCCTCAGGGCGATCAGGTAGCTGCTATCTCCGTCACGGAACTTCTCAACGACCTCGAACAGCTTCACCGCTCCGAATTCGTCCAGCGCTCTATCGACTTCCGCGTCCATATCTCGCCCGCCCTGCCCCGCGTTCTCGGCAACGCCCAGCAGGTTCGACAGGCCGTCCTCTACTGCCTCCAGTTCGCCATGGACGCAGTCGAGCGGCTCGACACCACCAACGAAAAGACCGTCCGTCTTGAAGCCGTCGCCGAAAACAATCAGGTACAGATCCTCGTAGCCCACTCCGGCTCCAGATTCCCCGTCCCCGCCCGCGCCTTCGATCCCTTCATCCCCGAACCCGCCGGCGACGAATCCTCCAGCCTTGGCCTGAGCATGTGCGCCAGCATCCTCCGCGAAAACAACGGCAAAGCCTCCGCCCTGAACTTCGAACCCAGAGGCGCCGGCATCCTGTTAGAACTCCAAGCCGCCTAAGCCAGCCACCACTCAAAGCACTCCGCCCCAAGCAACGTCGTGTCATCCTGAACGGAGCGGCTGGGGCCCCGCGAACGAAAATCGTTCGTGGGGTAAGCGGAATGAAGGATCTGCTTCTAAAACCGCATCGATCCGCATGATCCTGGGTGCCCCATCCTTGCGGAGCAAGGGTGGGAGATCACGTCACCAATCCCGCCACTACGAACGCCTTAGCTAACTGCTAACAACCACCTCGCAGTTGTACACTTCTCCTTCGCACCGACGCACGTTGGGACCCCCAGAAAACTGGGTGCCCCAGGTCTCGCTTTTGAGACCTGGGACTGCGAAGCTCAAATCGAGAAAAGCCATGCATAAAGCCATCATCGCCCTCCTCCTTGCGACCACGTTTGCCGAAGCCCAGCCAGCCAAGCGCCCCATGACCTTCGAAGACATGATGCACATCAAGCGTCTCGGCTCAACAGCCGTCTCCCCTGATGGCAAATGGCTAGGCTACAGCGTCTCCACCGTCGATCTGGAAAAGAACACGAAGACAACGGAGCTGTGGCTACAGCCAATCGCCCAATCGTCGGAAAAAGGTGGAGACCCCATCAAGCTAGCCGTCGGGCAGCCTGGCGACGATGGCCTCCAATTCGCCCCCGACAACAAACACATCCTCTTCCTCTCCAGCCGCGAACTCGCCTCGCAGCAGGTCTACACCGCCGACTTCGACGCCGCCACTGGCGCCGCCTCCAACGTCCGTCATGCATCCGCCAACTGGGACGGCGTCGATAACGCCAGATGGGCGCCCGACTCGCAGTCCATCGCCTACACAGCCGAGGTCTACCCCGACTGCCCCGCTATCGTCGACAACGACTTCGCCACTGGCGATCGCTGCAACATGGATCGCGACACAGCTCTTCGCGACAGCAAAGTCAAAGCCCAGATCTTCACCCATCTGATGTATCGCCACTGGAACCGTTTTACCGACGACAAGCGCACGCACCTGTTTCTCATTGACGTGGCCAGCGGCGCCGTGCGCGACCTCGTGCCGAACAACCCTCACGACGTTCCCACCGACTATCCGACCGACCCGCTGGGCTGCGGCTGCGCCTTCTCGCCCGATTCAAAGGAACTGGCGATCACATTCAAGGATGTCCCCGACGAAGCCGTCAGTACAAACTCCGACATCTTCACCGTAGACCTCACCAACCCCAACGCCAAGCCGGTGAAAGTGAGCACGAGTCCCGGCGGCGATATGAGCCCCGCCTACTCCCCCGACGGCAAATACCTGGCCTGGCGCAGCCAACTCCGCCCCGGCTACGAAAGCGACAGATTCCGCCTCCTGCTCTACGACCGCGCCACCAAGACAGCGAGAGATCTGCTGCCCAAGTTCGACAACTGGGTGGATGAGTTCGCATGGAGCCCAAGGTCGCCCAACATCTACTTCACAAGCGGTAATCGCGGAGAGGTAGATCTTTACTTTGTAAATGTCGATGGAACTGGGGCAGCAATAAACCTCGGAGTGACCGGGCCAGAGCTGTACGCCGACGGGGCGGAGTTCAGCGGAATAATTCCCGTACCCCACAAATTCGAGATGCCGACATTCGGCGTCCCCGAACAAATCATCGCAACAAGGATGAAGGCAGATTCACCAAGTGAAGCCGTGGTCCTTTGGCCGGGAGGCACGAGTTCCAAACCCAAAGGTCAGCCAGTCGATGTGGACGATTCTATGGACGCTCTATCGAGGAGAGTTACCCATCTCAACGACGCTCTCCTCGCCCAACTCGATCAAGCCCCGCTCGAATCCTTCTGGTTCCCGGCCGCCGACGGCACCAAGGTTCAGGGCTTCCTCATCAAGCCCCCCGCCTTCGACCCCAACAAGAAATACCCCGTCAAGTTCCTCATCCACGGCGGCCCGCAAGGCGCATGGGGCGACTCCTGGTCCTACCGCTGGAACGCAGAACTCTTCGCCGCCAACGGCTATGTCGTCATCATGATCAATCCCGGCGGGTCAACGGGCTACGGCCAGGCCTTCGTCGATCGCGTCAACGGCGACTGGGGCGGCAAGCCTTTCACCGACCTCATGATCGGCCTCACCTACGCCGAGCAGCACTACCCCTTCATCGATAAAACCCGCGAGTGCGCGCTCGGCGCCAGCTACGGCGGCTACATGGCCAACTGGGTTCTCGGCCACACCAACCGCTTCAAATGCATCGTCTCTCACGATGGAATGTACAACGCTGAATCCGCCTTCGGCACAACTGAAGAAGACTGGTTCAACCAGTGGGAATTCAAAGGCAATCCCTGGGACTACTACGGCAAACCGGACAGCGAGAATCCCTTCCGCAAGTGGTCCCCCTCGCTCTCCGCCAAGAACTTCAAGACACCAACGCTAGTAGTCCACGGCCAGCTCGATTACCGCCTCGACGTCAGCGAAGGCTACCAGCTCTTCGACACCCTTCAACTCCTTCACGTCCCCAGCAAAATGCTCTACTTCCCCGACGAAGGCCACTGGGTCCTCAAGCCCCAAAACTCCCAGCTCTGGTACAAAACCGTAAATGACTGGGTCGACCAATGGACGAAAGAAGCGGGCAAATAGGAATAGGGAACAAAAGAGCCCGATCGTCAACAAATCTGGGGCCCCATTCATGACGCGCATTTTGCGTCATGAGTGGGAAACCACGATTCGCCCGGCTTCACTTCATCTGAACTACACTGATCCCATCTCGTGAAGCCCAAGCCGCACCTCAATGAATCCGGCCTGTACGACTACGCCATCAAGGCTCTCGGCCGCCACATGCGCACCGAGGTGGAACTCCGCCGCCTCATGCGCATGCGCGTCGAGCCCGGCGATCGCGGCGATGCCATCATTGCCACAACCATCGCACGCCTCAAGGAAAACGGCTACCTCGACGACGCCGCCTACGCCGAAATCTACGCCCGCCTTCGCCAGCAGAATGAAAAGCTTGGCCAGCGCCGTGTCAGCCAGTCCCTGACGCAGAAAGGCGTCTCAAAGCAGATCGTCACCGAAGCCGTCGGAGCCCGCTACGCCGATACCGACGAAGAAACCCTCGCCCGCCAGCACCTTGAACGCAAACGCATCCGTAAACCGACGAATGAAAAAGAAACGGCCCGCGTGATGCGCCGCCTGATAGCCGCCGGTTTCTCCACGAGCGTCATCTACAAGATTCTCCGCCAGTGGAACGTCCCCGACGAATCCCTCTCCGCCCTGGACAACCTCGAAGAAGACACACCGACGGAATAAAACCCAATCCTGCAAACAACAACAGCGCGTGTCATCCTGAGCGCTGCGAAGGATCTGCTTTTCACAATGCATCAAATCGCACCATTCTGGGTGCCCCATGTCTCGCTTCTGAGACATGGGATCTCGCTCGACCCTGAAGCCCTTTCCTTATCGAGAAGGACGCGCAATCGCCTCCCGCACATTCGCCAGCGGCGCCGTCGCAACAAACTCAATCGCATCGCCGTTCCGCTGAATCCCAAGCTCCGTCCAAAGCTTATCCAGATCCACCGTCACAGCTGAATCTTTCCACTTGGCATACTGCTCGCTCAGCACATGCGTTCCCGTAGCCTTGTCGCCAATCGCCAGAGCCTTGTCCAGCGGCCACTCATGATCGATCGTTCCACCGGCCGCGACAATCGCTCGCAGCGCATCCTGCAGACCCCTCTGGTTGCCCGTCTGCCGACGAATCTCCACATCCGCAACCAGGCAGAACATCGCACCGCCCCAATATGTCCTTCCCCACGAGTGTGTGTGATCGAGCCCCTGATCGCCCTCGGCTGGTTCGCCCTTGTGCATGTCTCGCACCATGTCGCGCCATATCTCCTGCGGCTTGAGCTCTCCGCTCTGGACCCGTGCAATCGGCTCAACGTAAGTCGCCAAGCCTTCCTCCATCCAATGCTGATCATCCGGCAGGGAAGGGAACGCCATGTGATCGAGCTCATGCGTCATCATCCAGTCATCTTTAAGATCATCCGCTGTGGCATGCTGTCCGATGCGGAAGCGCGTCATCCCGGGCCATCCCGCCATGTCGCCCCACGTCGTCCCCTGCACAATGCCGCCACGATCCGCTACCGGCGCGATGAGAACCCGCGCACGCGAAACCGGAAATCGACCGTAGTATGTGTTGATTGCAGAAGCCGCAGCCTGCACGTGCGCGAAGATCGCGTCCTGCGAAAGATCCATCAGCCCTTCGGCGAAATCCGCCTGCACCGTCCCGCCGCCAATCCTCAGTTCGCGCGACGCAACGATGGTGAGATTATGCCCGGGCTGCGCAGCCGCCAGGGTAGCAATTCCCACCACAGCGGCCAGGCCGACGTTCCATGCAACACGCCGCAACAACCGGCCAAGCATGTCAACATTCATATTCAGTTGGACGCCAGATCAAACGACATGGCCGCACACGCCGGAAACTAAGCGCCCGGCGCCTTCGCAGCCAGAATCTCCAGCTTCTCAATCTGCGGAGGCTTGGCCAGCAGCTCGCCTGCCTTGGCCATCAGCGCCTTGGCAATCTCGCCGTTTAGGTGCGCGTCACGGCCCTCTTCCTGCCTGAAGGTGTCGAAGATGCCGAATTTGTTCGGCGCCAGCTTCACCGCATACCAGGTGCTGGTGCCCGTCTCCCGCACCGCCAGCGGTTGCGCCGACTTCAGAAACTCCTCAACTTCCTTCTCTTTTCCGGGCTTGGCTTCGAGCAGCGCAAGCAGTGCGAATTTATGACTACCCTCCAAAGTACGTTTAGTCCCTAGGATGCATACTTTCTGAACAAGGCCGTCAAATTGTCTAACATGTGCACCCTGCACATTTCTGCGCAGGGATGTTCCCGTTACACTAAAGGAGACATGCAATTCCGCACGGGAAACGAAATTCGCGAGCTGTTTCTGCGCTTCTTTGAGACCAAGGGGCACCGCCGTGTGCACTCTTCGTCGCTGGTGCCTGCCAACGATCCCACGCTGCTCTTCACCAACGCGGGGATGAACCAGTTTAAGGACCTCTTCCTGGGCGCCGAAAAGCGCGAATATTCACGCGCCACCACGAGCCAGAAATGCGTCCGCGCCGGCGGCAAGCACAACGACCTTGAGAACGTCGGCTTTACCCGCCGTCATCACACCTTCTTCGAGATGCTGGGCAACTTCAGCTTCGGCGATTACTTCAAGCGCGACGCCATCGCCTACGCCTGGGAACTCGTCACCAGTGAACAGTGGATGGGCATCCCCAAAGAACGCCTCTACGTCACTATCTTCGAAGGCGCTGACGGCGTTCCGCGCGACGACGAAGCTGAGAAATTCTGGATGGAAACTGGCGTCCCCAAAGAGCGTATCTTCCAGTACGGCCTCAAGGACAACTTCTGGCAGATGGGCGAAACCGGCCCCTGCGGGCCCTGCTCCGAAATCTTCTACGACATGGGCATCGAAGCCGCGGAAACCCCCGGCGTCGATCTCCCCTTCGGCAAAGACGAAGCCCGCTATGTAGAAATCTGGAACCTCGTCTTCATGCAGTTCGACCGCTCCGCCGTGGCCGACGCGCTAGGCAAGACCAGCAGCTACAAGCTGACGCCCCTCCCAAAGCCCTCCATCGACACCGGCATGGGCCTCGAGCGCGTAGCCGCTGTGCTGCAAGGGAAAGTCACAAACTTTGAGACAGATCTGTTTGTCCCGCTCATTAAGAAGGCAGCAGAACTCACGAACTTCTACCACAACCCGTTAGCAACATCTGGCGGTCTTCCGGTTCGCGACATGGCGGAGATTCAAGAGGACGCATTGGTACAAAACGCGAGTCTTCGAATCATTTCGGATCATGCTCGTGCCGCCGCTTTTCTAATCAACGATGGCGTATTGCCATCGAATGAAGGTCGCGGCTACGTCCTCCGCAAGATCCTCCGTCGCGGTATCCGTCATGGCCGCCTCCTCGGCCAGGAAAAGCCATTCCTCAATCAAATGGTCTTCGCTGTCCGCGATCTCATGCAGGGCGCCTATCCCGAGCTGATCGATTCTGCTTCGCGGGTGGCCAAGGTCATCGAAGCCGAAGAGAAACAATTCGCGAGGGTAATCGCCATCGGCGCTCGCGAGTGGGATAGAGTTTTAACCCGCAGGATGGTCGATAAGATTCAAGCACAGTTCGACCTATTCTTTGGTGCTCAAGCGATCCTCCCTCCTGAAATCGCGGCGAAGATGACCGAGCAGATAAAGGACGCCACTGGTCAGGAGATGACCCATCTGAAATTCACCCAGTTTGAGCCATTGGTTAGAGAGGGCCTACCGCCCGGCGTGGCAAAGGCACTGGCGGAGCAATTCAAAAGCCTTGATGCCAAGAAAGCGGAAGTTTCTGGACGCGAAGCTTTTCATGTCTATGAGACATTCGGTCTACCGCTCGATTTTATGATGGATGCAGCCCGAGATAGAGATGTGATATTCGATGTTGAAGGGTTTGAGAGCGCCAAGGCCGAAGAACAAGCCCGCGCCCGCGCCAGCTGGAAAGGCGGCAGCCAGAAATCCGCCAGCCCCGTCTTCCGCGACCTAGCCAAGACCGACTTTCTGGGCTACAAGCAGCTCAACGCCAATGACGCCGAAGTCCTCGCCATCGTGAAAGACGGCGCCGGCGTGCCCTCCGCCAAGGCCGGCGACCAGGTCGAAGTCGTCCTCGACCACACCAGCTTCTACGGCGACTCAGGCGGCCAGGTCGGCGACACCGGCTGGTTCACCTCCACCGACGGCAACACTACCAT
Source organism: Telmatobacter sp. DSM 110680 (assembly GCF_039994875.1). Lineage (GTDB taxonomy): Bacteria > Acidobacteriota > Terriglobia > Terriglobales > Acidobacteriaceae > Telmatobacter. The sequence continues at coordinate 40,883 of NZ_CP121196.1, read as the reverse complement.
CGCCGAAATCACCGGTTGTGTTCTCCCGGTCCAGGGAGTGCGTGCCCATAAGGCCATCCTCAAGCAAGACATCGCTGTAGGCGATCACGTCAACACCGTCGTCGATGGCGCACGTCGCGACAACATCAAGCGCAACCACACCGGCACCCACCTGCTTCACGCCGCTTTGCGCCAGGTTCTCGGCACCCACGTCAAGCAGGCCGGCTCCGCCGTGCACGCTGACCGTCTCCGCTTTGACTTCTCTCACTTCGCCCAGGTCGCCGACGAAGAACTCCAGGAGATCGAAGACATCGTCAACCGCGAAGTCCTCGCCAACGCCAAGGTCGAGACACTCGTCGACGTGCCCATCGATGTGGCCGTCAACGAGTACCACGCCATGGCTCTCTTCGGTGAGAAGTACGGCGATAAAGTCCGCGTCGTGAAGTTGTCCGACGGCTTCTCAACTGAACTCTGCGGCGGCACCCACACCGCCGCCACCGGCGAAATCGGCCTGCTCAAGCTGACCGGTGAAAGCGCCGTCTCCTCCGGCGTTCGCCGCGTCGAAGCCATCAGCGGACTAGTCTCGCTCTCGACCTTCCGCCGCGACTTTGAAGTAGCGAAACTCGCCGGGCAGTACGTTCCTTCAGTTGACAACCTGACGGAAGGCCTCCGCGCCAAATTCGCTTCCCAGGAGGACGAACTGAAGCGCCTGCGCCGCGAGCTGGAAGAAGCCCGCATGAAGTCTGCAGCTGGCGGTCTCGACGACGCAGTGAGCCGCGCAACGGACGTGAAGGGCGTAAAAGTCCTCACCCACCGCGCCGATTCTCTCGAACGCGGACAACTGCGTACGCTCGTCGACAACCTCAAGCAGAAGCTTGGCGAGGGTGTAGTGGTGCTCGCCTCTGCTCAGCCCGAAGGCAAAGTCGCCATCATTGCCGGAGTCACGCCGGGCCTGATCAAGCGCATTCAGGCCGGTAAACTAGTCGGCGCGGTTGCAAAATTCGTAGGCGGTTCCGGCGGCGGCAAGCCCGACATCGCCGAAGCCGGCGGCAAAGATCAGTCGCAGATCGACGCTGCTCTCCAAGCCGCTCCCAATGCCGTCTCCGACCTTCTCGGCTAAACGCGAGTGCAAAACTCGTGTGTCGGGATCACCGCACGCGACGAAGAAAAATCGAACTGGGGAACTGACCCATCTCCACGGTCAGTCCCTGGTCGAACTTCATCGGCTTCATATCAGGGAAGCAGCGCATCATGTCACTCAAGCGCTGATGGTGCAGCAGCGCAAGCGATCCCAGAATCTCGAATTGCTCATTCATCAGCAGGAACGCGTAGAACAGCGCCGTCTCATGCTGAAAGAACAGCGCCGTCGAAAGCGTGTCGGGATTGTAGTCGTAAGGAAAATAAATGTCGTGGAAATGAATAAAAGTCCCCGGCGCCAACCTTGGCAGCATCTCGAAGACAATCAGATTCACTTCACCCGCAGGCGCAAGCGTATGACTTGAGTCAACGAAGAACAGGTCGCCCGCACTTACCCAGCTGGCGCACTCCGCACCCACATCCTCTACCTTTTTCGGCACCAGCTCGATTCTGCCCGCTGCACTTTCGCGCTTGAGGAACTCCGTTGGATACGGTTCGATGCAGATTATTCGCGGGCTGTACCCTTCATCTTTCGCGGCACGCAGACAAACCGCCGTGGAAACGCCGGAACCAATCTGCACGATCTTTGCGGGTCGATGTGCGCGCACAAAGCAGTAAAGGAAATCTGCCTCCACCTCTCCGTATCCTTCGTTGCTCCCGTTCGTCCGCACCGCGTCGGCATGAATTTCAAATCTCTTTAAACTCGACCGATAGCTCGCCGTACTTTGATCCACCCAGGCGATCTGCTTCTCGACGTCGCCCGGAATCCCGACAAAACTGCGCGGCTTCTTCCACTCCGAAGAAATTTTCAAAGCGTGAATGTCTGGAATCTCTGAATAAAAATGCCGCGGAAGGATGTCCACGCCGATTCGCTGGCCCGCTTCAAATACCGATCGCAGCAGCATCTTGCTGCTGTTCTTGAGCGACCTGATGAGGTTCGATGACATAGGCAAATGGATGGCCCGCAATTTACCAGAGCGGAAAAGCCTCTTCTCTCGGAGAGTCCTTCAAATTGTACAGACCTTCATTAAGCACTCTGAGAACCCTTAAGATGTCCGGAATCTTCAATTGAAAATGCCAACTCTCATCACCGGTTCGCGTAACTCCGCTCTTCTCGCTTCCGCAGCATAAAATTCGACGCGGCATGAATCTCAACCAGAATCCCCCTTCGCTTCAGCCGTGCGATGCGAGCTGGATCGGAAATCGCGATATACCGCTCAAAAAACTCCGCGATTTCGTCGTCGCTCAAATTGCGTGCCACATGCGCCAGCCGATAGCGGAGATAGAAGACCTTCAGAATGATCCCCCGCTGCCGCTGCCGAAACTTCGCGGCAAAATAATTCGCGTCCAGCATGTCGAAGTGCAGAATGTTGCCCAGGTCCATGCTGCGCGGCGCTCGCAGAAACGCCCGCCAGCGATGGGTCACGAAATCAAAGTTCTCGAAAGTTTTCAGGCGAATAAATGATTTGTGATTGCTATAGCCAAGAAAATATCCCGCCGGAATTCGGCTGCCGCTGCGCGGCTCGCGCATAAGCCTGGGAAGTGCCCCAAGAAATCGGACTTGATAGAAGAGGTAGTCGTACCAGGCCACCAACGCGGATGACCGCGTAACCCTCAACAGCAGTGCGCGCGAGTAGCGCCAGATCGCTTCGGTCTTCGGAAATCGGTTAAGAAAATACACGCAATCGGCAAAAGGATTCTCCGACGCGGCAGAAACAGGAACAGATTCGAGATTCGGCAGCAATACCTGGTCAATCGTCTCCGGAACCTTGGCCAGATGTTTTGCAATGTGATCTGCGTCGATCTCCTCATCGCGTGACATCAGCACCAACTCATCGGGATCAATGCCGCCCAGCCATTCCAGCCCTTCCGCCGCTGCACTCTTTGCCGCGTACCAGGTGTTGATGCGCTTCCGCACATCCATGTCCGTGTCCCAGCAAACCAGGATGTTCTTGATCCACTCGGGAGCGTCTCCGGTTTCCTCGACGCGGATAGAGTCGCGTGCCACCACGCAGGGGTACTGCGAAACCAACTCCTGAGAACCGTCAGTCGTGCCATCCCAGAAGAGATAAATCCGCGAGCACCCGGCTGCGACATGGTATTCAATCGCCGACGGAAGCAGCCTCGCCTCGTTCTTCACGGTGTAGGTAAGGGCAAATTTCCCTGACGACAAACTTCGACCTCGCTTCCAATCGCCAATCGGCGGTCGGGTTTGCCTCAGTTTACAAGAAGCTGTCCGCACAACTCTGCGCGTGCTCCAGTTATGCAATCCATGACTGCGCAACGGAGTCAACCATTTTCCGCACACAAACCGATCCATGCTGCCGTCGTTGCTCTTGCCGCTTGCAACCTTGCTAGCGCCGACCGGTGTGGAAGCTGTACGCCACGCCCGCCTTCACGATTGGATAAGTCTTCAGTGGATCGAGGTCTTCGTCCACTTGCTCACCTCTGCATTCAGGTCGCTCTGCACCTGCAATGCAATCGGATTATCGGGATTCGCGATGTCAGCGCACTGCGTCTGTGCCTGGTCGTGGCAGGCCCATCCTGCCAACTTCACATGAAGCGCCGGAGAACCCACGAACGCGACTCCCGCTTCAACCGGAAACGACCAGTGTCCCCGATGCGTCAGGGGATTGCCCCAGCCCCCGGTGATACTAAAGGCCGGACGTGTCGTGTGCAGACTCAACAGCGCTCTGCCGCTTAACGGCGTTGCGCCTGTGGCCTGGTTTGCATTGGCTGAGTAGAAAGTATCCCCGTCGAGAGTAAAACTCGAGCCGCCCGCGATCATCGAGACTGCCGTTAAGCGATTCTGGTTATAAAACAAGATCCCAGGACTAACCCGGAACGCAGAACCAAAAGGATAGATGTCCAGTGACGTACCCGCCGAAGCAAGTCTGAGTTGTGCATCGGCGCGAAAGCCGTTCGTCGTGAAGTTGATTGGGTGCGAAAACATGCTGCCCGAAGTGCGCAAGTTCAGATGACGACCTAAATTCGTCGTCAGTTCCAGCCCCACTCCAAGAGGCGAAACATCAAAGCCGACAGCACCCTTTGAAAACGGCCCGTTTGCGTTGGAAGAGACCGGACTCGCTGGTCCCACTGGCCCAATGACGGTGTTACTGTTCCGGACAGCGAACATGGACGACGGATATGACTGCCCAGATAGGGTGTTTAGAAAAATGAGAGGGAAGAAGCTATAAAAAAAGGCCCTGTAAATCATGTAAGAAAACCCTTGAGTGACGGTTAAGTCTAGCTATTTCAACATCTCAAGCCCGATATGCACTTCAAATTGAAGTCATTCGTGTGTTAACGAAAGAGTACATACTCAGACCCCTAATCTAAGCGAAAAGTAATCCGCGGTTTGTGAATATTTCGAGTGGCAGGTGAAATCGAAAGTAACAAGCACGTAACAATACGGAGATCAGATTCATGTTGGAATTTAATTGACAGGAAACCCCGTTTGTTGCCTGTTCAGGCGAGAAGGTTGCCTCTCGTCTCGATGTTTGTATGCGCTTGCAACCGGATGGCTTACCAGCCAGGTTCGACGCTGTCGTGCGCAAGAGTTTTTACGTAATTATTGCAAAATTGCTGGTATATTGGAGTCACTGGCAACCACAGCGGTGCCCGTGCACGTCACAGATGGATGGAAGCGCTTGCTTTCATCCTCCCAATAACATAGGCCTCCTGGTTTACTTTGTTCGGATCAATTCTTAGGCATTGTGAAACAACCTTCATCCAAGTGAGGATGGCGAAGCCTTGCCAATATCTGATTTTCAGAACTTGAACTCTGAAATCCGAGTAGCCGACACGAGTACCGAAGTAACCAGAGCGATGTCGTGGTTTGCGGTGTACACCACTTGCCGGCATGAGAAGAAAATTGCTCAGCATTTGGCTCAGCGCGAAATCGAGCATTATCTGCCTCTCTATCGTGCCGACCGAAAGTGGCGCGATGGTTCCAAGGTTACGCTGGAATTGCCCCTCTTCCCGGGCTACATCTTTGTTCGAATCAATCGTTCCGAGCGAGTAAGTGTCCTTAGCGTTCCCGGTGCCTTAACCGTGGTTGGAGGGACGGGTGGAGCTCCTGCCCCGCTTTCCGATGCTGCGATCGAAGCATTGCGCACCGGATTGCAGCAGCATCGCATCGAACCTCATCCCCTACTTCGCGTAGGAGAATTGGCGCGCATTCGCTCTGGCGCCTTTGCTGGAATGATCGGCATCGTGGCGCGCAAGAAGAGCGGGTTCAGGATTGTGCTCACTCTCGAGCAAATCATGCAGAGCGTCGCAGTAGAGCTGAATGAGGATGATGTGGAGCCACTGCCCGGTGAGTGCGGCTTAGCGGAAACCGGTCATCGTCTTTCCCTGCAGGAAGTGTAGTTCTTCCCCTTTGATCGGCAGAGTTGATCTGCGAATAGTACGGGTCAGTTCGAAGTGATGGCTTGATGTTGTACGCCGTTCTCGGATGAGACCTAGCGAGCTGCAGTGTTGAATGGCGGAATTATCCATAATCGATAACCGCTGCGACCCAGAGCGGTTCAATGTATATCTGCGGCATCTAGGGTTTTGCAGTTCTTTTAACCCAGTTGTCTGTCCTGCTTTCCCACGGTAATGGAAATCACTGTTGTCGCTTCATCCAGGAAGAATTTTTCAGGACTGAAGCAAGCGATTTGAGACCTCCCAGCTTAAGACAGGCGGCAAAAGAATTTATGACTGGATCATCTGGCTCCGCAAGGGGCAGCACCGAAGAACGCATCCTGACCACCGCAGCTTCGTTGTTCGCGCAGTTTGGCTACAACGGAGTCAGCACGCGAGAAATTGCGTCGGCCGCTGAGGTGAATGAAGTCACGATTTATCGCCATTATCCCCGCAAACGCGACCTTTATCTTGCTGTTCTCGGCGCGGAGTTGCAGCGTGTTCAGCTGCGCGGTGAATTGCTGACGCGCCTGGCCGAGGCGCAAAATGGCCGCACGGCCCTCACCTGCACATTTGAATTGATCGCGACCACATTGCAGCAGCAGCCACAATTGCTCCGCTTGCTGCAGTACAGCGCCCTGGAATTAGGCGACGATCTCGATCCCCTCATGCGCAGGCATCTCGGGGAACTTGTCGAGGTCGTCGCACGGTATCTGGATCCATGGATTCAGCGAGGCGAGTTGCGCTGTTCCAATGCCAAGACTCTGGTCCTCACTCTTATTGCGATCGTGCTCAGTCGGGGTCCGCTGCGTCGTGTATTTCTGGGCGACGCTGAGAATCTAAATTCGCTTTTTGAAACATATTCGGAATTTTGTCTGGCGTGATTGCTGGAAGGCAGCTGCAACATGCGTTGGGCGGATTTGTATAGTTGGCGATTTGAAAGTTTTGGCTATCTACCGATTCAAGAGATAGGCCTCGCCTTTAGATACTTGAAAAGGAGTATTAGGGTTGATGAAACTCAAGGGTAAAGCGGCTGTCGTTTGCGGTGGAGGAGGATTCATCGGTGGCCATCTCGTGAAGAGCCTCCTTGCCAATGGAGTCAATGTCATTCGTGCTGTCGATATAAAGCCGATGGACGAGTGGTATCAAGTCTCTTCCGACGTGGAAAACGTTGTTGCTGATCTCAAGGACAAGGATAACTGTTATGCGGCCGCTAAAGGTGCGGAAGTAGTTTTCCAACTCGCGGCCGACATGGGCGGAATGGGCTTCATTGAAAACAATAAGGCCCTTTGCATGTTGAGCGTGCTGACCAATACGCACATGCTTCTCGCGGCTCGTGATGCAGGTACTGAGCGCTTTTTCTACTCCTCTTCGGCCTGCGTTTACAACGGTGAGAAACAGAAAGACGCGCATGTTATCCCCTTGAAAGAGTCGGACGCCTATCCGGCGCTTCCGGAAGATGGCTACGGCTGGGAGAAGCTTTTCAGTGAGCGCATGTGTCGGCATTTCGAAGAAGACTTCGGAATGCAATGCAGGGTTGCGCGATATCACAACGTTTATGGCCCTTTCGGAACCTGGACAGGCGGACGCGAAAAAGCACCAGCTGCGATTTGCCGTAAGGTTCTCGAAGCCAAGCTGTCGGGCCGGCACGAGATCGAGATCTGGGGTGATGGCAATCAGACGCGCAGCTTCATGTTCATTGACGATTGCACCCGGGGCACGCAGGCCATCACGGAAAGTGATATACGCGAGCCGTTGAATCTCGGATCGAACGAACTTGTCACCATCAATCAGCTCGTCGACATCGTCGAAGATATCGCCGGCGTGAAGCTGAAGCGCCGCTACAACCTCAATGCGCCGAAAGGCGTCAACGGACGCAATAGCGACAACACCAAGATCCTGGAATACCTGCGTTGGGAGCCCTCGATTCGGCTCAGAAACGGGCTTGAACAAACCTACCAGTGGATTGAGAAAGAAATGCTCACCGTTGCCCATGCCTGAAGACTGGGACTGCGGGCGACTCACGCACTCGGCAACTCATCACCGGAGATATTGCAAATGAGCGGAACCCCAAACGAGCGGCAGATCCTTGGCGTGAACTTCTACATCGGAGATGTGGAGGGCGCGATACGACGTCTTGCAAACGGCGGACTGTTGGTTGTGCCGGCGGCACCTGCTTTGAAAGATGTTGCCTGGAACGAGGATTATCGTGAAGCCCTGGTTAATGCGGATGTCGCAATCGCTGACTCCGCGTTTATGGTTCTTGTTTGGAATTTCCTCGAAGGAGATTCAATCTCCCGCTTATCGGGATTGAAATATCTCCGCGAACTGTTGTTGAAGGACGCCGTGCGTTCACCGGGAAATACAGTCTGGGTGATGGCAGGCCGGGCAAGTGCAGACAAGAACATTGCATGGCTCAATTCTCAGGGAATTGAGGTGCCGGATGAATGCGTTTATCTGGCGCCTCTGTACGGAAGTAAAATCGAAGACACAGAACTCATTCACAAGCTGCAGACTTTACAACCGAAGCATGTCGTCATCACGGTTGGCGGTGGAACGCAGGAGCGACTCGGGCTCTATCTCAAACGGAACCTTAATTACCTGCCTGCCATCCATTGCATCGGAGCGGCAATTGCATTTTTGAGTGGCGATCAGGTGCGCATTCCAGATTGGGCCGACCGGCTTTATCTTGGTTGGTTGCTGCGCTGTCTGTCGTCCCCACGGCGCTTTATTCCGCGCTATCTGTCTGCCTCAAAGCTGATTGCTATCCTTTGGCGTTATCGAGGACAGTCGCCGGCGGAGCACGACAGCGAGCAGCCTCTGGCCCAGGCCGAGTAGTCTCGGTCGAAAGACTCAAAAGATAGATTTAACGGGAGAAATTGGTGAGATGGTTGAAAAAAACGAATCAGTAACCATAGCCGTCGTAGGTTCGGGTTACGTGGGATTGGTCGCCGCGGCGTGTTTTGCGGAGATCGGACATCGTGTAGTTTGCGTGGACAATGACGAATCCAAGGTTCGCATGTTGCATGACGGTGGTGTGCCGATTCATGAAGAACACCTTCCGGAGTTGCTGTCGCGGCATCGTGGCAAAACACTGGAATTCACTTCGGATCTGCGAGCGGCAACGCAGTCGGCGCAGGCCATCTTCATCGCTGTGGGCACCCCGCAAAGCCAGACTGGTAGTGCCGATCTTTCGTATGTGGATGCCGTTGCGAGCGAGATCGCGCGCTCCATGGACTCCTACAAGGTCATCGTCGAGAAAAGCACTGTCCCTGTTTATACCAACGAGTGGATCCGCCGTGTGATTGAACGCAACGGCGTTCCGAAGGATTTGTTCGACGTCACCTCGAACCCGGAATTCCTGCGCGAAGGCACTGCGGTTGTCGATTTCCTGCACGCAGACAGAATCGTGATCGGAGCGGCCACTGAGACCGCTGCCGATTTGTTGAAGAAGATCTATCTGCCATTGACGAGTGGAAGCTACTACAACGTAGTGGGCTCTGTTCCTGGCCCGCGCACGAATGTTGATCCCCCGCCCATCCTCCACACCTCTACGAAGGCGGCTGAGATCATCAAGCATGCATCGAACGCTCTGCTCGCAACCAAGATTTCCTTTATTAATGTGGTTGCGAATATTTGTGAGGCCGCCGGCGCTGACGTGGAAGAAGTGGCGCGCGGCATTGGCATGGATACTCGTATCGGCCCCAAGTTCCTGCGCGCCGGAGTGGGTTACGGCGGATCATGTTTTCCGAAGGACGTTGCAGCCTTCCGTCACGTCGCAGAGCAGGTTGGCGTTGACTTTGGGCTTCTGCACGAAGTTGAAAAGATTAACGAAGAGCAGAAGCAGCGCTTCTTTCAGAAAATTCGCTCCGCCTTATGGACCTTCCGCGCCAAGAAAATCGGCGTGCTTGGACTCGCTTTCAAAGGTGGCACCGATGATGTTCGCGAATCTCCAGCCCTCGATATCGTAAAGAAGCTTTTGAGTGAGGGATGCGTTATCTGCGCGCATGACCCGGCCGCCGCTGGTCGCTGCAAAGAAGTTATTCCCGAAGGACCGACGATGCGCTATGTCGACGACCCGTATGCCGCGGCACAAGACGCCGACGCCCTTCTGATCCTGAACGATTGGCAAGAATTTGCCGAGCTTGATCTAGCCAAGCTCCACTACACTCTCCGCTATCCGATCGTCATCGACGGTAGAAATCTATACGATCCCACCACCATGACCAACGCGGGCTTTACATATCTCAGTGTCGGAAGGCCTGGTCTTACGCAGCCGCTTGATCCGGTCTCAGCCTTTTTCCTTCCGCGTCGCAGAGATGGTGCCAAGGCGTAGCATGCGGTTGCTTGCAACCTCTGGCTCGCTGAACGCTTCTGAACTAGAAAGGTCTCGCTCATTGCGCAGTCAGCCGACAGGAATTTCGCTCGGCCGCAATTGTCCGGAGACAACAGATTTCAGAAAGAGGATATCTGTACTATGCAAGTCTTGATTGCCGGCGCCGCCGGGTTTTTAGGCTCTCACTTAACGGACGCCATCCTTGCCGAAGGTCATGACGTTTTAGGTGTCGACAATCTTTGCACCGGCTCGGTCGAAAATCTCAAACATTTAAAAGCTGAACCAAAATTCAGATTCCTTGAGCAGGATATCTGCGTGCCCTTTGATCCCAAGCGCGTGGATTACGTGTTTAGCTTTGCCTCCCCCGCCAGCCCGGCAGACTACATGCGGCTCGGAATCGAGACTTTGATGGTGGGCTCGGCGGGAACCAAGAATCTATTGGATATCGCCAAGAAGTATGGCGCCAAATTTTTGCACGCGTCAACGTCGGAGTGCTACGGCGATCCAGAGCAGCATCCACAGACTGAAGAATATTGGGGGCACGTAAATCCCATCGGGCCGCGCTCGGTCTACGATGAGTCCAAGCGATTTTCCGAGGCCCTCGTTACCGCTTATCACCGGTATGAAAAGGTTGATACTCGGCTGGTGCGAATCTTCAATACGTATGGCCCGCGCCTCCAAATGAGCGATGGCCGGGTGATCTCCAATTTCCTCGCCCAGGCGCTGAAGGGCGACGACATAACTATCTACGGTGACGGAAGTCAGACGCGTAGCTTTTGTTATGTGTCAGATGAGATCGATGGGATAGTCAGGCTGTCCAAAAGCGACGAGCATTCGCCCGTCAACATCGGAAATCCCACTGAGTGGACGATTCTTGAATGCGCCAAAGCCGTGCTCAAGGTCACCGGATCAAAAAGCAAGATCATTCATCAGCCGCTACCACAGGATGATCCAACGCAGCGCAAGCCAGACATCAGCAAAGCTAAGCGTCTGTTGCAGTGGGATCCCAAAATCGATCTGCAAACCGGACTCAAGCTGAGTCTGGAATATTTCAAAGCATGCGTCGCAGCTACGGTTTAGGTGATTCAAGAATTACGAGTTCAAAAGCCTGCCAGCAGGACGTAGCATTAAAGCGGCCAACGGCAAGGGAGCAATGATTTTGAAAAGAGCGCTGATTACGGGTGTGACTGGACAGGACGGTGCCTATCTGGCGCAGTTATTACTGTCGAAGGGATACGAGGTGCATGGAATCAAGCGTCGCGCCTCTTCCTTCAATACCTCTCGAATCGACCATATTTATGAAGACCCGCATCAGAACGGCCGTCATTTTCTGCTCCACTACGGCGATCTCACAGATGCCAGCAGTCTGATCCAGATCGTGCAGAGAGTGAAGCCTGATGAGATTTACAATCTCGCTGCGCAGAGCCACGTCAAGGTTTCATTTGAAGAGCCGGAGTATACGGCGAATTCTGACGCGCTCGGCACGCTGCGTCTGCTTGAGGCCATCAGAATTGCCGGGCTTGAAAAGGTTACCCGCTTTTATCAGGCTTCGACCTCCGAGTTGTATGGTCTCGTTCAGGAGATTCCGCAGAAAGAGACCACCCCGTTTTATCCCCGTTCTCCTTACGCGGTTGCCAAGCTCTATGCCTACTGGATCACGGTCAACTATCGGGAGGCCTACGGTATGTATGCCTGCAACGGAATTCTCTTCAATCACGAATCACCTCAACGTGGTGAGACCTTTGTAACTCGAAAAATCACGCGTGGATTGGCAAGAATCAAAACCGGGTTGCAAGATCAACTCTATTTGGGAAATATGGATGCGTTACGCGACTGGGGACATGCCCGGGATTACGTAGAGATGCAGTGGCGTATGTTGCAACAGAGTGAGCCCAAGGATTACGTAATCGCAACCGGCGAACAACATAGCGTGCGCGAGTTTGTGGAACTGTCAGCCAAATTCCTCGACATGGAAATCCACTGGGAAGGTGCAGGTGTTGAAGAGAAGGGAATCGATAAGCAGGGAAATGTAATCGTGGCCGTCGATCCGCGATACTACCGCCCCACCGAAGTAGAAACATTGCTTGGCGACGCCAGTAAGGCGCGCCGCGAGTTGGGTTGGCAGGCCACCGTCACTTTCAATGACTTGGTCAAAGAAATGGTAGAGGAAGATCGCAAGATTGCAGAGAAAGATGCCCTGGTCAGAAAACATGGCTACTCTGTTTTCAACTTCCACGAGAATTAAGGAATCAGGTCTTCTGACATGGAAAAGAACAGCCGGATTTTTGTTGCAGGCCACCGCGGACTTGTCGGTTCTGCAATCTGTCGCGCACTCGAGCGGCAGGGTTATCGGAGTCTTGTCCTGCGCACGCACGCAGAACTCGATTTGACCGACCGTGCGGCGGTGTTGGATTTCTGCCAGAAGGAAAAGCCTGAGTTTGTCTTTCTCGCTGCTGCCAAAGTGGGCGGTATTCTTGCTAACGACACCTATCCTGCTGATTTCATCCGTGAAAATCTCGAGATCCAGAACTCCGTCATTGATGCGAGCTACCGGAGCGGCGTGAAACGGCTGCTGTTTCTTGGGTCAAGCTGCATCTATCCAAAGCTTGCTCCGCAGCCGATCAAGGAAGAGTACCTGCTGACTGGGCCGTTGGAGCCCACTAATCGAGCCTATGCTCTGGCAAAGATAGCTGGCATCGAGATGTGCTGGTCCTATAACCGTCAATACGGCACTCGTTATCTGGCTGCAATGCCAACCAATCTCTACGGCCCAGGCGACAACTTTGATCTCAAGGGATCCCATGTGCTTCCGGCCTTGATGCGTAAAGTCGTTGAAGCAAAGCGCGCCGGAGAAACAAGGCTGGCCGTGTGGGGCACGGGAAAGCCGCGCCGCGAATTCCTTTATAGTGACGACCTTGCCGAGGCCTGCATTCATCTCCTGAACTTGCCTGAAGCATCCTACGAATCTCTGATCAGCCAGGATGAAGCACCGCTGATCAATATAGGTACGGGTGAAGATCTGACCATACGCGAACTAGCGGAACTGGTAGCGCGCGTTCTCGGATTTGACTGTGAACTCGTCTTCGACACTACTCGCCAGGACGGCACCCCCCAGAAACTCCTCGACGTAAGTCGAATCCACTCCCTCGGGTGGAAGGCGAAGGTCAGTCTCGAGGAAGGAATTCGTCGTACCTACGCATCGGCGCAATCTCAACTCGAACTTGTTGCTTCCTGACATTCAGAACATCCGCTCCGAGCGCTTGTGCTAGCCTTAAACCGTCCACACCGAACAAGATCTGGGCTAATTGGGCATTTCATGGAACGCGGCCCCTTCGCTCGAAGGTGAAGTGCTGACAACAGCACAACTACTAGCCGAATTTCGCAAACGCCGGTCAACCGGCCAAACTGACGCTTTCAATCAATCACCCAATGCGTCTGTGTAACATCGGTCATCCGACCACAAGAAGGACAATGGCTTTCAGAAACCAACTTCTGGTTATCGTGGGGTTGCTCGTATTGCAACCGCTCTTCCTGGTATCCCAGGAACAGCGCCCTCCACTCATTCCCATGGCCACAGGCTCGGGCTCATCTTCAGGCGCCAATGCTTCCTCTCCGGGGTCTGTCGGCAATCTCTCTGAAGGACCAATCGCGGAGGGTGAGGTGGTCCACATCTCCGTGTTCAACGCCCCGGATTTTTCCTTTGTCACTCGCGTTTCAGAGAGTGGAGATATACCGTATCGCTTTCTCGTGGGCGCGAAGCTTCGAGAGTTAGAGCAGGCCGTGAAGCACGCAACCTCAGACGAAGAGATGCGCGCTGAGATTGCTCGCCTTACGCGTCAGAAGCTGACTAGTCCTTCGTGAGGAAGTACGACTCGATCGCCCGCATTACGGTGCGGTGATTGATCTGCGGTTCTTTGCCTTCGTACTTCGCCGCCCAGCAAATCTGGTTGATGATGTCGCGCGGATAACAGGAGCGCAGTTCTTGCTTCAACGTCCCATGCACGAAGTCGATCAGTGTGTGCGCCACGGTCTCGTCGCACTCCACCTTGCGATCGCCGGCAACTCGCCGGAAGATCTCGCAGAACTCCTCGTCGCTGACCTCGCCAATAAAAATCTTGGTCTGAATTCTGCGTAGAAACGCCGCATCCAGCAGTTGCGCGGGATCAAGATTCGAGGCAAACACGACCAGCATCTCAAACGGCATTTCGATCTTCCGTCCGCCCGCCAGGGTGAGGAAATCGATCTTGCGGTCGAGCGGAACCACCCACCGGTTCAGCAGTTCATCTGGCCGAACTCTCTGGCGTCCGAAATCATCGATAATCAGCACACCATTGTTGGCCTTCATCTGTACGGGGCCCGTGTAGAACTTTGACCCCGGATTGTACTGCAGATCCAGCATTTCAATGGTAAGTTCGCCACCCACAAGAACTGAGGGGCGCTGACACAGCACCCAGCGCTCATCGTGATTGGGCGGCTCCATATGCGCCAGTCGCGTATGCAGTGTCGGGTCGTAGATCGTAATCAGCTGGCCGTCGACCTCAATCGCGTAGGGAATCCATACCGCATCTTCCGATAGCACCTTTGACAGCAACTCGGCGATCGTGGTCTTACCTACGCCCGACGGGCCGTACAAGAAGATCGCAGCTCCAGAATTCAGCGCCGTTCCAAGCTGCCATAGAATCCTGTCATCCAAAACCAGGCTTGAAAACGCACGCTGGACATCGGCTGGATGGACTTCGGCGTGAGAAACGCTCTGCAGCTTTACCTGGCTCACATAGCTCGAAAGCGTCACCGGTGCCGGTCCTGTGTATTGGCTCTGCGACAGCAGCTCCTGCGCGCGAGTTCTGCCCTGCGAGGTGATCGCCAGATTGGGAATTTGCCCGCTCAAACCGGTTACCTGGCAAAGCTGCTCAGTGCGAAGTCTCTTCAGAAGCTCACTCGCAACTTCAAAGCTGATACGCATCATCTTTGCCATGTCCAAGACCGAGAAAGGTCCTGAAATGTAAAGGTGTTTGAGCGCCAGGTCCTCGAGAACGGACTGACGCAGTCCGACCTCCTGGATCGTTACAGGCTTATGCGTCGGCCCCGCGGTGGGGTCGGTCTTCATGAATTCCTGTAGATTGAGCAAAGGTTCCATAATGTTCTGCCAAGACATTCAGTATATTTGGCATTCTTTCCCGGCGGTTGAAAATCGAATCTTTATTGTCGTCTGGCACGCGAGTAACTCGCTATGGTACTCCCGCGTGCATTGCCGACGGTGACATCGGTGTATTCGTAACCCGATGGGAGTGCCTGATCGGCGGTCAGATCGCGTCGCACCTTCGAAAAACACTGGGTGAAATTTGCTGCTTCCTATATAGAATGCGGTATGATCCCCGCTCAGAATGTGCCACTTGCAGTGCCCGCTGGTCGACCGGGAACAGCACAGCAACGGGTATGCATTGTCACGTTGGACGAGGAATTTGTTGAGATATTTCGGGCTGAACTGCAGCCCTGGGTCGAGATCGTCGCCCGCGAAACCTACGAGGATCTGGCGCGTTGGACGCGGGAAAAGCAGGTTTCCGCGGTCGTTATCGACATCGATACGCACGGTGAAGACTCGTTAGGCGGCCTTGCGGTTGTCACCGAATTGCGACGGCTCAATAGTGATTTCACTCTCATCTCCATGAGTCGCGCTCGTGCCCGCTCGGTCGAGAAGCAGGCGCTGACCGCCGGAGCCGATGCGCACTTCCGTACTCCGGTGGACGTGGCAGAACTGCGCATGACGCTCCTCGACTCACTTCGTCGCCATAACGACGAGGCTGAACGCGAGCGATCGCGCCAGCAGGTGATGGATGCCAGCAGGTTCCAGGATTTCATTGGCGTAAGCGAACCGATGCGGCTCGTGTATGACGCAATCCAGCAGATTGCGGCAAGCAACATCAACGTCCTCATTCGCGGCGAAAGCGGGACCGGCAAGGAACTCGCTGCCCGCGCCATCGTCGCCCTTAGTCGACGAGCTAACAAGCCGTTCATTCGGCTCAACTGTGCGGCACTCCCCGAGAACCTCATCGAATCAGAACTCTTCGGCAGCGAACGCGGGGCTTTCACCGGTGCCACCGAATCCCGTCCCGGACACATCGAGATGGCCGACGGCGGCACTCTCTTTCTGGATGAGATCGCGACCCTCACCCTGCCCCTGCAAACCAAGCTGCTCCGCGTTCTCGAAGATCACCACGTGCAGCGCCTGGGGGGACGATCGCTGCGGAAAATCGATTTCCGGCTGATCTGCGCCACCAATGAGCCCCTCGAAGAAATGGCGCGCACCGGCAAGTTCCGCGAAGATCTTTACTACCGCATTCACGTTATCCCCATTCAACTTCCTCCGCTCCGCGAGCGCTTTGGCGACATGCCCCTGCTCTGCGAATACTTCCTGCAAATTCATTGCTCGGCAAACGGAATCCCTCTGAAGCGTATAAGCGCCGATGCGCTGGCGGCACTCGAAGAACACACTTGGCCCGGCAATGTCCGCGAATTGGAAAACCTGATTCAACGGCTTATCGTCACTACACGGCACGAGGAGATTGTCCCGGCCGACCTGCCTCCCCGCGTCATCGAGCAGAGCCTTGCAGCGAGCGAGGCGATTCTTCTTCCAGACGGCGGTACAGACTTTGATGGTCAAGTCCGGCAGCTTGAAATTGCCTTGCTCACCACGGCCCTTCGTCGCGGAGAGGGAAGTAAGACGGCCGCAGCGCGCCTCCTTAAAGTCGACGTCCAGAAAATGAAGTACCTCTGCCGCAAATACTCCCTCTAACCCGCATGTGGTTAAAAATTCACCGGTGAAAGATTAATTTTTAAACCCGATACAACACTCTCTTGGCTAGAGCACAAGATTTCAATATTTATATAAGGCTAATTGTTACTTGGACTTATGGAAATATCCTGCGACAGGTTTAGTTTGGCATGCCGCTTGCAACCTAGGTCTACGTAAATCAGTTCAATTCCAATCCTGGGAGAATGACAATGGCAATCACGAAGAAATCTCTGATCGGCAACAGCACTTCCAAGTCTTCAACCAAAAAGTCGACCACCAAGGCCAGTGGCCCCGTCGCCGCAGCCAAGCTTGCAACCGCCTCCAACAAAGTGACCGCCATGCGAACCAGCATGAGAACCAGCATGAGAACCAGCAAGGCGCTCTACTAGGTTGAGTAGTTCGGAAAGGACATGCTACGGCTTCCCCAACACTGTCGCAGCTGTCACTTCCCAGGAGATTTGACGGCGACCAGCTCTTGAGCGGTCGCCGTTTTGGCCTAATCACCACACGTGGGCCTTCACTACGTTTGCAAGTGCACTTCCGATGCGGTCGGCTAGACTCCTTCGAACTCCGAAAATCATAGCCCTCCCCGCAAGACCGTACATCGGATTTCCTCCCGTCGCTGGCAGCTGAATCAGCGAGTTGTAAAAGACGGGAAGCTTGATGCCTTGGTATTTCTCAGTTGCAACCAGGCCGGCTGGGAGCGTACCCGGTTCCCCAGCCGGCGCTGGCATCTTCAACCGCAGCAGCGAAAACTGACCCGGTAGCGCAAGCGCCACCTCGGCATTGGAAGAGACCCGATTGAGCGCGGGTGCCGGCACGAAGACGCGAACCACTCTCGTTCCATCTGCGATGCGAAGCAGCGGTTGGCCGTAGCCCACATCCTCATCCAGCAGCAGCGCAGGATCTTCACTCACAACCGTGCCGTCGACAGGCGAAGTGAGTTCGAGCGACGATTGAGCCTCCTTGGCAAGACTAGTCATCCGCTGCGCGGCCACTTGTTGAGCCGCTGCGGTTCCAATGCTTTGCCCTTGAATCTGCGAATCAAACGTCTTATACCGAGCATTCTTTGTTTCTGCCAGCGCTGCGGAGCCCATTCCCGTTGCGATTGTGCTCGTCATGTGAAGCACCGCTTCCCCTGCATGAACCTTCTGGCCTTCCTGCACAAGAACACCATCAATGTGGCCCGGAACGGCCGCGCAGATTGTGTGAGATTCCAAAGGTTCAACAACGAAGAATGCGTCTTCCCGATCGCGCCATAGCGGAACAAACAGCAGGGCAACGACCCCGAGTGCCACAAACCAGTAGGCCGCACGCCACCGGAAACGTGATTTCATGTTCCGATCCCAGAACTCCCCCATCACGCGCCTCAGCGAGCGCAAACGGGAGCGATACAAAACAAAAGCAAGGGCCCCGGCCGGGAGAATAGCCAACTCCGCAAACCATCGTGACCCGAGTCGGTATGAGAATCGAACCACGAGAAAAAGCAGAATGTAGCTGTAAAGGCCGGATGCGATGCAGTAAATCGAGAAAAGGGCGACCCGGCGCCGCGGCACAATCGGGACCTCAACCGGCAGCCTCAGTACCTTAGCCTGCACCCACGCCGACAGGAATGCCGTGGATCGTTCTTTCAGATCAGGGATTTCGATGATCTCGGTCAGCAGATAATACCCATCCAGCTTGATCAGCGGGTTCAGATTGATGACTACGGCTGCGAATCCAGTCAGCAGAATGAACTCGTACATGGAACTGTGGAACCATCCCCCCGCGGGCGTCTGCAGCCAGAACATCATCGCAATCGCACATACCACCAGCTCAATCCAGATGCCGGCAATGATGGTTGCCAACCGCTGTATCTTCGTCCCGGAAACCCAACTCTCGGTTACATCCACAAAGAAGCAGGGCACAAGGTACAAGAACATCAGCCCCATGCTGTGCACCTGGCCGCCATAGTGCTTGCAGGTGAGCCCGTGTGCGCTTTCATGCAGAAAGCCGACAAACAGGATCAGAACCCAGAAACGCGCGAATTCGATAGCGCTCTTTTGTGCGAAGTTGAAGAACAATGCCGTATCCGGACCCATGGAATGCCAGTTGTTCACCACCACAACAGCTTCAAAAGCAAACAGAAGCACGGCCGTCAGAACGCACCATCGGCTGTAGATAAAGTTGCCTGCCCACCCATCGAGCCAGCCAAGATATCGATCTGGATCCCATGCGGAAAAACTGATGTGTGCGAAGTTGATCTTTGATTCTGCGCGCCGACTGCGCTGAGCCAGCAGTTTGTCACGCATGGCAAGGTTCTTTTCCTGGTGCGTCTCATAAAGCAGGCCGGTAGAATCCAACTGGTCGGCATACTCCCGAATTTGTTCTGCGCCAACAGCAGTGCCGGTCTTGGCTGAATAAATCTCTGCAACTTCTTCGTATGACCTCTGGCCATCGAATAAACCAGCAAGCTCCCACTGCGCTGGGCTAAAGCGGTAGTAGTTGTTCTTTCCCCGCTGCAGAACTCCGATCACGGGTTCGCCATCGAGGACAGTCTCGTGAGTCACCAGATCCGGATCGAGTTGAGGCGGCCGGCTGCGCGCCAGTCGCTCCTTCGGAATCTCCGGAAGTGCTGCATCGAGTGCTTCGACTAGATTCATGGCGCCAGCCGCACCTGCATGGTCATTCCCGGCTTGAGTTGCGGCGATGGCTGCACGACTCCGCCAATCACCTGGATGCTGCCGCTGGCCGGGTCCACAACGGGGCTTACCCGAACGATGCGTCCCCGCTGATGCAGTCCGGGATAATCAGCAGTCGTCATTTCCAGCGATTTCCCTTTTGTGAAGAATCCCATGGCTGTTTCGGGCACCGTGAATAGCACCTGCAATGGTGCCTCTGCCGTAATCCAGAAAAGTACATCTCCCGGTTTTACTTCTTGCGCAGGGCGCACGGAACTGCGTCCTACCACGCCCGCAAATGGAGCAACGATGCGTGACTGTTCCAGTTGTAGATTAGCTGTACTCAGATCGGCATCGGCGGCAGCGGCCTCTTCGCGGAAGCGCGCGACCTCAGCAATGGTTTCGTCCACACGATACTTCGCATGTTCCCAGTTTTCTTCGCTGATGATCTTTGCATCCCGCATGGCGTCCGCACGCCGCAGATCGGATTCGGCGGTTAGTTGCTCGGCTTGCCACTCCCGAAGCTGAGCCTGCGCCGACGCCATGCGCGCCTTCTGGGATACGCAGGCCGAGAGCAGGCTTCGATCGTCTAGCTGAGCAAGCAGCTGTCCTTTTTTCACGCGGTCGCCAATGCGCACATTGATGCTCACAATGCGACCGTTGCGTTCCGCCGCAATATCGGCTTGCTGTTCGGCAACCAGCGGCCCGCTGGTTATGAATGACTTTGGATCGGATGCCTCCGGAATCGTTGCATTCGAATTCTCAGGTGCGGCTTTCGGCGGTGGAATACTCACCGCAGCCGCAGTCGCGCTCGCGTCCACCGCCGCAGGATGCGAATCGCAGCCGGCACAGGCAAACGTGATCCCGGCTGCAGTGATCGCGGCAGTCTTGATCGCGATTGACCAATAGGAACGAGCCACGCAGGCCAAAGCACTTTTCATAACACCTACCACCCAATCCAGTTCCAGAGTGTTTGCCAGCCCCAAAGTGCCGGACGTCGCAGCAGAACATATCCAGCAGGTTTCCAGCCCAGAGAAATCTTCGCTCGCCCCGTCATTCCGGCACGCAAGCTTGCATCCGCATTCGAAAGCGGCACTTCCACCGTAAATGTGCGGTCGCCGTCCTCTGCTTTTGCCTCGGGACTTACCACCGACACCGTTCCACGCCACGTCCGTTGAGGATAACTGTCGAGCTTGATCGCAACATGTTCACCCGCACTCATCAGCAACGTGTCGCGCTCAGGAATAGAAATCTGCACCAGCGCTGAAGAGAGGTCCAGCACCTGTGCGAACGCATTGCCCGCATCCAGGTGCTTACCTGCCACGTTTTGCAGATCTGGCGTTACTACGATGCCATCAATGGGAGACCGCAGTTTCGCACCCTCAACGCGGGTGCGTGCACGCTCCATCTCCGCACGCAGGAATTCTGCCTGTTCCCGGTCGGCGCCCGATTGTGCGGCGCCGCGAGAAAGATCGTTCTGCATCACCAGCATCGCCTGCTGATACTTCGCTTCCGACGACGCAACATCGGCACGCCATTGCCAGTCGTTGATCGCGCCCAGAACCTCTCCGCTTGTCACGCGCTGCCCTTCGTGCGCATAGACCGCCGTAACATTGCCATCGAAGGGCGCGGCAATCGTGACCATGTGCTGCGGAGCCACCACCGCTTCTCCTGTCACCCGCATCGGCAATGGAAAAAACGAAAAGAACAGCACACACTCAAACAGAATGCCGATCGTCATCCACCGGCCCCTCCGACTGTTCAGAAGTGCCCGCTTCTTCCTGACCAGCGGCTCGATCAGGCTGATCAGCGGCACATCGCGATAGAGCAGGGCGTTACGAATCGCCACTGTGGCCTGCCCAGCCAGAATCTTGATCATCTCGATATGGGGAACATCGAGGAAGTCAGCGTTGCTGCTTTCGTAGGTCAGTACACCCACGCGACCCTGATCGTCGCTCAACGGTATGGCATAGAGCGCCCGAAATCCCGTGGCCGCGAAGTACTCTTGAACCGGTCCCGGAATCTCCTCCTGCTTTGCGTCGCCGGCACTATCAAGTTGGCGGATGTACACAAGCTCGGTTTCTGTCGCCAGCCAGCGCATCAGCTGGTTCAGCCGCTCCACGGTGATATCGCCAAGCGGCAGCGTCGCCATCCCCGATACGGCCTTCAGTTGCAGTTTGCCGCGCTGATCCAGCGCAATCGCGCACCGTTCGTAAGGCAGCACATGCTGAGGGCTGTTGGCGATGATCCCCAGCAGCCGCTCCAGACGCAGCGTTGACGTGATCTCGGTGCTCACGTCCACCAGCGCCTTCAGAATCTCCAGCTTTCGCTCCGCAAGCATCAGGCTCGCGTTCTTGAGCGCGCTCGAAATCGTCTCAGCCATCGACATCATCAGGAACTGGTCATCGTCGTCAAAAACCCCATCCTGCTTGTTGACGGCCTCAAGAACACCGACCTCCGCGTCGTCCTGCATCAGCGGAACCAGCAGAGCATTCGTCACCGGGGGAACATTTAATTCAGCATCGAGCCGGGAATTGCGCGCCACGAGCCGCTGATCATCGGCTTCGGCGATCAGCAGTCCTTCGCCCTCCTCGGCCATATCCGCTACATATCCCTCGCCGGCTGCTTGCGTCATCCCGACTTCAACCGTCGCGTCCTCTCCTTGCGTCGAAATCAGGCGCAGCGTATCTCCATCGAACATCCATAAGTGCATCGCCTGGCACGGCAGCATTGCCGCCGCTTTCTCCGGGACCAAGGCTGTCACCGCATCAAAGTCGAGAGTCGCATTCAGCGACTTCTCCAGGTCGTACAACTGCGACATCCGGTGCACGGAATCAAGCAGATCCTGCCGCTGCGACTCCCAATCTTCCGAAGCAATAATTGCCGGAGTCGCCAACTGGATAATCGGTGCAATAGCCTCCAGATCCTGCAGTCGCGGGGTTCCTGAAAAGAACAGAATCTCTACCGCTCCCGCCAGTTCCTCTCCCTGCAGAAGGGGTACGTAAGCAATCGATGAGACAGACCTCGAAATGTGCACATGGGAGTAGTCTTCACGCAGAATCTCAGCGCTCGGATAAATCAGGATCTCCGGGACTTCCAGCACCAGCGGTGCCATCAGCCGGTTTCCCGATTCGGTCGCCGATGGCTCCGGAGAAATGTCTCCAGCCAGGCCAATCACGTTCCAGGTAATTTCAGAGTCTTGCTGAATGAACCGGTGAACTGCGCAGGCACAGTTCGGCAGCTGCGTCACCACCGCCGAGGCGATAACCGATGCGCGTGAAACGGCATCCGGCGTAGAAAGAAGCATCACGCCAACTTCAAGAGCGGCATCATTCACTGGTGAGATCATCCGGTCCCGGCAGCTTCAGTAAAAGTTAGCTTGACAATGGGGGAAATGGTGTTAATTCTCAGGAGGTTGAGGCTTGGAGATTAGCAAGTATCAACTCTCAATGTAAAGAGAAATTTCGCTTGGAAGATAGGCTGACGTGGATCTCGACATTAAAGAATCTGGCGCTGTTTGTACGCTGAAACTAAAGGGAAGACTGACCAGTGGAGAGGCTGTCAGCCAGTTCGAAAACGCCTTCCAGCAGACCCTGGCAAGCGGGCACATCTTTCTCATCCTCGACCTTGAGGCGCTCCCTTACATCGACTCGTCGGGCATCGGTTCTTTGGTGAATGCTCTTCGTCAAGCCA
Organism: Telmatobacter sp. DSM 110680; assembly: GCF_039994875.1. Taxonomy (GTDB): domain Bacteria; phylum Acidobacteriota; class Terriglobia; order Terriglobales; family Acidobacteriaceae; genus Telmatobacter. The sequence goes on along the minus strand of NZ_CP121196.1, from coordinate 17,878 downwards.
ATAAGGTTGGTGGCACGGTGAAACTCGTCAACCCGTCGCCGTTCGTCGCTAAGACTTTGAAGATGGTTGGCATTCTCCCGCTCTTCGGCGTTTACGAATCCGAGCCGGATGCAGTCGCCTCGTGCACAGCCTGAGTGATCCGGCTCTTGCCCAGGTGACTTAGCTCTCGTAGAACTGCCCCAGAGGTAGCGGATGGCTGAAGAGATAACCCTGGAACGAGTGGCAGCCAAGCTTCGCCAGAAACGCTCTTTGCTCTTCGGTTTCCACGCCTTCCGCAATCACCGACAATCCCATCGCTTTACCGAACGAAATAATCGCCTGCGCAATCGCCCCACTAATCGGATCCTTCAGAATGTCGTTCACGAACGCCCGATCAATCTTGATCTGGTCCAGCGGGAGACGCTTCAGATAAGCCATCGAAGAGTAACCCGTGCCGAAGTCCTCCAGCGAGAATCGGATGCCGTACGTCCTCAGCTTGTTCATCCGGGCGATCACGTCTTCAATGTTTTCCGCAAACATGGTCTCGCTCAGTTCAATCTTCAGGTTCTTGGGGTTGGCGCCGGTTCGGTCGAGTGCCGTCAGAACATGGTCAACAAATTTCGGCTGGCGGAACTCTCTCGCGCTTACATTGACGGCCACCGACAGATGCTCGCCCTCTTTGCGGCTGGCCCATGCAGCGATCTGCATGCAGGCGGTCTCCATTACCCAGCTGCCCATCGGAAAAATAAGCCCTGTCTCCTCCGCCAAAGGTACAAATTCTTGCGGCGACACCAGACCCCGCGTCGGATGGTTCCACCGGATAAGCGCTTCAGCGCCGGTCAGTAGGCCGCGGTCCAGCTGTGGCTGATAAAACAGCGAAAACTGATTCTCGCGGATGGCCGCCCTAAGGTCTCTTTCCATCGCCACGCGAGCATTGACGGATGCTTGTAGCGCCGGCGCAAAAAAGAACATCGCGTTTCGTCCCGCCGCCTTGGCTTGGTACATCGCAATATCAGCCTGCTGCAGCACCTCATTGGTGCTCTCGCTCTGATTGCCGAATACCGTAATGCCCATGCTCGATGTGGTGTGGCACTCGCGCCCTTCAAGCAAAAACGGCTGGTCGATGGCTGCCAGAATCTTGCCGCCGACCGTGCGTGCCTGGGCCGCCGCAATCTCCGCAATCTGGCTCAGATCTTCAAGAATGATGACGAATTCGTCTCCGCCGAGCCGGGCCACCGTATCCACTTCGCGCACGCAAGCGGCGATGCGTCGGCCGGTTTCCTGCAGCAACAGGTCGCCGATGTGGTGCCCGAGCGTATCGTTCAGCGATTTGAACCCATCCAGATCGACGAACAACAACGCATGCTTGCTGCCGCTCCGAATGCTGGAGATGAGCGCCTGGCGTAGCCGTTCCCACAGCAGCCGGCGATTCGGCAACCCCGTCAATGTGTCGTAAAACGCCAGGTTGCGAATCTTCTCTTCGTCTGCCTTGGCCGCCGACACGTCGCGGATATAAGAGATGACGCAGGATTCCCCGTCAAAATCAGCATATGAGGCCGAGAGCTGTCCCCAGAACACCTCGCCATTTCTCCGCCGTAACCGGACTTCCAAGTCGCGCGCTGCTGCATTGTCATGCAGCGCCTCCGCGATCTTGAAGGTGTCGCTCTCATCGGCCCAGATGTCCAGTTCCAGAGAAGTATGGCCTATCACTTCTTCCCGGCTAAATTGCAGAATGTTTAGCAGCGCCGGATTCGCTTCCACAATCCTGCCATCTTCGGCGCGGGCAATCAGCACTCCGTCCGGGCTGGTTTCGAAGGTAGTCCGATATCGGTCTTCCTTCACCTGCGTAGCCGGCTCGGCGAGCGCAACATTTGCACTCTCGACGCTCTTGCGGTCCTTGATGGCTTCTACGTGTGCCAGCAGGTGCGAAGGCCAGCCTTCCCGGTCTCTCAGGAGCGATACCGTCAACTTGCTCCAGGTCAGCGTACCGTCTTTGCGGATCAGCCGAATCTCCAGGCTCAATGCATCGCTGGCTCCGGTCCAAAGTTTCTGAAACGACGAAAGAGCCTGCGCTCCATCCTCATCCGGTGTGATTTCCTGCAGCATTAGGCCGCGTACTTCTTCACGCGGATAACCGATGATCTCGGCGAACTCCGCATTACAGCGAAGAATGTGTCCCTCGGGGGTAGCGTGAACAATGCCCACGGTCGCCTGCTCAAGGAAATTTCGGCTTTCTAAAGTAGGCTTATCGGACATTGAGGATTGCCGTTCTCGGTAGTTAACGTGCTCGAATTGTAAAGCTCGTGAACTTGTTTTCAATGACTTGACCCCAATTCGATAGAGGAAAAACCGAGCAAATCGTCACCTGCGGCGCGCACCACCGTAATCACGTACTCGCACCGATTAGCCATTCGTCAACGAACCGCCCGCAGTCAGAATCGTCGCCGAGAGGCGCCGCTCTCCACTTCGTTCCCGTGAGAGCCGGCAATGACCAGCCGGGCAATGCCAAACATGGTTCTCCCCAGCTGGCGTCCTGCAGTCGATGGGTTTGGATGGATTAAATATATAATACGTATGAATTTAACCGTCTTATCTGTTCGTCCGTTTGGCTGCACAATATCTGTACACTTTTTGTAACCAGCTTTGCACTTTTCCTGGATCGTAGAAAAACTTGGTTGTGACGAAAGATGTTCGCAAAGGGCACCGAAAACTCAATTCCGTGTGACCTTCAGGCATTTGCGTTGTACTCGGATTCCGGGATCGTTGAATGATATTTATGAACGAGCTATCTCCGTGTGGCTTCGCTCAGGGTGTAACAAACTGGGTGAAGTACCGAAGCGGCTCGAAGGCACTCTCTCTCGTATTACTTCTGTGTGTACCCTTTATCGGTGCACTCTGTTCCTCTGCCCAAAACAGCAAGCCGACAACTGTTACACCCCAAGTGCCCAAGGGGACGCACCCCTCCGATTTCAAAATTCCTCTGCTCACTGAACCACTTCGGCTAGCTGATTTCGTCGGAATGGAACCGAAGCCGGAATTCAAGGGCCAGCTGGTCAAAGTATCAGGTTTCGTTCAGAACACTCCCAACGACGGCGAGCCAGCTACGCAGCAAACCGATGTCTGGATGGCGCACACCAAGTCCGCAGTCTACTTTGTCTTCATCTGCCATGACGACCGACCTGCGGCAATTCGTGGTCACCTCGCTCGCCGTGAGAATATCAGCGGTGACGACACAGTCTCCGTGATTCTCGATCCCTTTGAGGACCGGCGTAAGGGCGTGCTCTTTTCCGTTAACCCAGTCGGCGTACAAGCGGACGCCGCATGGACTGATTCAGCCAGCCTCGACTACAACATCGATGCTGACTACAGCTACGACCAGGTTTGGGACTCCGATGCTCGCGTAACCGCTCACGGTTGGATGGCGCTGATCGCCATTCCGTTCCGCAGTCTCCGTTTTCGCTCCACCGCTTCCGACTGGGGCGTGGTCTTTCAGCGTACGCTGCCACGCAACAGCGAGGTCGATTTCTGGCCGCGCGTCGCCACCAGCGTCTCCGGCGTCCTGAGCCAGGAAGCCACCATGCACGGCATCGAAGGCGTCACCGGCTCCCACAACCTCCAGATCAATCCCTACGCCCTGGCCCAAAACGAACGCGAGCTCATCGCTCTCGATCCCCTCAACCCCTACTTCAGTTCCAGGGGCCTGGAAGGCACCGCCGGCGGCGAAGCCAAACTCATCGTCAAAGACAGCGTTGTGCTCGACGGAACCATCAATCCCGATTTCAGCGATGTTGAGTCCGATCAGCCGCAGTTCACCGTGAACCAGCGCTACTCGGTCTACTTTCCCGAACTCCGGCCCTTCTTTCTGGAAAACGCCAACTACTTCTCCACGCCGATCCTTCTCGTCTACACCCGCAACATTGTGCACCCCGAGTACGGCATTCGCTTGACCGGGAAGATCGGAGCCACCAATCTTGGCTTCTTCGCCATTGACGATCGTGCGCCCGGCGAAACCTACAATCCCGGCGACCCGCTCTACAAGCAGCGTGCAAAGTATCTTGTCGCCCGTGTCTCAGAGGATCTCGGAAAAAATTCAAGCGTCGGTCTCATTTACACCGACAAAGAATTCGGAGGCGGATGGAATCGCGTCGGTGGCCTCGACTTCACCGCGTATCTCAGCAAAAGCTGGACCGCGACCGGCCAGGTGGTTGAGACCTCCACAATGAGCCCCAACAACCCCGGAACCCCACAGTCCTATGCCGCAGGACCCGGCGGTTACTTTGATCTCCAACGAACCGGACACTCTTTCATCTTCGACAGCGTCAACAAGGACTACAGCACCGGTTTTCGATCCCAGGTCGGGTTCATCCCCACTACCAACCTCTATAGCGATCAAACCCACCTCACCTATCTGTGGTATCCGAAAAAGAAAGCGATTCAAAGTTTCGGCCTCGATTTATGGCAGCTCATCGCATGGGATCACCAGGGAAACCGCCTCTACCGCTACACCACGTTCTCCCCGTATATAACTCTTCCTCGCCAGTTGATCATTGCTCCACAGTTGGGTCAGAATTCCGACACCCTCGGTCCGCAAGACGGATATCCTCTCGCCCACAACGTCAACTTCACTGAGAACTTCGGCGGCATAGCGGCGCACGGCGCGCCTTTCACGCAGTTGAATTTCTACCTGACGGCACTCCGCGCAGGCAATGTGAACTACAACCCTCCACCGGGTGGTGTACCTTCACTCCTCAACGCCGATGAGGTCCAGCTCATCTTCACCTTTCAGCCCCTCCGTCAACTGACCGCAGATAATACATATCTGCTTGATCGCGATCACGCCGCTGCCAATGGTGCATTCGTATACGAGAGCCAGACCTTCAGAACAAAAGTCAACTTTCAGTTCACGCGCTCTTTTTCCGCACGCATCATCGCCCAATACGACTCAACGCTCGCAAACCCCGCGGAAACATCTCTGCAACGCACAAAACAGATTGGTACCCAGGCACTGTTCACATGGTTGCCGCATCCCGGGACCGTTCTCTATGTGGGCTATAACAACGATCTCCAGAATCTCGATCGGTCGCTCTGCAATCGCGGCCTCACCGGCGCTTGCGATCCCACCAATCCCGTGCCTCCCCGTTCAAACGAATACCTCAACGACGGGAAACAGTTCTTTGTAAAGTTCTCCTATCTCTTCCGCTTCTAGATCCAAATAGGCATACGTTACGATTGCAATCGTTGCATCATGCGACGAATCAGACTTCATTTCTTGCCGTGAGGGATGCATGCTGCCCAGCCCCGTAACCGATCTCAAGGCGTTCGTACCCGCCAGAGACCCCGAGCTTTCCAAACAGTTTTATATCGATCTCGGCTTCACGGTGAATTGGAGCAACCCGGAAATTGCCGAGCTTCAGATAGGCTCATTCCGCTTTCTTCTGCAGAAGTTCTACGTCGCCGAACACGCCGGAAATTTCATGATGAGTCTCGCCGTCGAGGACGCGGACGCCTGGTGGCAGCACGTTCAGAAGATGGAATTCACAACGAAATATCCCGGCATCATGTGCAAGCCCCCACAGATTCAGCCTTGGGGAATCCGTGTACTCTACCTAAGCGATCCCACCGGCGTCCTCTGGCACATTTCTGACATGCGTAAGCCGTGAGCGCAACTTCTGATCCCCATGAAGCCGGTCGCCCCAAAGTAGGGTGCCCCAGAGTATGTTCTGGTGCTTCTGGTACCACCAAGGCGGTATCATCCTGAGCGGAGCATCATGGGGTAAGCGAAGGATCTGCTTCTTGCAGACTATCGCGATCTAATTGCCCTCACCAAACCCGCCAATCACAGCCGCCTTTGCGCGCTTGCCCAATCGCACCACCAGCCGCACCGGCAGGGTATCTAAGGAAAACGCGGCGTTCGTTACCGCGTCGCCATCAATCTTCACAGCCTTTTCCGCAAGCTTGCGACTAGCCTCTGCTCCGCTGGCAGCCAGTCCGGTTTGCAGCAACAGCTTCGAAACGCGAATCTGCAACTCTCCCGGCGGGCACGACGGACTTACCAGGTCCGCATATGCGATGTGAACCTCTTCCAGATCCTCCGCAGTTTCCTTCTGCTGGAACATCCGCGCCCAGTTCTCATCCGCATGCTGCGCGGCCTCTTCGCCGTGAAACCCCGCCGTAATCGTTCGCGCCAGCCGCTTCTTCACGTCCATCGGATGGACAGAACCCGCCGAAACCTCCGCCCGCAGCGCGTCCACCTCTGACTGACGCAGGTCGGTTAAAAACACCCAGTACTTCCACATCAACTCGTCGGAGATCGACATGAGCTTTCCGTACATCTCCGCCGCAGGTTCATTGATGCCGATCGCGTTGTTCAGCGACTTCGACATCTTCTGCACGCCATCCAGACCCTCAAGGATGGGCGTCATCAGAATGATCTGAGGTTTCTGGCCGTATTGACGCTGGAGTTCGCGGCCAGCGCCGAGGTTGAATCGCTGGTCCGTGCCCCCAAGCTCCACGTCGCATTCGAGAGCGACGGAATCATAAGCCTGCATCAGCGGATAGAGCAGTTCATGCAAGCTGATTGGCTGCTCGGCTTGAAAGCGCTTATGAAACTCGTCGCGCTCGAGCATCTGCGAAACCGTGAAATGAGACGCGAGACGGATGGTGCCCTCATAGCCCAGCTTACCCAGCCACTCCGAGTTGTAACGAACTTCCGTCTTTTCCGCGTCAAGAATTTTGAAGACCTGTTCCTTGTACGTCTCGGCGTTGGCCTCAATCTGCTCGCGCGTCAGCGGCTTGCGCGTTACATTGCGCCCCGTCGGGTCGCCGATCAGCGAAGTAAAATCGCCAACAAGAAAAATGACGGTATGCCCCAGTTGCTGAAAATGCCGCAGCTTCCGCATCAGCACCGTGTGCCCGAGGTGCAGGTCTGGAGCAGTGGGATCGAAGCCGGCCTTCACGCGCAGCGGCCGCCCGGTCTTGCGGCTCTCTTCAAGACGCTCGCGTAAATCCGCCACGCGGATAATCTCCGCTGCACCCTTCTGCAGCAGATCCATCTGTTCATCTACAGGAAGAAACGTACTCATCTCGTCTTCAAGTATAGAGTCTGTGATCGTGAGCCTCTTCGTTTCGACCGGTCCTCATCCCCGGTTGCGGCGTGAAAAGTGATTCCTGTTGTCGCCGGCGCGTTATATATGCTGTATGCCGGGCTTGTAGCGGTCTCTGGGAGAAACCGAATGTCTCTTCGCGTTCTGAAGTGTGCTCCGCGCTCCACGTTCATGTGGGGTTGGATAATGATTGCGCTGCCCAGCATTCTCCCCGCGCAGCAATCTCCTTTTCCGATTTCTAATCATTGCTATGGTTGCCACAACAACCTCAAGACCGCCAAAGGCCAGGATGTTTCCATCGCCTCGCCGTGGCGCGGCAGCATCATGGCCAATTCCGCTCGCGATCCTTACTGGCAGGCCAGTGTCCGGCGCGAAGCACTGGACCACGCATCTGCCGCATCGTTCATCGAAGACGAATGCGCCACATGCCACATGCCGCTCCAGCACTTCGTTGACAAAGCTGCCGGCCACGACACCGCTGTCTTCTCCCGCTTGCCCCTCGACGCGGCACATGACGCGAATGTCGCAGCCGCCGACGGCGTAGCTTGCGCAGTTTGCCACCAGGCGGAACCGGCACCTCTTGGCAAGCCCGACTCCTATAACGGCAACCTGAGCGTCGCTCCGATCACCCAACACCCGCGCCCGCTCTACGGTCCATATGCGCCGGACCCGCGCTCGGTCTCCATTCACACTCTCGCCTCCGGCCTCACCGTCACCCAGTCCGATCACCTCCAGCAGGCTGGCCTGTGCGGCTCCTGTCATACCCTCTACACCCCCACGCTCGACGCCTCTGGAAAGCCCGCTGGACGCTTTCCCGAACAAATGCCATATCTCGAGTGGCAACACAGCGCCTATCACGATAAGAAGACCTGCCAGTCCTGCCACATGCCCGCCATCGACGATCCCGCGCCCGACGCCACTCTCGGCAGCCAGCCCCGCGAAGGCCTCCGCCGTCACTCTTTCCCCGGCGCCAACTTCTTCATGCAGGATCTGCTCGTCGCGCATCACGATGACCTCGCCGTCGCCGCATCTCCCGCCGAACTCACCGAAGCCTCCACGGAGACGCGAGCCTATCTTCAGTCGCAGGCCGCTCATCTTTCTCTCAGCGCACCCGCCGTCGCCGACGGTCGCCTCTCCTTTGCCGTCACCGTTCAGAATCTGTCCGGCCACAAACTGCCGACCGCATACCCATCGCGTCGCGCATGGCTTCACGTCACGGTCGCCGATTCTTCGGGTCATGTAGTCTTCGAGTCCGGCCATCTCAACACCGATGGCTCCATTGCGGGAAATCTCAATGACGCGGATGCGACGCGCTACTCGCCTCACTACGCCACCATTACCGCGCCCGATCAAGTGCAGATATTCGAGCCCATTCTTGGCGACGCGCAAGACCATGTGACCACCGCGTTACTCACCGCAACTCACTACCTCAAAGACAACCGCATCCTACCCACCGGCTTCGACAAACGTACCGCCTCGCCCGACATCGCCGTCTGCGGCAGGGCGCTCGACGACCCCGCCTTCACTGGCGGCAGCGCCACCACGCGCTACGAAATTCCCACAACGGCCTCAGGCGCCTTGGTCGTGAAAGCCGAATTGCTCTACCAGCCCATCGGCTTCCGTTGGGCACACAACCTTGCGCCCTACAAGGCGGCCGAGCCACAGCGCTTTGTCACCTACTACGAACAGGCCTCCAGCCAGTCCGCACAGATCCTCGCCCAAGCCGAAAGCAAGCTATAGAAAATTGATCGGGTTCGAATCCCGCCACGAAAAGTGGGTGCCCCATCCTTGCGCAGCAAGGGTGGGAAAGCACGAACCTAAAAGACCGACGTCATTCCCACCGCCCACTCAAAGCGAAAATAGATGTGTCACTCGGTGAGAAATGGACGTTAAGCAAGAAAATTGAAGTGTCATTCTGAGCGAACGGGCCCCCGAACGTACCAGGGGACCCGAAGTGCGCTCTTAGCTCTTTGGGGTAGGTTCGGCGGTGGTGAACGAAGAATCTGCTTTTTAATTCACGAGCCTACTTCTCCCGATAATCAATCAGCGGCTTCTGCCCCTCCGGAATCGCCGAACGATACGTCTTCCCCGCAAGCTCCTTCGCGAAATCAGCCTTGGCCGCGCTGATCAACTCCGGCTTCGTAAACAAATCCACAGCCGTGTCCGCCAGCGCCTTCGACGCCACCACCATCCCATCCTGTCCGATGCTCGTTCCGGCTGTCGCTGCCGCCTGCCAGCTATGTGCGAACGATCCCGGTACAAACGTTGCGGTCGTAAATCCGATCGTCGGCACCACCCAGCTCACATCCCCCACATCCGTCGACGCCGACGGCTCATTGGGATCGGGCTTGTGAAATGGCTCAATCACCTTCGTCAGTTCGAGGCTCGGCAACGTGTCGAGGCCAAGCGTCTTCTGCAGATCGTGCGCAAATTTCTGTTGATCCGCGCTCATCGTGTAACCGCCCACCTCTTCCAGGTTCTTCTGCGCCTCTTGCGCCAGAGCGTCATTCCCAATAATGTCCGCATCGCTCCCAATGTCCGTCACCTCAACCGTTGTTCCCGTCATCAGCGCAGCCCCTTTCGCGACATTGAGAATGCGCTCCCAGATCTCCTGCAGCGTCGTATTCGACGGGCTTCGCGCCATCAAATCCATCTGCGCCAGGTCCGGCACAATATTCGGCGCCACGCCGCCCTTCGAGATGATGTAGTGCATGCGCGTCGCGCTCGGAACATGCTCGCGCATGAACTCAATCCCATTCCCCATCAGCATCACCGCATCCAGCGCCGACCGTCCGTGATCCGGCGACATGGCAGCATGCGCCGCGATTCCGTGAAATGTGAACTTCGCCGAAGTCACTGCTAGCGCGCCTCCATCGATCACGGCATTTCTGTCGCCCGGATGCCAGTGCAGCACCACATCCACATCCTTGAACAGTCCGGCACGCACCATGTAGACCTTGCCCGATCCGCCCTCCTCTGCCGGAGTTCCGTAATAGCGCAGCGTCCCCTTCACATGGTTCGCCTCCATATACTGCTTCACCGCAACCGCAGCCAGCGCCGCTCCCGAGCCCAGCAGATTGTGGCCGCATCCATGCCCCGGCGCACCCGCTGTCACCGGCGCACGCTCCGGCACCGTCTGTTGCGACAAACCCGGCAGCGCATCAAACTCGCCCAGAATCGCCACCACGGGCTTGCCCTCGCCATAGCTCGCAACAAAAGCTGTAGGCTCATCGGCCACGCCGCTCTTGATCGCAAACCCCGCATCCTTGAGCTGCGCCTGCAGCAGCGCCGAACTCTTGTTCTCGTGGTATCCCAATTCCGCAAAATCCCAAATCTGCTTCGACACCTGCTTCCAGTTAGCGCTGTTTGAATCCACCAGCTTCGCTACCTGTCGATGCGCGTCATTAGCCGTTTGCCCATGCGCCGGCACCGCACACGCCACGAACATCATCGCGATTCCCGCCGAAACCCCGCGCATCATTACCCGAAAAATATTTCTCATCTCTAACCGTCCTCTTGAATTCAATTCAACTTAAGCGCCGTTCGTGAAGACTATTGGAGTCCGTCCCCCAGCGCAACACTTTCCGCACTACGCCTTCAGCACGTATTCACACAAAATTTGTAACCTGCCTTGTTTCTTCACATCCAAGCCGCAGGAGAAAAACTTCCCCATGCCAACCGTAAAAGGCCGTTCCATGCAGGTAGCCGCCGCCGGCGGTGCGTTCCAACTCGTAGAAAAAGAATTCCCCGAGCCTGGCCCCGGACACGTCCGTATCCGCGTTCGCGCCTGCGGCGTCTGCCATAGCGACTCGCTGACCAAAGAAGGCCATTGGCCCGGCCTTGAATACCCCCGCGCACCCGGCCACGAAATCGCCGGAGTAGTTGACGCCGTCGGCCCCGATGTCCCCCTCTTCAAGCCCGGCCAGCGCGTCGGCCTCGGCTGGCACGGAGGCCACTGCAACTACTGCCCACCCTGTCGACGCGGCGACTTCATCCTCTGCGAAAACCAGCCCATCAGCGGCATCAACTACGACGGCGGCTATGCCGACTACGTTATCGCCCCCGCCAATGCCCTCGCCTTCATGCCCGACGAACTCAACGACGCCGATGCCGCCCCGCTGCTCTGCGCCGGCATCACCACCTTCAACGCTCTTCGCAACTCCGGCGCCCGCACCGGAGACACTGTAGCCATCCTCGGCATTGGCGGACTCGGCCACCTCGCCATCCAGTACGCCGCCAAGGCCGGATACCGCACCGTCGCCGTCGCCCGCGGTCAGGACAAGGCTCCTCTCGCCAAACAACTCGGCGCGCACCTCTATATCGACACCACCACCCAAGATCCCGCGAAAGAACTGCAGAAAATCGGCGGCGCCAACATTATCCTCTCCACCATCACCAGCGCCAAAGCGCTCGAGTGGGTCATCGACGGACTCGCCCCCGCCGGCAAATTCATCGTCGTCGGCGCACCAGAAGACGGCCCCATTGTCATCAACCCCTTTCCGCTGCTCCTCGGCCGCCGCACCGTAGCCGGCTGGCCCTCCGGCACCGGCATGGACTCCGAAGACACCCTCAAGTTCAGCGCCCTCACCGGCGTCAAACCCATGATCGAAACCTACCCGTTAGAGAAAGCCGAAGAAGCCTACGCAAGAATGATGTCCGGCAAAGCCCGATTCCGCGTAGTGTTGAAAGTCAGTGATAAGTGAACAGTGTTCAGTGAACAACGCCGGGTGCCCCAGGTCTCGCATCTGAGACCTGGGAAAGCACGAAACCATATTGTGCCCACGCTCCCTCCGTACTGAACACTGAACACTGACCACTGTTGTCCACTGTCCACTGACCACTGATCACTGATCACTCGTTCCGCTATAATCTCCCCATGCCGCACCCCCACCATCCCGCCCCTATCGCGACTCTCTTCGCGGCAGCGGCTCGTGCTGCGGCGTTCGCGGCGGTTGCGGCGGCGCCAGCCGCCTAGACTCCGCCCCACCTCATCCAATCCAGACAAGCAGTTCCACTTCAGGTGCCCCGCTCTTGGCGCGCCTGTCCACTGTTCACTGTCCACTGTCATACTTGAGGAAGCCATGGAAGAGTTCAGCCGCATTCAGCGCCTCCCGCCTTACGTCTTCAACATCACCGGAGAATTAAAGGTCAACGCCCGCCGCCGCGGCGAAGACATCATCGACTTCGGCATGGGCAACCCTGACGGAGCCACGCCCAAGCACATCGTCGACAAGATGATCGAGGCCGCGCAGAAGCCGGTCACCCACCGCTACTCCGTGTCAAAAGGAATTCCGCGCCTGCGCAAGGCCATCTGCAACTGGTACAAGTCGCGCTACGACGTCGACCTCGATCCCGCCAGTGAAGCCATCGTCACCATCGGCTCCAAAGAAGGCATCGCCCACCTCTGCCTCGCGATTCTCGACTCGCGCGACACCGTGCTCGTGCCCAACCCCAGCTATCCCATCCACATCTACGGCCCCGTCATCGCCGGAGCTCACGTTGTCAGCGTCCCCGTGCACGACTGCGATCAGTTTCTGGCCGAACTCGAATCCATCATCCCCCGCATGACCCCGCGCCCCAAGGCCCTCATCGTCAACTTCCCGTCGAACCCCACCACGCAATGCGTCGACCTTCCATTCCTCGCCCGCCTCGTCGCCCTCGCCCGCGAGTATGGATTCCACCTCATCCACGACCTCGCCTACGCCGACCTCGGATTCGACGGATACAAGCCGCCCTCCGTCCTCCAGGTCCCCGGCGCCAAAGACGTAGCCGTAGAGTTCTTCACTTTGTCAAAGAGCTACAACATGCCCGGCTGGCGCGTAGGATTCATGGTCGGCAACCCCGTCCTCGTCAACGCCCTCGCAAGATTGAAAAGCTATTTTGACTACGGCACCTTCACCCCAATTCAAGTCGCTTCTATTCTCGCTTTGGAAGGCCCACAAGACTGCGTCCTGGAGATCCGCGAAAACTACCGCCGCCGCCGCGACGTTTTAATCGAAGGCCTCAACCGCGCCGGATGGGCAGTGCCGTCACCTAAGGCGACGATGTTCGTCTGGGCCAAAATCCCCGAGGCCTACCAGCACTTGGGCTCCCTCGAATTCTCCAAGCTGTTACTCACAGAAGCCAAAGTAGCCGTCTCCCCCGGAATAGGCTTCGGCGACTACGGCGACGGACATGTGCGCTTCAGCCTCATAGAAAACGAAGAGCGCAGCAGACAAGCCATTCGCGGCATAAAGCAGATGCTGGCGAAAGTGCCAGCAGCAAAAGGCCTCGTCTCGGCCTGACTACTCCCACACCTATCAGCACTTACCTCAGCCCGTGTCATCCTGAGCGGAGCGGCTTGGGGCCCCGTGAACGCCTGAGCGTTCATGGGGTAAGCGGAGCGAAGGATCTGCTTCTCGCAGACTCCCGTGACCGCAAACACCTACCACTCGCAACCGTTTCGTTACCCTTCCACCTATGGACGACCGGTTCTATTTCACATACATCCTCGCCAGCAGAAGCAGAACGCTCTACGCCGGCGTGACAGGAGACCTGCGCCGCCGCATCTTCCAGCACAAGCAGAAGACTCATCCCGGATTCTCCGCGCGCTACAACTGCAACCGTCTCGTCTGGTTTGAAACGTTCAGCGAAGTGAGCGCAGCGATCCAGCGGGAGAAGGAAATCAAGGGATGGACGCGTGCTCGGAAGATCGCTTTGATTGAAGGCGGGAATCCAACGTGGGAAGACCTGAGTGCGCCGTGGTATCCGCGTTTGAGTGTTCCACGTGTGAACTAAAAAGCAGATCCTTCGCTCCGCTTACCCCACGAACCTTGCAGGTTCGCGTGGCCCCAAGCCGCTCCGCTCAGGATGACACCGTGGTTGAATGGCGAAGATCTCCAGGCAGGCGGGTGACCTAGGTCTCGCTTCTGAGACCAGGAAAAGCACGAACTTCATTCACGGCGGGTGGCCCACCCGAACAATCCTCATGGACGTGGGTGCCCCATCCTTGCGCAGCAAGGGTGGGAAAGCACGAACCCACCCCGGCCCACTTCATCCTGAGCGAAGTCGAAGGATCTGCTTCTGCTCTTTCGCATGTCAGAGCACGCCCGACTTCAACCGCGTCAATCCCCGCGCCGCCAGAATCTCCCTAACCTTCTCATTTCACTCCGCAAATATTTCCCCCTCTTTTGCAGGTAATTTCCCCCTCCCGGTGCACAATGGACTCAAATCGATCGTCTCACTCAAGCTGCACGATCAACTCAGATCTGGCACTTTACTGACCACTGATCACTGATCACTGACCACTAATCACTAACGTTCACTCCGGATCGGACCAAAAGTCCAATCCGCAGAGGAATCTACGGCCATCGCTAATTCACAGAACAATTTGCCGCCGCACCCCTCCCTTAACATCAATCCGCGCAGGAATTTGCCGCCAGATTCCCAGGTGGGGGACGGTACAGGAGTCTTCATGTTCAAGGAATGTCGCCATATCCTGCCCACCGGATTCAAATGCAAATCTCCGGCCCTGCGCGATCAGCATTTCTGCTACTTCCACAACACCGCCCGCCGATTCGCAGCCGTCTCCACCACCTCTGCCGAGCCGCTCCTGTTTCCCTCCATCGAAGACACCGGAGGCGTTCAGATCGCCCTCAATCAGGTTCTCCGCGGCCTCGGCGCCCGTCGCATCGATCCCCGGCATGCAGGTCTGTTCTTCTATGGTCTTCAGATTGCTTCGAAGCTCGCCCGCAAATCCGAAGGCAAACTCAGTGAGGCCGTGCGCGAACTCTGCGAAGAAGAAGACGGCCTCGGCAACTTGGCCCCCGAGAAATCCACCTGCGAGCCACCGGCCGACTGCGTCAACTGCCGTCGCCGCGACTTCTGCGCCAACTTCCCGCTCTACAGATCCAAAGTGGAAAAACTCGAAGACCGCCTCGAAGCAGAACGCGAAGCCGCCGAAGAAGAAGCAGAAGAACAGGAAGAGCAGGAAGAACAACCACAAGAGCAAGCCGAGGAAGAACCGGAAGATGCCGACTAGACCTCACGCGGGTGGCCCACCCTGACCGGCCTCACAAATGCGGGTGCCCCATCCTTGCATCGCGTGGGTGGGAAAGCACAAACCCACTACAGCCCACGTCGTCCTGAGCGAAGTCGGCCTGCGTCAGCTTTTATCGTGTATCAGTGCGCCATCGCCGGCGCGGGTGTCCCATCCGACCACTTCCACACCGGAACCATCATGATCGTCACCCGCTCTTCGGGGTCATTCGCGGCGATAATCGGGGAACCTTCCCCATCGGCGCCCCAGCTTTTCTCCGCGTCACCCGAAACAAAGAACATCAAGTGTGGATGCCAGGCCGCGCCGCGATCGTTCAGGTACTGCTGCTTCGACATCATGTAGCACATCGATCCAGGCTCCAGCGCGGGTAGTTCCTTGCTGTCCAGCGCTGCCGAGGTCTCCGCGAGAACCTCCGCCTTCGACTTTCCCGCCAGCACCAGTTTGGTCTTCATCAGGAAGATCCGCGCAAACGTCCTCGCTGCCGCTGGATTGAAGCAGATAGGCGAACGAATCTTGGGATTCCAAAACTCCGGATCATCGGTGGCCGCGCCCCATCCTCGCTCCACGACACAAAGAAAACCGTTCGTGCCTTTCGCCGCAGTAGTGAAACCCGTTCGGCCGAGAACCATCACTTCGGCTCCATCGGAAACGGAAGCGGGCGCGCCACTCCGAGCCAGCGCGATCTCAGCATTCTGGTCCGCCATCAAATACTGATCAACCGGAGCCATCGCCGGATAAGCCGACTTCGCTTCCTGTGCCTGCGCTCGAGAGCCAGCGTCAGTCATGGCAATCGGAACCAGTAAAGTCAAAGCGACGATCACAACATTGTTCTTTCGCATGGGACCTCCAAAGGGTGCATCTCGTGTGTCAGGTTTGGGAACCGCGCCCGTGTCATTTCGACGAGCGTTCTTCGTTTCTGAATCTGGGTACCCCATCTTTGCGCGGCAAGGATGGGAAAGCACGAACCTCTGCGTCCGCATCTACTTTCCGTTCCCACTTCCCATGTTTCGGCAGGCTGATTCGAATTCTGGATACGTGCTCCAGCGCAGCGTCACCGTCGCATGGTCGATAAACGGTCCGGTGTTCAGCTTGATGCCTTGCTCATCCGGCCGATCCAATATTAGAAGCGGCCCGTGCCAGGTTCCAGCCACATCGAAGAAGCCGCGATTCTGATAATTGATCGCGAAAGGCTTGCGCCACTCCAGAAACCGGAAGGCAAACAGGCTGTTGTCGCTGCTTGTATATCCGCCGTACATCGTGCCGCTCATTTCCATCCGCTCCACCGACCCCGGCGCGATGCACAGCCAGCCCGTGCCTTTCAGGTCGGCGCTCCAGATCTTGCCTTCGCGCCGGCCGCCTCCGTGCCGCCCCGGTTTTCCCGGCCAGAAGGAAACAAACATCGGATAAGTCTTGCCGTCCTTCGAGATCACCGTTCCTGTCCCGTGCCAGTAGAGCAGCGGCGTAGAGCGTCCGCCGATGTGCAACGCCCAGGGATTCAGCGCGACCGTCAGCACCCAGACGAAGGCGCACGCGCCGATCCCGAAGAGCACAAGCTTCACCAGGCAACCGCTCAAACATCCCAGACAGCCACCTTTGCCCTGCATGCGGCGTAGTATAGCGCGGGTTCAGCGCACGATAAACAGAGAACTGTCGGCAGGTTTACCTCTACTGCAGGCCGGTCCACACCATGCGATGGAACATCTCGTCCATCTGTTGCGGTGTTTCTTTTTCCCCGCGATCAAGCCACCATCGCAACAGTGAAAGCAGACTCCCGGACAGGGCCGATGCGCGTGCCGCCAGTTCACGCGGAGGGATCTTCGTGAACCGCCCGGATTCACAAAGGCGCCGCTCAATCCCACGGGCAAAGTATCCCTCCGCGAGATCGAAGAAGTCCTTCAGATGACCTGAATCCGACAGCACGCGGTAGAGCTTGTTCTGGTTGCCAATGTGCTCAAACATCTCCGTCACCGGCGCAACCCGATTCGACTTGTCCTTGCGAACGCTGAGCACCGTACTCATGAATTCAAGAAACATCTCAAGCTGACTAACGAGCAGATCGTCCTTGTCGCGATAGTGCAGATAGAAGGTGGAGCGGCCAACACCGGAGCGGTCCAGAACATCCTGTACGGTGACGTCATTGATCGGCTTCTCCTGGATCAACTCGATCAGCGCATTGCCGAGTTGATCGCGGGTCCGTCGCACCCGGGAATCCGGCTTCCGCACCTTCTCTTTTCTCTTCACACCGCGATTGTCGACGATCGGAGGATGCTTTGTGGATGCGTTTCTGGACAATATGGCCTCTTTGTTCAACAACGCCGGTCCGCCCTCGACGCGGCTGCAATTAACAGCTACAGTGCGAATCATAGGCTGAATCGCGCGGTTCGCCGACGGAAAAAAAGGAGAGGTCCAATGATTCGAATTCGCTTGCTCGCAGCAGGAACCGTGTTGATGTTTGCGCTGAGTATAGGGGCCCAGCAGACCACGACAACCAGTCCCGACACGCATGCCATCGCCGCCGCACCCGTTGAACAACATTTGAAAGTGATCAGCGAGAAACTCGCGTTGACTGCCGATCAGCAGGACAAAGCGAGGCCCATCCTGCAGGAAATGCATGACGGGTCGCAGAAGATTAACGACGACCAGACCCTTACGGCAGAGCAACGGCATGCCGCCATGGGCGAGCTGTTCATGAAGTCAGACAAACAAATGCGCGAGTTCTTGACCGACGATCAGAAAAAGAAACTAGATGAGATGGAAG